>JAJXZI010000119.1 GCA_021780115.1 bacterium | reverse complement strand
CTTGGCGACCACCGTCGTCACGCCGCGAAAATGACCGGGCCGCGCCTGGCCTTCCATCGGGCGCGACAGCGCTTCCTCCGCAACGAACGTGCTGAACGGCGCGCCTCCGATTCGCGGATACATCCCGCGGTCGTCCGGCGCGAAGACAACCGCCACGCCTCCCTTCCGGCACAGTGCCAGGTCACGCTTCAAGTCTCGCGGATACTTGGCGAAATCCTCGTTCGGGCCGAACTGCGTCGGGTTGACGTAGATGCTGACGACCGTCCGCCCCCGCGGCCCGATGAGGCGTCGGGCCCGGCGCACCAGACTCACGTGTCCGGCGTGCAGATAGCCCATCGTAGGCACCAGAGCGACGCGGAGGCCCTGCCGGCGCCAGCGTTGGGCCAGCCGCTGCATCGCGGCGGCGGAAGTCACAACTCTCACGGCGGCAAAATGAGGCACCGCCCGCTAACGAGCAATTCCTTTGTCCGCCGGGGCACGGCGCGCGCCGCGTTCGTCCTCGTGCCGGCGCCCGACTTAACCGAGCTGCCACGGCGGCCGCATCGGCCGCAGGGCGAGCCGTCGGTTGGCCTCGTCGTCGCCGATGAACTTCTCCTGGTCGGCGTTCCACCGGAGCTTGCGGTTGAGCCGGGTGGCGATGTCGCTGAGGTGGCAGAGCGTGTCGGCCTTGACGGCTTCGTCGATGGGGCAAACCGTCGGCCCGCGGCGCTTCACGCCATCGAGGAAATTGCGGACGTGATGCGGACTGCGCATCAGGCGGGTTCCCGTCGGGCCGATGGCTTCCTGGGCGAGGTGCTCCGGCGACGTGCGCAGTCCGCCCCGATGGACCTCCACCCAGCCGTCGGTGCCTTCAAACGCCGTGCCGTGATCGGCGATCTTGCCGTACTTCTGGTCCCACGCCGCGAAGTTATTCATCTCGGTGACCTCGTCGTAACCGTTCCGGGTGCCGCGGTAGGTCATCGTCACGCCATCGGCGAACGTGAAGTGGACATCCCAGGCGACGCCGGTGTTGCACGCGCCCTCCTTCGGGAAAATGGCCTGGCCCTCCACCTCCAGCGTTCCCCGCAGCACCGCCGGATGCCCCCACAGCGCGATGTCGAGCGGATGCACGCCCCAGCCGGCAATGAAGCCCAGGGCGTAATCGTAGTTGAACCACCACGTCTTGCCGTCCGCCGCGCATTTGTCCACCGTGTACGGCGTGTAGGGCGCGGGACCGAGCCAGAAGTCGTAGTTGATCGTGTCGGGCACGGGGGCCGGCGTGGTCGAGCCGCCGGGGTGGCTGGCGGAACACCAGACGTTGATGTGTTTGAGTTTGCCGAGGCGGCCGTTGCGGACCAATTCGCAGGCTTGGAGAAACTCGCGGCTGGAGCGCTGCTGGGTACCGAATTGGAAGACGCGCCGCTTCTGCCGCACGATCTTCCGGAGCATCTGGTCCTCGGCGAGCGTGAGGCCCATGGGCTTTTCGAGATACATGTCCTTGCCCGCCTTGGCCGCGGCGATGGCCACCGGGACGTGCCAGTGATCGGGCGTGGCGATCAGCACCGCATCGATGTCCTGGCGGGCGAGCACTTCGCGGAAGTCGCCGTAGGTGGCGCAATCGTGGTTCTGGTAGCGGTCGTTGACCTGCTTCTGCGCCAGTTCAAGCTGGTCCTTCTTCACGTCGCAGACGGCGACCACCTGCGCGTCCGCTTGGCCGAGAAAGCCGCCCAGGTCGCCCCGGCCCTGCGGACCGTTGCCGATGCAGCCGACGGTGATGCGGCTGCCCGCGGCCACGGTCCCGTTGCCGCCCAGCGCCGAGGCCGGGATGATCGAGGGGAAGGCCGAGGCCGCCAGCGCGGCGGTCAGGTGGGTTTGGAGGAAGTGACGACGCGTGAGGTTTGTTTTCATGGTGAACGTGGAAAGCTGAGCCACCGTCGTCCGGCGACGTGAGCCGCGACAGCGGAACTGACCGCGCCAACGGCGGTTGGCTCCGGCGTCTTGTTATGTATCAGGGTTAGTCTTATTATGCTCATCTTTCGTTGGCTCGTCTGGTGGAAAAGCTAAATCTACAAACGGCGGAATGCCTTTCATTAACATGACACCAACTATCATCTCAATCACACCTCGCACCGCATAATATGCTGGCTGGCTGTGTTGCATCTGACAAAGCCCAAACGCAAACAATAAGCCATCTATCAAAAAAATCACGCCGTAGCCGAAGCCAATCAAACCTACCGTTGCGACGATGATCTTAAAGATGTCTCTTGGTTTCATAACTCGAAGCGCGCGACTCGCTGGCCCGAAGTCAACGCGCAGGGCGGCTCATGGATGGGAGGTTCCGGGCGGGATTCGAACCCGCAAGGATGGAGACCCATCCCAGGACGTGTAGCCACGCCCCCCGACCAAGTCAAATGGCGCGCTTTCCACTCGCGCTCCGGAACCACAAAAGCCCATCCCGCAACCCTCCGCATAACGTAGAAAGCTGAGCCACCGCCGACCTGCGACGTGAACCGCGATAGCGGAACTGCCAGCGCCAACGGCGGTTGGCTCCGGCGACTTATTAGGCAGCGTCGTTCTCATCTACTGAATCTTCTGGCAAATGGCCGTGCTTCACAACTCGATAAAAATCTGGCGAAAAGAATCCGATGACCATGCTCACCACGACCAGAATAGTGACCGTGGCTCTGGACACTGAAATCACCGACAAAACATCCAGCATGACGACCAGCACGAGCACGCAAAACGGCGTGCCAGCAATAATCCACGACTTCCAGTTGTGGCGGAACTCACAACCGCACTCCGGGCAACCAAAACTGCCATCAGCCGCCTTGCTTATCTTCCGCTGCCCACACTCCGGACAGTAAATCTTCCATGCTATCGGCTCGAATGACATAAGCCGCCTACCAGTATTTATTGGCCGGGACTCGTTGTCCTGAAGTCAACTCGCTAGGGCGGCTCATGGATGGGAGGTTCCGCCGGTTTGCTGGGCTTGACAAGCCGCATTTTGGGGCGTTTTTGGCGGCGGCATTGGCTGCGCGGCGCGCGCTCTCAAGGCGCGGCTTCCTTCACCACGTCCTCAAGCTGCGACCTCACCGGCGAGACGGTCGCCCGGTGGCGCTCGACTTCCCGCGCGAGGTCCGCCAGCACGTCCGGGTAATTCGTGGCCACGTCGAACCGCTCCGAGGGATCGTGGGGCAGGTCGAACAGCAGCGGCGGGTCGTGCGGCACGGGGCGATCCGGGCCGTAGGCGGACTGCGTGAGGTAATGCGCTTTGAACGGCCCTTTGCGCACGGCGTAGAGCCGCGTGCCGCGATAGTAAAAGAAGACCTCGCGCTGATCCGGCCCGGTGCCGAACAGCAGCGGCGTCATGTCCACGCCGTCAATGACGCGGTCCTGCGGCACTTCGGCCCCGGCCAGCTTGAGCGCGGTGGTGAACAGGTCCATCGTGCAGGCGAGTTCGTGGTTGACCACGCCGGCCTGGACGCGGCCCGGCCACCAGGCGATGCCGGGTTCGCGCATGCCGCCTTCCCAGGTGGAACCCTTGCCCTCGCGCAACGGACCGGCCGAACCGCCAGCCTCGCCCTGAATGAGCCACGGACCGTTGTCGCTGGTGAAGAAGACCAAGGTGTTTTTCGCCAGCCCTTCCTTCTGGAGCGCGGCGCGCACCCGGCCCACGCTCCAGTCCACTTCCTCCACCACGTCGCCGTAGAGTCCGCGCCGGCTGGTGCGGCGGAACTGGCCCGACGCGAACAGCGGGACGTGCGGAAAGGTGTGGGCGAGATACAGGAAGAACGGCCCGCGCTTGTGCTCGTGGATGAATTTCACCGCCTCCTCGGTGTAGCGGCGCGTCAGCGTGGTTTGGTCGGCGGGGCACTCGATGAGTTCCTCGTTGCGGAAGAGCGGCGCGGCCCACCACTCGGCGCGCTGGTCGAGCCGGCGGGTGGCGCCGGGCGGGGCCGCGGGCGTCGGGTTCATGTCGTTCGAGTGCGGCAGGCCGAAGTAGTAATCGAACCCGTGCCGGCGCGGGTTGTGGGCCGGGTCGTTCATGTAGTTGCCGAGATGCCACTTGCCGAGGCAGGCCGTGGCGTAGCCGCGTGTTTTGAGCGCCTGGGCAATGGTGATTTCGCTGGCCGGCAGGCCGCCGGCCGCTTGCCGCCGGAGGACGCGGTAGCGGTCGTGGCACATGCCGCTGCGGATCGGATAGCGCCCGGTGAGCAGCGCGGCGCGGCTGGGCGTGCAGACCTCGGCGGCGGAATAAAAGTCCGTGAACCGCATCCCTTCGGCGGCCATGCGGTCCAGATTGGGCGTGCGAATGGACGGATGGCCGTAGCAGCCGAGGTCGCCGTAGCCCAGGTCGTCGGCGAGGATGATGACGATGTTCGGGGGCCGCGGCGCCGCGGTCGCATCCGTCGCGAGGCCAAACCCGGCGGCCAGGAGGAGCGGGGAAAGAAGTTTTGTCAGGAGAGCTTTCATCGTAGGTCTTTTCACTTCATCGGGCCGCCCGGTTTCGTCTCAGCGGACCCGGGCCGATAATTCGGATTGGGCGTCGGCATCTGGGCAGCGACGCGGCGGCGCCAGTCGTGGAGTTGTTGGCGCAAAGCAGCGACCTTCTCCGGCATCCGGGCGGCCAGATCGTGCTGTTCGCCCAAGTCGTCCTGGAGGTTGAACAATTCGACGCGCATGTCTTCAAACCACTCGATGAGTTTGAAGTCGCCCAGCCGGATGGCGCCGCTCGGACCGCCGCCCTGATTGCTGTAATGCGGGTAGTGCCAGAACAGCGGGCGTTCCGGGAGCGTGCCGCCTTGGAGCAGCGGCACCAAGCTCACGCCGTCCCGGTGCTGCCGCGGGCGCAATGGCAGTCGGGCCATTTCGAGCAGGGTGGGGTAGTAGTCCGTGCTCATCACCGGCGCGCGGCAAACGCTGCCGGGCGGCGTGACGCCCGGCCAGCGGACGAGGAGCGGTTCGCGGACCCCGCCCTCGTAGGACCAGCCCTTGCCGGCGCGGAGCGGCGCGTTGGCGGTGGGTGAACCTTCCGCCGTGGAAAGCCCGCCGTTGTCCGAGGTGAACACCACGATGGTGTTCTCCTCCAGGCCCAACGCCGCGAGTTTGTCCAGGACGCGCCCCACGCTTTCATCGAGGCTCTGCACCATCGCCGCGTACACCGGCTGATTTTGGATTTGGCGCGTCTGGTGTCTCCCCTCCGGCCGGAACTCCGGTTCGCTGGCCGGCGGCAGCTTGGCAACCTTCGCCCGGTATTTCCCGATCAAGTCCGCTTTGGCCTGCTGCGGGTTGTGGACGGCGTAATGCGCGAGGTAAAGAAGGAAGGGCCGGTCCCGGTTGGCCTCGATGAACTTCAACGCCTCCCCGGTGAGCCGGTCGGTGAGATACTCGCCCTTCGGCCCGTCCGGCAAGGTCGGAATCCGGTACGGACTGAAATACGATGGCGGATGGCCCAATTCGCAGCCCCCGAGGTTCCGCTCGAAGCCCTGCTGGTCCGGATAGAAGCCGGGGCCGCCCAGATGCCACTTGCCGATGAACGCCGTCCGGTACCCCGCGTCCTTGAGCGCCTCGGCGATGGTGACTTCCTCCAGCGGCAGATGCGGCAAAATGACGGGCCGGTTGAGCTTCTGGTCCGGCCGGTCGGGCCGGCCCGGCAGCCAATCCGTGAGGTGCAACCGCGCCGGATATTTTCCGGTGAGGATGCTGGCGCGCGTCGGCGAGCAGACGGAGCAGGCCGCGTAGGCGTCGGTGAACCGCATGCCTTTGGCCGCGAGCCGGTCCAGATTCGGAGTTTCATAAAACGTGCTGCCGTAGCACCCCAGGTCCCGCCAGCCGAGGTCGTCGGCGAGAATAAAGACCAGGTTCGGACGGGCCGTTCGAGGCGCGACGGCCGCGTCCGCGGAGATCACGGCAAGGGCGGCGCCGACACCGACGCAGGCAAGCACGAGGCGTTTCATTTGAACTCGGCGGTTCGGATGGCCGCCCGCAGGATAGGCGGCGTGCCGCAGTTGGCAATCCCTCCCCGCCGGGCGCTAGTCCAGCAGGCGCGGCCGTTCCCGGCGGACTTTGAGGATCAATTCGCCGAACGCCGTGTTGGCCCAGGCAAACCAGCCGCGGGTGAACTTCTTCGGGTCATCCTTGTTGAAGGACTCATGCATGAAACCGGTGCCGGCGTGGGTGTGTTGAAGTGTCTCCAGGCAGAGGCGGATTTCCCGATCGCTCGTGCTGGTCATCGCGCGCAGGATGATGCCCAGCGGCCAGATCATGTCCAGGCCGGCGTGCGGCCCGCCCGGCCCTTCGGCCGCCGTGCCTTTGAAGTAATACGGGTTGCCGCCGGACAACAGGAAGTGGCGGGTGTTTTGATAAATCGGGCTGCCCGGCGGGACGGCGTCGATGTAGGTCAGCGACAGCAGACTGGGGACGTTGCTGTCATCGATGCAATAGGAATTCCCGTAGCCATCCACCTCGTAGGCATAGACGCGCCCGAAGGAGGCGTGGCGGACGACGGCGTACTGCCGCAGCGCCCGCTCGACTTCGCCGGCCAGCGCCCGACACTGCGCGGCGGTTTCGGTGTCGTTGTGGATCTGAACCAGCATCTCGGCGGCTTGGCGCAGGCTGACGACGGCGAAGAAATTCGACGGCACCAGAAACGGAAAAACGGTCGCGTCGTCGCTGGGGCGGAACATGGAGCAAATCAGCCCCACCGGCTTGACGGGGCGGCCGTAGCCGTGACCCGGCAGCGTGTCGGTCGCGACTTCCGTGCGCCGCTGGAAGCGGTACGGTCCGCGACCGGTCTTGCGTTGCTGCTCCCGAAACGTCTGGAGAACCAAACCGATCGCCTCGCGCCACGCGGCGTCGAACGGAGCGGTGTCGCCACTGGCTTTCCAGTAATGGTAGGCCAGACGAATCGGGAAACACAGGGAATCGACCTCCCATTTGCGCTCGTGGACGCCCGGCTTCATGTCGGTCCGGTCGTCCTTCCATTGGCTGATTTGCTGTTCGTCTTTGTAGAAGGCGTTGGCGTAAGGATCCTTGTGGATGCAGCGGGTCTGCCGGTTGATCACGCCCGCAATCAACTGCCGGAGGGCCGGGTCTTCCCGCATCAGCGGCAGGTACGGCCAGACTTGCGCCGTGCTGTCGCGCAGCCACATGGCGTCGATGTCGCCGGTGATGACGTAGGTGTCGGGGCGGCCGTTCGCGGCGGAGAAATCGACGGTTGTGTCCAGGGTGTTGGGAAAGCAATTCGCAAACATCCACGCCAGTTCCGAGTTGCCGATGGAAGACTGGACCTGCGCGATGGTGCGTTCCACAGCGGCGCTCTTGAACTTTCGTTGCGCCTCGGGAATCCGGACGACGGGAAAGCTGGTGGCCGCCCACGTCCCGGGACTGAACCACACGCTGGACGCGATGACGGAAGTGGCGCGGAGGAATTGCCTTCGATTCATAGGATGTGCGTTGGCTGAGGGAGTGGTTTGGGCCGGCGGGTGATCCGCTGGTTCCGATGTCTTTTACAACGCGAGGATCTTGTCCACCCGCTCCACGAGATCCTTGAGTCCGGCTGGCGAATCGCCGCCGGGTTGTTCCGTGATCAGCCAGCCATCGTAACCGATGTCGTCGAGCGCCTTCACGATGGCCGGCCAATCATCGTCGCCTTCGAGCAGGGCCACGTCGAATCCGGCCCACTTGCCTTGCTTGTCGGCCTTCTTGCGGCTGAACTCCTTGACGTGGAGTTTGGCGATGCGCTGGCCGAGGATGCGGATCCATTGCTCCGGCCAGCCGATATTGACGACGTTGCCGCAGTCGAAATGCCAGCCGACCCGCGGGCTGTGGAACTGGTCCACGTAGCGCGCGGCCTCCAGCGGGCTGAGCAGGAAATTGTTCCACACGTTCTCGATGGCGATCCGCACCCCCAACTCCTCCGCCAGCGGCACCGCCTTCTGGATTTGTTCCACCGAACGATGCCAACACTGGTCGTAGCTGACCTCCTTGCTGACGATTCCGGGCACCAACAGGACCGAACTGGCGCCATAGGCGTGGGCGTCGCGCAAGGTCTGCTGGAGGGCGGCGAGTCCCTCCGCGCGCACTTTTGGGTCCGGGTGGGACAGCGGCTTGGACCAGTGTTGCGAGCCGCACACGCTCGGAACGACCAACCCGACCTCGTCGCGCGCCTGGAGCACCTGTTCCTGGTTGAGGTGGCTTGCCATCTCCACGCCGTCGAAACCGGCTGCTTTGATGGCCTTGAACTTTTCGAGCAGGGAGCCTTTGACGCCGACGGTGTCCCACATGATCGCCCGATGGTTGCGACGTTTGGTTTCGGCCGCGTTCGCGCTGCTGATTGCCGGGTTCAACGCGAAGACCAACCCCGCGGCGCTTCCCGCCTTCAAGAATTCTCTACGATTCATGGTTCGTGTCGTTGTCAATTGGGTTGCCGCTTTCCGCGTCCCATTTCCATCACGCGGGGCCGACGGCCACAACAGGATGGCCCACTCTGGGGCAGCAGGCCGCCGCTCGTCAAGCAACCGCCGCGTGCCTGTCGGGGGGGCAAAATGAGACTGGGTTAGAGCGGGAACTTTCCGAGAATTTCGGGCCAACGATTTTTGGGGGATACGATCCCGAACTGGCGCTGAGGATGGTGAATGAGGGTCACGGTATGCCGAGCGGTGGCCCCGATCGACCAGCGGCGACCGAGGAAGTCAACTTGCTGGCCGGCCTTGACCCGGCGTCGGAGGTGCAACGCCAGATGGAGGCCCAACAGGCTGGGGCAGGACAAGGTCGCAGGACGGTGCGCTGCTCCTCCTGAGTCTTGGCGCAGGCGTCGTCCGGGGACAGGCCGGTGGTGCGGCAGGCCGTGCGATTGGGGGCGGGCTAACTTCGCGGGCCTGCCGTTCCGGCGCGGGGGCATAATCGGTGACTGTCTCATAGGCCAAGCGGGTGACGATTGGCTGTTGGAAGGTGCCGGTGTGGCGTTCGATTCTGCCTTTGGCCTGGGGGTTGGGTGCGACCAGAGGGGAGACGCCCAGCGCGGTGAGGGCGCGTTGGAACTCCGAGCGGGGTCGCGACCATCGGCGGTGGCCTCGTGACCGGGAACAAGGCTGGGCCGTTAGTTCCTTACGGAAAGAATCCTGTGCAAATGGCGCAACATCTTTGTGAGGGAGGCGCTCAGGGGCTGGCCGCGGCAAGACCGGGCACGATGAGGTGTTCCTTGAGTTTGAGTGCGACCAGCACTGCCCGCTGGCCCAGTTCTGTCAGGTAGTATTTGTAAGTCCTGCCGATTTTCTTGATCAGCCCGTGCAGTCGCAACCGCTTGAGGATGCGACCGACTTGACCGCCGGTCTTTTCCGGCAGCACGGCCTTTATCCGCCGATTGCTCAGTCCGCTGATGAAGTATTCTCCCCGCACGATCGCCAGATCGCTCCCCAGGAAGAAGTGGAATCCCCGCCAGCTTCGTTATTGTGAGTCCTGCACCGGCCGACTGATCTTATCCAGGTTGGTCTGTCCAGGGCTGCGATCTTCCAACTCCCCGAGGAATTGCAGATAGCGAGCGCAGCCAGCCCGCATCAGGTGCGTTGGGCATGGTGATGAGCTAGAGGGTGAAAGACCCTTGTGGGGCCTTCGGAAGGCAACCACGAGTCGAAGGCAACTGCATGAGCCGTGAGGCCGTGTGGGGAGGAAGCCGGAGGACGAATCGGAGTC
>JAJXZI010000225.1 GCA_021780115.1 bacterium | reverse complement strand
CCCGCCTTCGACGGCGGCGGCAGCGCCCGCGCCACCGGGCGCGGCGCGTCTGGATTGTGCGTTTCTGCCATCGGCGAACCGGGTTCGGATTTCACAAATTCCGGGGAGCGGGGCAGACGAACCGCCGCCGCTCCCCGGCGGAACCAACTCTAACCAACGTCTTCGGCCAAGCTAGTATTTGACTTCTTTGATCCGCTCCAGGACGCGCGCCTGCACGTTCTCCGGCAGCGGGGCATAGTTCAGGGTTTCCGCCATCTTCTCGCCCTGCGTGATGGCCCAGTGCAAAAACTCGACCAGTTTGCGCCCCTTCACCGCGTCTTTTTGCTGCTGGTAAACGAGCAGCCAGGTCGCGCCGGCGATTGGATAGGCCTGGGCGCCGGGCGGATTGACCATTGAGAAACGGAAGTCGTCCGGGATTTTCGCGGAAGCCAGCGCCGCGGTGACGGACTCCAGCGAGGGCGCGATGTAGTTTCCCGCCGTGTTCTGGACGCTCGCGTAGGGCAATTGGTTCTGCACGGCGTAGGCCAGTTCGACGTAGCCGATGGCGCCGGGCAACTGTTTGACCTGGCCGGTGACCCCTTCGTTGCCCTTGGCGCCGAGACCCGTGGGCCACTTGACCGACGTGCCGCGGCCGACCTTCGCCTCCCACTGCCTGCTGACGCTGCTCAGGTAATCCACGAAAATGTAGGTCGTGCCACTGCCGTCCGAACGATGCACGACCACGACGTCCGTGTCCGGCAGTTTGAGGCTCGGGTTGGGGCCGGCGATGCGCGGATCGTTCCATTTGGTGATTTTTCCCAGGAAAATGTCGGCGATGGTCGCGCCGTCCAGATGGAGCGCGGGATTGCCCGGCAAGTTGTAGGTGATCACATCCGCGCCGGCCACGGTGGGGATGTGGAGAATCTTCCCCGGGGCCTTGGCCAGGTTGGCGTCACTCATCGGGCCGTCGGACGCGCCGAAATCGACGGTCTGTTCGAGGATTTGCTTCTGGCCGCCGCCGGAGCCGATGGACTGGTAATTGAAACGCACCGACGGGTCCACCCGGGCGTATTCGTCGAACCACTTCGAGTAGATGGGATACGGGAAGGTGGCGCCGGCGCCGTTGATGAGCATCTGGGCGGACGCGCCGAGCGGGCCGGCGAGCAGGCAACTGCCGGCGAGGAGAACCGAGGACAGGGTTTTCATGGCAAGGCTCCGGGACCGGGCTCGGCGTCAGAACCGCCAAGTCAGGTCCAATTGCACGAGGTTGTAGAAGTTGACCGGGTTGATCTGGGGCATGTCTTGGTTGCTGCCGCCGGTGCCGAGATGCGGGTTGATTTTTTCCGCGAAGCCGTAGCGGACGGTGCCGATAATGCCGTCGGTGATGCTGTAGGCAAACGCCGTGTAGATGCCCTGGAGGTTGCCGCGGCCTTCGAAGAAGTCGGAGTCGTTCAGGTTCACGTCCACCGCGTACTGCTCGGTGTGTTGCCAGTAGGTGCGGGCCTCCCAGGTGTGCTTCTTGGAGGTCGTGCCATAGACCAGGCCCAGGTTGCCGAAGGCGAAGCCGGCCTGGTAGGCCTTGTTGTCGTCGGGGTAGGCGCGCAACAGCGGGGTGGCCAGGGTCTGGGAGGCCAGGTAGGCGGCCTGGGCGCGGGCCGCGCCGTCGAGGTTGACGGCAAAGTCGCCGAACAACCGGGCGCGGTACTTGCCGATCTTGAAGTTGAGTTCGCCCGGCACATCAAATACCAGCAGGTTGTTGATGCCGCTCTGGTTGATCCACGACGGCTTGCTGGGATCGTAGAAGTTCTGCCCACCGGGTCCGCCTTCGCCGACGAATGGGCCGGGAAAACCCGCGCTCTGGCCGTGGCCGGTGTAGTTGTAAAGCGTGGGGGCGATCTTGAGCGCCAGGTCGTGGTTGAACTTCAACTCCGCCCCCACCTGCCAGGCCAGCAGGAACACGTCGCTTTGGTTCAGGGCCGACCCCATGAACGAGGGGATCGTTGGGATGCCCTGGTCCGGGTTCGTGTCCTGGTAGAGGAACTGGCCGAAGGTGGCGAACAGGTCCAGGTTGCCGAACGAGTGCTTGAATCGCTCGGCGGCGCCTTCCGGGTTGATGTCCGTGTCCCAGATCAGCGCCGTCGTGTACATCGGGTTGGGCATCTTGCCCACCGTCAGTTCCAGCCAGTCCGCCGCCCGCCAGCCCAGAAACACCTGGCCGATGCCCAGGCCGTCGTTGGTCTTGCTGAACGGCCCGGGGAACGGATAGCTGGTTTCGTCCCCGAACGTCACCCACGGCGAGCGCGGGTTGGAGGCCGTCTCCAGGCGGATGCCATAATAAAAATCGTCGAACAGGTCGCCCTTGATCCCGGCGCGCAGCGCGTAGCGGAACCGCTGGCGGTAGCCGAGTTGGTTGTCCACGGTCTCGACGCCACGATACTCGTAGCGGAAGCGCAGGTCGCCGAACAGGCCGATGTCTTTGATGGCGTTGCTGATCTTCCATTTGGACGCGCTGACCAGATTGGTCTGGGTGTCTTCCGCTTCGGCCTTGACCGACTGGGCCTCCTGTTCGGTCAGGATGCCCTTCTTCACGAGGACGTTGATCAAGGCGTCGGAGGATTGGGCTTGGGCACTCGCGCCCAAGGCGGCCGAGGCCAGCACGCTGGCGGCGGTGGCCCTGGTCGCAGCCCGTCGAAACTTCGCTTGCTTGCTTCGCGTCATGGGGTCGTGTTTCACAATTCCCCGGCAGGCTGGGGCCGCCGCGTTACAGCCCTGTGGCGGTTTTGTTACGTTTCGGTGACGAAACACCTCCCCCTGCCCGTCGAACCGGCCGCGACCCCCGGCCGGCCGTCGGCTTTGAAACCGCGCCGCCGTTTGAAGCAATCGGGCCGGGAATCAGTCCAAGCAGGATATGACGTTGCCGATCTCCAGGCGCCGCTTCCTTGCCCGGGCCGGCTCGGTTTCGGCATTTTCGGCCTTCGCCTGTCCCTGGCCGGGCGTGGGTGCGGCATCTCCTCAGTCCGGATCAGGTTTCGCCCTGGTGGATCTCCACGTCCATCTCGACAACAGCACTCTCGACCAAGTCCTGGCGTTGTCTCAAGAGCGCGGCGTCAAGTTCGGCATCGTCGAACACGCGGGCACCCGGGAAAACCAATACCCGACGGTGCTGAGCAACGACGCCGAGTTGGGGCGCTATCTGGCGATGCTCGACGGCAAACCGGTCTTCAAAGGCATCCAGGCCGAATGGACCGACTGGATGGGCTGCTTTTCCCGCGAGACTCTGGCGCGCCTGGACTACGTGCTGACGGACGCGATGACCTTCCCCGGCCGGGACGGCCAGCGCGTCAAACTCTGGGAACCAGATGCCGCCCGGCGCGTGGACATGGCCGACAAGCAGGCCTTCATGGACCGCTTTGTGGACTGGCACGAGGAGATCATGGACCGGGAGCCGTTCGACATCCTCGCCAACGTCTCCTGGCTGCCCGCCGGTCTGGCGGAGGACTGGGAGGCCTATTGGACCCCGCCCCGCATGAAAAGAGTCATTGACGCCGCGGTGAAACACGGCGTCGCTTTGGAGATCAGCTCCAGCTACAAGTTGCCCAAGGTGCCGTTCCTGACGAGGGCGAAGGCCGCCGGCGTGAAGTTCACGTTCGGCTCCAACGGCCGCTACCCGAAAATGGGCCAGCTTGACTACAGCGTCTTGATGGCACGGCAGCTTGAGTTGAAAGCGTCCGACCTGTTCACGCCCGCGCCCGACGGCCAGAAAGCCGTCCAGCGGAGGAAGGCGTGAAAGCGGGCCGCCCTCGCCTTGTGGCTTGGCGGCTTGGCGCCGAGCGGCTATGCTGAAACCCGGCAACGACGCCCGCGAGCGCTGTCACGAATTAACTATGAAAAATACAGACCCAACCCACCCAATGAAATTCACCCGCCGCCAGTTCATGGGCGGCGCCGCCCTCTCCACCGCCGCCTTCATGGTGGTGCCCGGCGCGGTGCTCGGCTTGAACGGCGCAACCTCGCCGAACGAGAAGCTCAACGTCGCCGGCATCGGCTTTGGCGGCCAGGGCGGCTCGGACCTCGCCCAGATGGAGAGCGAGAACATCATGGCCCTCTGCGACGTGGACAAGCGCCACGCGGCCCATATCTTCCGCAAGTATCCCCAGGCGAAGCAATTCACCGACTACCACAAGATGCTCGACGAGGTGAAGGAGATCGACGGGGTCGTCATCGCCACGCCGGACCATCACCACGCCTTCGCCTCGATGGCCGCCATCCGGCACGGCAAGCACGTGTATTGCGAGAAACCGCTCACCCACTCGGTCTGGGAAGCGCGCCAGGTCACCCAGGCCGCGCGGGAGGCGAAACTCGTCACGCAGATGGGCAACCAGGGCCAGGCCTCGGAGGAGACGCGCCGCCTCTGCGAACTGGTCTGGGCCGGCGCCATCGGCAAAGTCCACGAGGCGCACGTCTGGACCGACCGCCCGTCAAACGGCCTTTTCAACGTGTACTGGCCCCAGGGCGTGGACCGGCCCAAGGACACGCCGCCCGTGCCGGAGACGCTCGACTGGGACTTGTGGCTCGGCCCGGCGCCCCAGCGCCCGTACAACCCCGCTTACCTTCCGTTCGTCTGGCGCGGGTGGTGGGACTTCGGCACCGGCGCGCTGGGCGACATCGGCTGCCACGCCCAGGATCCGATCTTCCGCGCGCTCAAGCTCGGCGCACCCGTCTGCGTCCAGGCCTCTTCGACGCGCGTCAACAAAGAGACTTACCCCGTCGGCTCCATGATCACCTACGAATACCCGGCGCGCTCCGCCGAGGTCCAGGCGATCAACGAATACACCCGCGGCCTGAGTGGCCCGGCCGCCGGCGCCATCGAGATGCCGCCGGTGAAGCTGGTCTGGTATGACGGCGGACTGCGTCCGCCGCGCCCTGAAGGACTGCCCGACGGCAAACCGATGGGCGACAACGGTCGTTTGCTCATCGGCGATCAGGGCTACATCCTGAACGACACCATTTACCCGGAATCGCGCGCCAAGGAAGTCGGCCAGATTCCGAAAACCATCGCCCGCTCACCCGGTCATTACCGCGAGTGGATCGAAGGTTGCAAAGGCGGCAAGAAGCCCGGCTCGAACTTCGACTTCGCCGGGCCGCTGGCCGAGGCGGTGTTGCTGGGCAACATCCCCGTGCGCGTCCAACTCCGCGAAGACCTGACCCGCTACAAGCTGCTCTGGGATTCGGCCAACCTGAAGTTCACCAACCTCGACGACGCCAACCAGTTCGTCCGCACCGAGTATCGCGCGGGCTGGAGCCTCTGAGCTGGGACGTTTTCCGGCGCTGGGCGCGCGGCCATCCCTGGCTGCAGCAGATTGGAATAGTCGCGAGGTGCCGGCAAAAGCGCACGCGCCAACCGCGGGGAGGTGCTGCGACCTGGAATGTCGCGCCCCCGGTGTGCGGCCATCCTGGCCGCAGCACGTCGCTTGCTTCTCGCGCTCGCACCTTTTCACGCGCTCTTTTCTTCCCTCCCGCTGCGGTCAGGTTGGCCGCGCGCCGGGGCGGCAGCGCCAGCCGCGCATGCCCGTCACGAAATCGCGCACTGCTCCAGGGCCATTCTCTGGCTTGGCGAACCAGCGCGGCTTTGACCGGGTTGGCCTCGGTGTAACGCACCGTTCGTAATTCATGCGCGGCGCCGCGCATGTAGGTGTCCCAATAACCGGGCTGCCACAGCCGGCCCCGGCGTCCGAGCAGCTTATTCACCGCGTTGGCGGTATAGGACTTCCAACTCTCCACGATGTCCGTCATGGCCACCGCGCCGGTCTGGAACGACACATGAACGTGGTTGGGCATGACCACCAAGGCGCGCAACTCGTAGCGCTCTTCGTGGAAAAACAACAGCGCGTTTTCCACTACCCGCGCCGCGTCGGGCCGGCGCAGGCAGCTGGCCTTGTCCCGGATTTGTGGGCTACTGGGGAGCGCATGAGGCCTGGGTATTTTTAGTTGAGGTTGGCTTCCAAGTCCACCGGGGAGGGGAAGCCGAGGGCGCTGGGGAGCCGCACGCGGTTGTAAAAGACTGCGCTCCCTTCAAAGACGGCGGTTCTGGCTTCACTGCGCGTGGCGAAGTGCCGCCGGTGAATGCGTGCGCGTTTCAACGCGCTCCAGAAGCTTTCCCTCGCCGCGTTGTCGTAGCCGTTGCCCCGGCGGCTCCTGCTGCTGACCACGCCGACGGTGTTGGTCACGGCCGACAGGTGATTGGCATCCGGCCCGCCCAGCACCTGGACCATCGTGCCGGTGGGCGCGGGATTGGTGGCGCCGCTCTCGCCGAGCCAGATGCCGTAGCCGCTGTCGTAGTTGTTCACAAGAGCGTGCCGTCGGCTTTGGCTTGGGGCGGCAGCAGGACCAGGGCGCCGGTCAACGCGAGGATCAGAAAGAGGAGGTTCCACTTCATAGCGACGCCAAACTTACCCAACCTCCGCCGCCAGCAACCGCACCGGCCCATTCGGGACTCGCCTGGGCTTGCGCCACTGTGTGCGCTGGTCGAAGCGCGGCACCCTTGGCAATCGGCCTTGCCCGCACCGCGCGGGCGGCGTAAATTGCCGGCGTGCGCCAGCCCGCCGCCAAGTTGCTCCCCGTGTGGCTCACGGCCAGCGTGGTGCTGGTGATCTGTTCGCTCAAGGCGGTACTGTCGTATTTCCCTTCCCTCAACCTGCCGGAACGCGCCGAGCTGTTCACCTTCGACTGGCGGGCGCGCCTGGCCGACGATGGACATGCAAATCCTGCGCGACCTGTTAGCCGACACCATCAAGGCGGCCGAAACGCTCGGTGTGGATGCGGATTTCCGGAAACAACTGGCCGTCACGTGTACCCGGCTTGCGCCGAACCAGATTGGCAGTTCGGGCCAGTTACAGGAATGGTTTGAGGACTGGGACATGCAGGCCGGCGAAATTCAGCATCGGCACGTATCGCATCTCTACGGTCTGTATCCGGGCCGCGACATCACCCTGCGCGGGACGCCCGAATTGGCGGCGGCGGTGAAGAAGTCGCTGGAGATTCGCGGCGACCGGGCCACCGGTTGGGCAACCGCCTGGCGCATCTGCCTGTGGGCGCATCTGGGTGAAGGTGATCATGCGTTCGAGATTTTGAAATTCCTGATCAGCCCCGAGCGCACCTATTCGAACATGTTCGACGCGCATCCGCCGTTCCAGATTGACGGCAACTTCGGCGGCGCAGCCGGCATTGCGGAGATGCTGATGCAAAGCCGTGTCGGTGAGATCGAATTGCTGCCCGCGCTGCCCAAAGAGTGGCCGAGTGGCAGCGTGAAAGGACTGCGGGCGCGCGGCGCTTTCGAGGTGGCTGTGACGTGGAAGGACGGGAAGCTGGTGGAAAGCACCATCCGCTCGCTCAACGGTGGTTCCCCCCAATTGCATTACGGCTCGGTGACCCGCGAGGTGCAGCTTTCCAAGGGAAAAACGTATCGATGGGACGGACGATCGCTCGAGAATAATTGATTCACCAATCCGGCAAAACTCTCATCAAAGGCAACTCATGAAAAAGACAGGAATGATACTCCTTGGCGGGCTGATCGGGCTTCTGGCTTCTGCCAGCCGCGCGGCTGACATTGCCGGTCAATGGCACGCGCAGTTTGACACCCCAATCGGCCTGCAAAAGTATGTTTTCACATTCCAAACCGACGGCGACAAACTGACCGGCAAAGCGGCTGCGGATGTCAATGGCCAGAAACGTGAGGCGGAATTGAAGGAAGGCACGATCAACGGCGACACTTTGAGTTTTGTGGAAATGCTCTTCTTCCAGGGCAATGAAGTGCGCATTCGCTACACTGGAAAAGTCGCCCCAGATGGTATCGCGTTCACGCGCAAGGTCGGCGATTTCGCGACCGAAGAATTCGTGGCGAAGCGAGCTGAGGCCGGAGCGGTGGCGACCGCAAGCCCCACAAACGCCGCCGCCGGCGACCGGCCGCGCCGTGGCCCTGGTGGATTTGGCGGGCCCATCGTGCTCGGGCCCGATGACAAAGCTGCCTTCGACGATCCGCCACCCGGGTTTGACAAAAAGCGCGATGGAATTCCCCATGGCAAGTTGCAGATGATTGAATACGAGTCCAAAACCGTAGGCACCACGCGTAAGATGAATGTCTATGCGCCGCCCGGCTATTCGACGGACAAGAAATATCCCGTGCTCTACCTCCTGCATGGCATCGGCGGAGACGAAACCGAATGGGAGCGGTTTACGCATCCGGATATCCTCCTCGACAATCTCATCGCCGAGGGCAAGGCCGTGCCAATGATCATCGTGATGCCCAATGGTCGGGCCCAGAAGAACGACCGCGCCGAAGGCAACATGTTCGCCGCAGCGCCGGCCTTTGCGGTGTTCGAGCAGGACTTGCTCAAGGATGTGATTCCCACGATCGAGTCGCGGTATTCAGTGCAAGCCGACCGCGAACATCGGGCGCTCGCCGGGTTGTCCATGGGCGGCGGCCAGTCGCTGAACTTCGGTTTGGCTCATCTCGACACTTTTGCGTGGGTGGGAGGTTTTTCGTCAGCGCCGAATACTAAACCGCCGGCGCAACTGTTGCCCGACCCCGCAGCCGCGACCCAACACTTGAAGCTCTTGTGGCTGTCCTCCGGCAACAAGGACGGCCTGATCCGGATCAGCCAGGGCGTGCATGCCTACCTCAAGGAAAAGCAGGTGCCGCACGTCTGGCACGTGGACGGCAACGGTCACGACGCGACACACTGGAAGAACAACCTGTGGCTGTTCGCGCAGCGCATTTTCAAATAGGTGAATGAAGGTCAGCGAAGACACAGCACCACTCGATTTCATGAGGTCAAGATTGCGCTCTGAGAAACATGCAACTCCATAACTCGAACCTAACCTCACGCATCGGCTTGGTCACGGCGGCATTGCTCGGCATTGGCGCCGCGGCCCGCTCTGCCGACACGCCCACGCTCAAGGACGCTTACAAAGACCATTTATGTGGACACGGCCATCAACCGCGCCCTGGCGACTGGCACGGGGTTCCGCCGGAGCTTGGAACAGGTCAACAAAGACATTGGTCTGGTCAAGGAGCAGCTCAACCAAATTGTCCCGGAGAACGATCTGAAGTGGGCACTCGTTCACCCGCTGCCGGGCGCGGACGGCTACGATTTCGGCCCAGCCGACGCCTTTGTGAACTTCGACCTGAGCAATCACATGTATTTGGTCGGACACACGCTTGTCTGGTATGCCCAAACGCCCACCTGGGTGTTCGCCGGTACGAATCCACCGCCAAACATCACCACCGCCGTGCCAAGCCTCGTCGCGGACACGAATGCGCCTGGGACAAACAGGGTTGGGCGTGGCCAATTTGGCCGTGGATTCGCGGCGGTTTCTTTGGCCGATACAACGGACCATGTGCTTCGCGCGAGGAGTTGCTGCAGCGGATGCGCGATCACATCCACACCGTGGTCGGCCGCTACAAGGGCAAGATCAAGGTCCGGGACGTGGTCAACGAGGCGATCGCGGACGGTGGCACGAACATCCTGCGGAACTCGCTCTGGCTGGAAATCATCGGTCCGGACTTTATCGCCAAGGCTTTCGAGTACGCCCACGAAGCCGATCCCGATGCGATCCTCCGCTACAACGACTATTCGCTAGCAGTTTGGTGAAAAACAAATTTTCACAGCCATCCCACAGGGGATGAAGTGTGAGGGTTTTCCTTCGGTTTTTCGAGGGATTTTGACAGTCGGCTGAAAACGAGATTGAGACTTTTTCACATGATCGCCTGCCAGCGCCGATTCCAACG
>JAJXZI010000163.1 GCA_021780115.1 bacterium | reverse complement strand
GAATGGGTGGGCGGCGAAGCGCTGCACGCCCGAGTCCAAGTGAAGTTGATCGCAGTCCGCTGCCCGC
Source organism: bacterium (assembly GCA_021780115.1). Classification (GTDB taxonomy): domain Bacteria; phylum Verrucomicrobiota; class Verrucomicrobiia; order Limisphaerales; family JAJXZI01; genus JAJXZI01. The sequence goes on along the minus strand of JAJXZI010000163.1, from coordinate 9,705 downwards.
GCCTGGGCGACGAGCCAGGCGAACAACCGGTGGCCGTGGCCCTCGGAGCGCCGCGTCGAAATGGTCACCAAATCGTCCACGTAAAGGAACCTGCCCCACATCAGGCACTCCAGGAAGCGGTAGCCCGCTACCGCCCGGACCAGGCCGTCCGCTTCCAGAAAGGCGAGTTGGTAGCCGCCTCCTTGCTGCTGCCGCTGCACTTGTGCCACGAAGGCGGTTTCGGTGAGGTGCGGGCGGAGTTCGGCCATCACGGGGAAGCAGCGGCGAATCTCGTCCGCGTTGGAGGCCAGAGCGATGGTGGTCATAGGTAACGACGCCGCGAATTCAGTCCGCGCTCTCGCCGCGGGCCAGCGCCCGCTCAAAGCGCGCCAACTCCGCGCGCACGCCGTCGGTTGCGGTCAGCAGCGACGTGCCGACTAGAATGGCGTGATAGCGAAGCTCGTCGCGAACGCGAGCGGCGTTCTCCGGATGGACGCCACTTTCGGCGACCCGGATGGCGTGCGGCGGCAGGAGGCGGGCGAGGTCGTCAAAGCGGCCCAGATCGGTGGTCAGGTCAGTACGGCTGCCGGCGGCCCGTCCGGCGCGGGCGGCGGCGTAGGCCTCGCCGCGGACCGCGAAACTGCGGCTGTTGATGCCGTAGATCAGAGCGCCGGGAGGCAGCGTCTCGATCTGCTCCCGCTCGTGGCACTCGAACAGCACGTCTAGTCCGAGCGAACGAGCCAGCTCGAACAGCCGTTGGAGTTCAGTGGCATTGAGCAGGTTCGCCATGAGGAGAACGGCATCAGCGCCGAACGCGCGGGCTTCGTGGACCTGGTAATCGTCGAAGAGGAAATCTTTTCGCAGCACCGGCTTGGTGCCGCCGAGCTTCACCGCGCGCAGCCGCTCGATGCTCATGCCGAAATGGCTGGCGTTGGTAAGCACGGACACGCACCGGACAAGCGGGCTGGTTTCGTACGCGGCGGGGGCGTCGGCGACGTTCGCCGGGCGCATCGGCCCCTGGCTGGGCGAGCGTTCCTTGATCTCGGCAATCAAGCCAAAGCGGCCCCGCAGTGCTTGGGCGAAGGGGCGGATCGGCGGCGCATCGGCGGCGATGCGCGCGAGTTCGGCGGGCGGGCGTTGGCGCCGGGCCGCGGCCACCTCGCGGCGGACCTCCACCAGGATCTCATCGAGGATGGTGTGCGTGGGCTTCAATTCATCCACGAACCTGGCCCTCCCGACGAAGGATCTGCTTCCGCGCGGCGACATCGAGTTGATCTTTCGCGTGCTGCGAACCTTCCTTGAGATTACACATGTTTCCAAGGCAGCCGATCGGCTTGCGAACCGGCTGCTGGAGTGGCTCGATTGGGGGCGTCATCGGCGAAGGCTAGTCTCGCCGGGCGGACGGGTCAATCCGCACCGGCGAATGGGCGGCGGGGCGTCCACCATGATCCGTGCTCAACGAATCATTTCAATGCCGCGTCTCGGCGCGTGATTGAGCGAACGGTCGCCTTGAGCGAGCGCCGAATGAACTTGCCCCGGATGCGAATCCGTGCAAATAAAGTCCGCGCTGGTCGTGACGAACCAGGTTTGCTGTCGGCGTTCTCTGCCAGCGACTAGGCGCTGTTCGGTTGCTTTTCAAGCAGGCAGTCGCAGATCGCCAAGTGAAACCTTGCTTTGGTCGCTTAAGTCTTTTGTAATCAACTGACGGAGAGATGGCAGAGTGGTTTAATGCGCACGCCTGGAAAGCGTGAGTGGGCTTATACCCCACCGGGAGTTCGAATCTCCCTCTCTCCGCCAATCAAGCCCGATGTCCAGCGCCCACCGCCCCTGAAACCCCAGTACGGTTTTGTTCCAACATTTTTCCGGCTTTGCGCTTTCGCCGACATGATTTGCCTTTGCATTTGCCCCGGCAGCGGCCAAGGTGTTTTCCACAATGTCACCGACTGAATCCAACACCGGGTTGAACCCGCAGGGCCAACCGATGGAGCCAAAACGCCCGCCCCGTCGGCGCGGGCGCCGCGGCGGGGCGCGGCGACGAGGACGCAAACCGAGCGACGGCCTCGCAACCGCAGCACCAGCGGGACCGGTGCCCGAAGGCGCCGCCGTGCTGCTGGCCGAAGATCAGCCGTCCCACGGATCGCAAACGTTTGCGGAGCCATCCCCCGCGTCGGTGGATGCTGGGCCGGGGAACGAGGCCATTTCGGAGCCGGGGCCGGAGGCTCACTTGGCCGCTCACGGGATCGACGAGGAAATTGAGCCGGTGGACCTCCAGCCGGTGGAGGCTGGGGCAGCGGCCGGGTTGGAAGTGGCCGCGCCGACACCGAGACCAACTCGCCCCGTCCCGGCACTGCTGCGCCCGGCGACGCCGGCCGTGCATCCGGGCGGGCGGAAATCGCCGATCGAAGAAGCGATCACCCACGCCGAGCAGATCGCGGCCAACCTGCGCGCGGCCCTGGAGGACATGGAAGAAATCCTGGAATTACTGGAGATTGCCCAGGTGCAGAAGAGCGGGGACGAGCGGGAGATCGCGGATTTGCGGCGTGCCTTGCAGCGATTGCAGCGGCACGATCTTGGCGGCGGTTCGCCAAGCCAGGGGCACGGTCGCGGCCACGGCTACGGCGACCGGCACCCGTCGGGCCACAGCGGATCTCCTGCGTCCCCACCGGGCTAAACCGCGTTCATGTAGTCCACCGCGGGCCGGGGCTCCAGCCGATCTCAGGCTTCTCGAATCGCTCAAATCCGGTCGAAACCCAGGTTGGATCGGAGCCTCGCCTCCCGTGATCGCACGGTTACGGTTGAGGCGCCTTCATCTTCGGGAAGAAGTCCTCGGCCGTCGTGCAAGTGGTCTGGCTCAAGGATTCAAGGGAGCAGCCCTTGACCTCGGCCACGCACGCGGAGATTTCCTTTACGTAGGCCGGCTCGCAGCGCCGGCCGCGATGTGGCGCGGGCGCCAGATAAGGGGAATCCGTCTCCAGCATGAAGCGGCCCAACGGCGTGGCCGCGACCGTGTCGCGAACCGACTGGGCATTCTTGAAAGTGACGATGCCGGTGAAGCTGACGAGGAAGCCCAGCGCCATCACGCGTTGCAGTCGGTCCGCGGGTTCCCCGAAGCAGTGAAACACCGCCCGCAGCTTCCCGGCGTACGGCTGGATCTGTGCCAGCGTGTCGTCGAAGGATTCGCGCTGATGGATCACGACGTTCAACCCCGTCTCGAGGGCCACTTCCAAGTGCTGGCGAAACAACGCGGCCTGGCTCTGCTTGTGACGCTCGTCGTCTGCCGCACTGTCCGGCGCGCGCCGGCTGGGCAGCCAATGGTAGTCCAGCCCCGTCTCGCCGAGCGCGACCACCTTCGGGTGGCGGGCCAGTTCGCGCAGCGCGGGCCGGACATCTTCCGGCGCCTCGTGCGCCTGCGAGGGATGCCAGCCGACGACGGCAAAAACAGCGTCGTGGCGGTCCGCCAGGGCCACCGCCCGGCGGCTGCTTTCCAAGTCCGTGCCGATGGAGATCATTTTCGTGATGTCGGCGGCGTGGGCGCGGTCGAGCACTTGCGGCAGGTCGCGCGCGAAATCCGGGTCATCGAGGTGGGCGTGCGTGTCGTAGAAGGCGGGCATGTTGGTTCAAATCGCTCAGGTTGCCAGCCATTTGTAGCTGGACTAAGCCGGACTGCAAACCGCGATTTCGCATGGCCAAGTGGGGCAGTGTTCCCCTGGTGATCCCGGGGTCGCTCTCGTCCTCGGGTTGGGAGCGGTCCTACGAGGACGAAAGATGCGGACGAGGAGGAAGCATGAGGCAAGGTCCAGGGCGCCTCACCATCGGCTGTCCGGCCCGGGGGGAATGGCTGGCTCCAGGTGGTGGATCGACAATTCTGGCCAGGCCAACGCTTTGGCCCGCTGCGGCGGAGGCCCTGAAATAATTGCGCTTGGTCATTGTTGGTTTCGGGCGGCATGGTAGAGTCTCGTCATGTCATTCACCAAGTTCGGTCTTTCTCCGGCGGTGCTCGAGGGCGTCAAGGCGATGGGTTATATCGAGCCGACGCCGATCCAGTTGCGCGCCATGCCGCTGATCATGGCGGGCCGGGATGTCATCGGCAGCGCGCAAACGGGCACCGGCAAGACGGCGGCGTTCGCCCTGCCGATCCTGTCGCAACTCGGCGCGCACGCGCCAGCCACGCGGGTGTTGGTGCTGGAGCCGACGCGCGAATTGGCGGCGCAGGTGGAGACGGCGTTCCGCGACCTGGCCCGGTTCACCAACGTGCGCGTCGCCGTGGTCTATGGCGGCGTCGGCTACGGCAAGCAAATGGACGCGCTCAAGGGGGGCGCGGATGTGATCGTCGCCACGCCGGGCCGGCTGCTGGACCATCTGGGCCGGGGCACCTGCCAACTGAACCAGGTGAAGTTCCTCGTGCTCGACGAAGCGGACCGGATGCTCGACATGGGGTTCCTGCCCGACGTGCGGCGCATCGTGGAGCGCTGTCCGCGTGACCGGCACACCTCGCTGTTCTCCGCCACGATCCCGCCGGAGATCGAGACGCTGATCCACTGGGCCATGCGCCAGCCGCAGACCGTTGAGATTGGCGCGCGCCGCACACCGGCCGAGACCGTCAAGCACGTCATCTACCCGGTGTCCGACGACCAGAAAAGCGATCTGCTCGTGGCCTTGTTGGGGCAGGTGAACTGGGAATCGGCGATCGTGTTCTGTCGCACCAAGCACCGCGCCGACCGCGTGGCAGCGCTGCTCAAGAAGAACAACCATGCCGTGGCGGTGCTGCACTCCAACCGCACCCAGCGGGAACGCGAGCAGGCCTTGCAGGGCTTCCGCACCGGCCGCTTCGAGGCGCTGGTGGCCACGGACATCGCGGCGCGCGGCCTGGATATCGCCGACGTGAGCCACGTCATCAACTACGACGTGCCGCAGCATCCCGAGGATTACATCCACCGCATCGGCCGCACCGGCCGCGCCGAGGCGAGCGGCGACGCCTTCACCTTGATGGTGGCGGAGGACGCGCAGCATGTCTATGCCATCGAGCGTTTCATCAGCCAGAAAATCCAGCGGGTGAGGCTGGAGGGCTTCAACTACAAATACACCGCGCTCTTCGAGCAGGAAAAACCCGGGCAGCCGAAAGGATTTCCCGGCAAGGCGCGGGGCGTCCGGCTGCACGGCGGGTATTACTTTGGGCCGTCCCGCCGCCGCCGCTGAAGGCCGATCGTCCGTCGAGAAATCACGGCGTGCTGACGCGGTAAAACCGCGCCGCGCCGCTTAGCGCGGTCGAGAAACGGAACGCGGCACCGGGAACGGTGGTTGTCAAGATCGCGCTCGCGTCCACGTTCCAAGGCCCGCTCAGTTGGTTGGCGTAAAGCAGCCGGAAGGTCGTGGCCGCGCCGGATTGCAGCACGAAGTCGAGGTTCACCTGGCCGCCGATCACGGACGGATTCTCCAACACAATCACCGCCGGAACCGTGGCTGTGGTCGCGGTGACGGTTGTGGCCGGCCCCCATTCCACCGGGAACTCGGAGAACAGCACGGCGCGGACTTCCAGGTTGTAGCTGATCGCCTGCGCGGGGTTGAACGCGAAGCTGTTCGTGGCGGTGCCGGTGATCTGCGGCGCGACTCCCTCGGCGGCATTGGTGACCGTGACGTCGTCCAGGTACCAGCCCACGCCGGTGCTGGTCTGGTTGAAGTAGGTGTAAGTGCCGGAGAGCGCGAGGTGATAGTTGAAGCGCAGCCGCACGCTTCGGCCCGCGAAATCCGCCAGCGAAATCGTGCGGGGGGTGAAGCCGGTTTCGCCCGCCGACTCGTCGCCCGCCTGGCTGTAAAGGGTCCGCCAAGTCAGCCCGTCGTCCACCGAGGCTTGCACCTGGGCCACCTGCGAAGCCGTGGCGTAGCCCAGCCGGCTCTTGAACGAAAAGACGCCGTTTGTCGCCGGAAAAACCAGGTGATCGAGCGTGAGGATTTGGTCCACCGGTTCCGGCTGCGCGAGGTGAAAGGCGTACGAGCCCGAGGCCACGACGTCGCTTTGGATGACCGGGTACCCCGTGGAAACGTCGGCGGTAAAGTTGCCCAGTCCGTTCTCGGCGCCGTCCGTCCAGTTGAACGGCAACCGCTGGGTCTGCCGCCACTGATAGCCGCTCGCGTCGGCAATCGCCGTGAAGGTGTACAGGGTGTTCCGCCCGACGCCGGGCTGGGTCGGCCCGGAAATCGCCGGCGGCTGATAATCCGGACCCGGCACCGCCGGATCGAAAACGGTGACGGTGTAGTTGAAGTTGCTGGCGACGCCGCCAATGACCACGTTGCTGACGGCGACGGCATAGGTGGTGTCCGCGCCGGAAAAAGGCCAGACCGTGCCGGAGTTGTTCGCGTCGAGATCGGCCGGCACCCAGGCGAGCGTGTTTTCGCCGATGCCGCTTTCCAAAGTCTCCAGGCGCACCGAGCACGGCACGCCGTTGCTTTGCATCGTCACGGTCGCCGCGGTGAAATCGGCCTGGGGAAAGGAAAGCGACCAGCGGGGAAAGACGAGTGGAAACGGCGCGAAACCGGGCGGCGGCCAGCTCACGAACGGCTGGCGGGTGGGTGGGCGCGGCCCGTAGTAGTTGCCGTCCACCACCCAGGTCGCATTGGCCGCGAACAGTCCGTTCTGCGCCGGCACGTCGCCGGTCCCCATCATTTGGGTCTGGGGATAAAGAACCCAGCGGCGGTGGCCGACGGCGGCGTTGTTGCCGCCGAAGTCTTGAACGTAACCGGTGATGGCTCCGGGGCCGGAGTTGCCGAGGTAGAGGTCGGATTTGTTGGCCGCCGCCGCGCCGTCGGCCGTGTAGCAACTCCAGGTCGTGGGCGGATTATGGCTGAGGTTGGTGTTCGCGCTCATCATGACGGCGGCCTGCTGGTCTTGGACGCAATACGAGCCATCCAACGCGATGCTGGCGGGGATGCCCGCCAGGGCGCGCAGCCAGTTGATACGGCGCAGGACCGCGATGTAGAAAGCCGGGGCGTTGGTGCCGGGGATGCAGTTCGTAACGTCGGACGTCGAATCCATCAGCACGCCGTCCGAGACGGGGTAGATGGCATTGTAAAACGAGCGCACCTCTTCCCGCGCCGAGGTGTCCACCATGAAACCGCCGGTGACGTCCTTGGTGCGCGGACGCGTCGGCAGCAGGGAAACGTCCGCCGGTGGCACCGGAACGGGGCCCAGTTCGGGTGACGGACGCTGCCCCCACACCGGGCGCGGTTCCGATTGGGCCGTCAGGTGGAGGGTGAAGAAGACCGCCAAGCCACCCAGCACGGCCAGCCCGCGCGGACGAGCGTGGCGTCGCGTCGTGGCACCAGCGCGACCGGCGGCTGGCGGCTCAAGGCGGGCCGGCGTTCTGGCACCTTCCCGCGAGACATTCGCGGGCAAGGACGAAGGACAAAGGGGATGGTCAGTCTGCATGATGGTTGGGAGGACCAACGGAGCGAGCCGCGCGACGGGAGTTGAACGTGTCATGTCCAATTGGAGACGCAATATGCGCCAGAAAAGACAGGGTTCAAGCCGGCGGTGGCGGTCCAAGGCGGCAGCGGAGTCGCAGGATGGCGGGTGGATGCTCGAAGCGCGCCAGGACAAGCGGCCTGCCAAGCCGTAGGCATGACCTCCGGGAGGCCGCGTGAGTGAGTCGCGGCGGCGGCGGGGGGGGCGGAGTTGGCGCAACGGCCGCGGGGGAGGCGCAGAAGCTCAAGACGGCCCGGCAGCCGCAGCCCGGGACGGCCCTCTTTCCGGATTCGTGACGTGCGGGCAGCGGCGCCAAGGTTCACAACCGACCGGCCGGCAATGCCGGCAGCCTGGGAGCCGACGGGTTGCCCCCCGGGCGGGCTGGAACCGGGAGTTAATCCGTAGGCGGTTGCCGTTTTGTCCGCTGCGCCGAGCACGCCAAGGCCATTGGATAATAATAATTGCGTGCTGCCCTTGACCAGACCGTTCGGGGTCAGGCCTGTCGCCAGATCAAACGCCGCCCCCACGTTTTGAGCCGTGGGTGAATTACCGGCCCCCAAGGCCGCAATGCCGCCAGGAGAGGTCGGCAACTGGTTTGGGTTTTGATAACTCGCCAAGTTGGCGGTGCCTAAGCCGATGCCGAGAACCCCGCTGAGGGCAAGGAAGGCTACTGTGGCTGGAGCCGTTACTGCAAGGGCGCCGGCCAGGAGGAGGCCGCCACCGACGATGGCGAGGGCTGCCGTGGTTGCCCGGTATGCCGGCCCCGTGCCGGCGTAATCCACGTAATTGAGCGGATCATTGTGCGCATAGTTATAAAGCGCCAGGTCGCCGCCGGCGAAAGCAAGCGGATCGCGCGCCGTCCAACGCCCGGTTTCTGCGTCGTAATCCCGGAAACCCAAGCGCGTCAATCTCGTGGCCGGATCATACAGTCCGCCGGCAAAGCCGAACGGCTGAAAGCCGGGATTCGAATCCGCGATCACACGGCCAAACTCATCATAGTCCAGTTCCTCGACAATAGAACCGTCCGCTAAGTTCACGACCAAACGCACGCTGTTGCGCTCGTCACAGAAGAGGCGGTAGGTGTTGGTGCCCTGGAACATGACCGAGGGGGCATTGCCGTCGGCAGCGTAGATGAAACGGAGGGCGACGGCGGAATTGGAATCCACTTCCGCCACCGGCGACAGCCCGTTCCAGAGCCACCCGCGCTGGAGAACGCCGCCCACTCGTTTGCCGACACGCCGGCCGGCCGGGTCAATAATGTATTGGATTTGCGTTCCGCCGGGCAGCGCCACGCCCGCCAGCGCGCCGCGCACGTCATAGGTGTAGCTCGTGGTTTGTCCGCCCGTGGTGGTGGTGAGCAGATTGCCGTTGGGCGACCAGCCGTAGGTGGCGCCGGCATAGGTCTGCACCCGGTCCTGGGCGTCGTAGGTGGCGGTTTCGGCGTCGCGCGTGAAACGGTTGCCATTGGTATCATAGGTGTAGGTCGTGCTCAACACTCCGTTGAGCCAGACCTGGGACAGGCGGCCCGCCAGGTCATAGGCATAGGCGAACGTGTGGTTGGCGCCTTGGATCGTCTCCACCTTATTGGTGAGGCGGCCAATCGAGTCGTAGCTCAACGCGGTGGTCCAGAGGTTCGAGCCGCCCGCGACCGCAGTGTAGTTGGTAAGGCGGCCCAAGTCGTCGTACTGCCGCTGGTCCTGCAATCTGCCCAGCGTGGTGGCGATGACGAGACCATTCGTGTCGCGCGACAGCGCCAGAGGACCGGCGTTGGTGAGGAAGCGGTCGCCGTCATAACTGTAGGCGACGGGTGTCGCGCCATCGACGGTTTGAACGGCGGGCAGCAAGTCCGCGGTGAATTGCCCACCCACCTGGCCGGTGACGACGCCCGACCAGGCCAGGTTGGTGAGGAGGAAACCCTGATAGCCAAAACTCAGCCCATCACCGGTGGTGGAGGTGATGCTGGCGAGTCGGCCGGAATTGGTGTTGTAGGCGAAGGATAACACCGGCCCGGAGCCCAGGCTGAGGTTCGTGAGGTTGCCGCCGGCATCCCAGCGGAAAAGCACGTTCTGACCATCCGGGAGGCTGGCCTGGCTGAGTTGCCTTTCCGTGGTGTAGGTGTAGGCGATGGTGTTGTTCAAGCCGTTCACCACGGGCGGGGTGTAGTTGGTGAGCAGCCCGATAGAATTGTAACCGAACTGGTGGGCTGGCCGGCCCGGTGGCGTGACGGCGGTCAGGTAGCCCTCGGCATCATTCTGAAACCCGGCCAC
>JAJXZI010000207.1 GCA_021780115.1 bacterium | reverse complement strand
CTGGCAGTGCGCCGCTGTCCGACAATGGCAGCGACTGGATCGCCCAGGTCGGCATGAGCCTGACCGACCGCTGGAGCCTGTCCCTGGTCCAGCAGTGGAATCCGGACAATCGCCTGACCAACTACAGCTCGGTGCGCAGCCAGTACCGGGAGGCCAATGGCGGGCTGCTCACCCTCAAGGAAGTCCTGCAACATCCCGCCGAGCCGATTCAGAACCCGGCGCTGGCCAAATATGGCATCCAGTTGATGTATCTCACCAAGGAATCGTACGAGGCCAAGAAGAAGGAAATCGAGGCGCGGCAAACGGCCGTTTCCGGTCCAGCCGGCCAGAAGTTGGGCGAGGCCTTTGGTGAACTATTCAAAGGCATGTTCGGTGGGATGATGTCCAATTCCAAAAACTCCATCCAGATCTACGTCAAAGACCCGGAAAAGCGTGTCGTCGGCCTGAAGTTTTTGGACGGGCAGGGCAAGCCCCTTAAGACCCGCGAAAGCTGGAGCTCCGCTGATTTCAGGAGCACCGGCTTGGACGCCCCGCCGCCGGCCAACACGCAATTGATCGTCCAACTCGCTACCCCCGAATCCGTAAAGTCCTCTCCGTTCAAAGTGGAAAACATTCCGCTCCCGTGAGCCTTTACCACCCCGCCCTCGCGGCGAAAGCGGAGCGCGGCCGTGCGTGAGGAACCAGCCGCACGATCCGTCTTTCCACCCTGGATAGCGAGCGCCGCACAATGGCGGCGGGACGACCGGACGCCGGTATCAGCGACCGGATCGTGAACGCCGCCCCCTCTCGCCAGGCCCTCCGCCGCCTTCCGGCGCGCCCCGCTTCCAAACCATTTCGTGCGTTGGCCGTGGGAGGATGGTCTTCGCCCGAACTTCGCGGTTGACAAGCGGGGCGGTATGGGCGTGAGTCTGGGGCACGTTCGCCCGAGAGCCTATTGCCATGCCGGGAAAAGATTCTTCGTCCAGCAGCCGCGCCAGCCCCGTGCGGCTGAGGCGCGCACTCGGACTGCCCGCGCTGGTCCTCTACGGCATCATCCTCATCCAGCCCACGGCACCCATGCCGCTGTTCGGCGCTGCGGCCGAAAAGGCGCAGGGGCACGTCGTGACCACCATTCTCATTGGCATGGTGGCAATGCTGTTCACCGCCATCAGTTACGGGCGCATGGCCAACGCCTATCCCAGCGCCGGTTCGGCCTACGCTTATGTCAGCCGCGAGATTCATCCGGCGCTGGGGTACTTTGTCGGCTGGGGGATGATCTTCGACTACGTGATGAACCCGATCATCTGCGTGATCTGGTGCAGCAAGGCCGCGATGAACTTCATCCCGGAAGTTCCCTTCGCCGCGTACGCGGTCTTTTTCGCGGTCCTCTTCACCGGGATGAATCTGCGCGGGATTGAGGCGAGTTCGCGCACCAACGCCGTCATCGCGGCCGGTCTGGGCGTGGTGATCGTGCTCTTCCTGGGCGCGGCGGTGCGTTACCTCTGGCTGCAACCACCGGACGGCCTCGCGGGCTGGACGCGGCCGTTCTACGATCCCAAGACGTTTTCCTTCAGCGTCGTCTCCGGCGGCGCGGCGCTGGCGGTGCTGACCTACATCGGCTTCGACGGCATCTCCACGCTCTCGGAGGAGGTCCACAATCCGCGCCGCAACGTCCTCCTGGCGACGGTGCTGGTGTGCCTGATCACCGGCGTGCTGGCCTCCATCCAGGTGTACGCCGCCCAGCTTGTGTGGCCGGAAATCAAGTTTCCCGACACGGACACCGCGTTCTGCTACGTCGCCGGCAAGGCTGGTGGCCAATGGCTCTTCCAGACGGTCAACCTCGCCTTGCTCGTGGCGACGATCGGCTCCGGCGCCGGCGCACACCTCGGCGCGGGCCGCCTGCTCTACGGCATGGGCCGGGACAATGCCATCCCCAGCGGCTTCTTCGCGGCGGTGAATCCGCGCACGCAGGTTCCCAGCAACAACATTCTGCTCGTCGGCGCCGCCACGCTCGTCGGCGCCTTCCTGCTGTCGTATCCGCTGGGGGCCGAGCTGCTGAACTTCGGCGCGCTCATCGCGTTCATGGGCGTCAACGCCTCCTCGTTCGTGCGCTACTTCCTGCGCGGCCAACACAAGACCGTCGGCAGTTTTCTGCCGCCGCTGCTGGGCTTCGCGGTGTGTCTTTACCTGTGGAGCAGCCTCGGCTGGAAGGCGTGGATGGCCGGGCTGACCTGGCTGGGGACCGGGTTGCTTTACGGCGCGTGGCGCACGGCGTTCTTCACCCGGCCGCTGCAATTTGCCCGCATCGAAAGCGATGACGACAACGAGAAATCCTTCACGACGAAGTCCTGAAACACCAAACCCAGCCCCGCTATGTCCCAACTCGCCATTCTCGGCGGAGACCCCCTCCGCACCCAACCGTTCTCGCCCTGTCCGCAGTACACCCGCGCCGATCTCGAGCGCATCGTCCAGACCGTGGAGAGCCGCCACTGGGGCGGCTATCCAGTGCCGAGCCGGCACGCGAAGGAATTCGCGGAACGCTTCGCGGATCTGCACGGCGCGAAATACGGCCTTTGCCTCGCCAATGGCACCATCGCCCTGCTCGCCGCGGTGCAGGCGCTCGATCTCAAGTTCGGCGACGAAGTCATCATGCCCGCCTACACCTGGGACGGTACCGCCATCGCGGTGCTCCAGGCGGGCGGCGTCCCGGTCTTCGCCGACGTGGACCCGGACACCTATTGCCTCGACCCGCAGGCGGTGCGTGCCGTCATTACGCCGCGCACCAAGGCGATCATGCCGGTCCACTTGGCAATGCGCTTCGCCGACATGGACGCCCTCCTGGCCATCGCCCGCGAGCACAAGCTGGTCATCGTGGAGGATTGCGCCCATGCGCACGGCGGCCAGTTCCAGGGTCGCGGTGCCGGCGCGGGCGGCGACGCCGGCTGCTTCAGCTTCCAGGAGAGCAAGCTGATGACCGGCGGCGAAGGCGGCATCGTGCTGACAAACCGGCTCGACTGTTTCGAGGCGCTGCAATCCATCATCAACTGCGGCCGGCCCAGCATCACCGACCAATTCCAGAAGCGAGTGCTCGGCGCGAATTACCGCATGACCGAGCTGCAGGCGGCGCTGCTCCTGGGCCAGCTCGACCAATGGCCGGAGCTGTGCGAGAAGCGGACGCGCCATGCCGCGCTGCTGGGCCAGGCGCTCGCGAAACTGTCGCACGTCCGCCCGCTCCCGCCGCAACCGGGCCTGACGCGTGAAACGATTTACAACTATGTCTTTCAATACCGTCCGACCGGCCCGGCGCCGAGCCGCGACCTCTTCGTCGCCGCGCTGGAAAAGGAAGGCATCCCGTGCGATGGCCGTTTCTACGAGCCGGTGTACGGGAGCGATTTATTTTACGCCACCCCGGTAAATTGCCCGCAGCTTGCGCTCCGGGGGCTGGTTCCAGGGTTTCCTTCCGAGGAAACGGACGAGAGCTTTCGCAATAAATACGGCTTGGAGCGCATGGCGCCGGTGGACTACACGAAATGCCATTGCCCGGTGTCGGAGCGCGCGGCCTATGAGGAGTCGGTCTGGCTGCCGCAATTCCTGCTCATCGGCGACGAAGCGGACGTCCAGGATGTCATCCGCGCCGTGGAGAAAGTTGTCTCCGGCCTGGGCGAACTGGCGCAGGCCGATCCCAAGCTCGCGGGCCTGAAGGCGTGCAGCCGCGCGTTCCGGGCGAAGCAGGAGCGGCTGAAGAACTACTAACCGACATCCGCCAACCATGCTTTTACCACAAGAAATTCTGAGTGCCGCCCCCGGGCGGCGTGGCGCTCCTGGTTTGGACTGGCGATCACGGCCGCCTGTGCGTGCGGCTGTTCTTCTCCTTTGCTGTCTCGCCAGTCTCCCGGCTTTGGCCCGGCAGTCAGTCCGGCTTGAGCCCTACCCGCAGAAGTTCCGTACGTTCTACAGTCTCACCGACGCCGCCGTGCCCGCCGCGCTTCGCTCGAATTCCGTCCCCCTGCCCGTCGGTCAGGTCACCGCCGCGGCCCGCGCCACTGATAACGCCGTCTGGCTCGGCACGACGCAGGGCTTGATGCGCCTGGACTTCGCCGGGCCGGAGCGGGACCGGCGCCAGTATTTCGCGGGCCAGAGATATTTGCCGGACGACAGGGTGGCGCAGCTTTGCGCCGATGATCACGCCGGCATGTGGGTCCGCACCGCCACCGGCGTCTCCCACATCGAACTACGGACCATGACGCTGGCGCAAAAAGCTGGGGTGATCGAGCGACGCATCCGCGCACGGCACGACCGGTATGGATTGGTCGCCGACTCCGCTTTGCGCGTTGCCGGCGATCCGGCGAGCAATCAGCTTATGGACAACGATAACGACGGCCTGTGGACGGCGATGTACGCCGCCGCGGAGTGTTTTCGTTACGCGGTCACGAAGTCGCCCGAAGCCCTCGCCAACGCCCGTAAATCCATGGATGCCGTGCTGTACCTTGAAGCCGTGGCGGGCCGGCGCGGCTTTCCCGCCCGCTCGTTTGTCCGCAAGGGTGACCCGATGCCGCAAAGCGGCGAGTGGCACTGGACGAGCGATGGCCAGGTCTATTGGAAAGGCGACACCAGTTCCGACGAGATCGTGGGGCACTTCTTCATTTTCAGCGTGGCCTACGACCTTCTGCCTGACGCCGACCTCAAGCGGCGCATTGCGGAAACGGCCCAGCGTATCATGGACCACATCCTGGACCACGGCTACACGCTCGTGGGCCCGGACGGCAAGCGGACGACCTGGGGGTGGTGGTCGCCGGAGATTCTGCGCAATCACCCCGACGAGCGCGCGCTCAACAGCCTCCAACTCCTCAGCTTCCTCAAGACCGCCGCCCATGTCACCGGCCAGCCGCGCTACGACGCCGAATACCGGAAAGCCGCCTGGGACTTCCAATACGCCGACTGGATCACGCGCCTGAACGAGTTCCGCGAGGAATTGAACTATTCGGACGAGGAACTCGCGATGCTTCCCTTCTACTGCGTGTTCCAATACGAAAAGGATCCCGCGTTGCTGAAGGCCTACCGCCGCGCGGCCGACGCGTGGTGGAAGAACATCCAGCGCGAGGCCAATCCCCTGTGGTCGTTCATCTACCTGACCGGCCAGCCGGAAGCTCCGGTGGACCTGCCCGCCGCCGTCAGAACGCTCTACCGGACGCCGATGGACACCATCGAGTGGACGGTCGGGAACTCGCAGCGCCAGGACGTCGTCTGGGCCCCGGTCGTGGACCGCGAGGGACGCCACGAAGCGCTGACGCTGCTGCCCCCCGATGAACGCCCGGTGATGAAATGGAACGGCAATCCGTTCGCGGTGGATGGCGCTGGCGGCGGGCACGGCGAAGACGACGGCACCGCGTTCCTGCTGCCGTATTGGATGGGAAGATATCATCGGTTTCTGGTTGGGGAGTGATTCTGAGATGAACTCCGAACGCCGAAACCCGAAGCCGGCCCGCATGCGACGCCTTGGTCGCAAGCGGAGCGAAACGCGCGGCCGTACTTCTCCGGTTCCCCCGGCCTGTTTCCCCGAACCGTCGCGTTTCAGATTTCGGACTTCTGTCACGGCTCTCTGGCTTCTGCTTCTGGCGGGCGCCCAACCGGCGGCGGCCGCCTGGTCCGTCCACGTCGAAGAGCCGACGGGGCTTTATCCGCGCACAAACGAAGTCGTCGCCGTGCCCTACGCCAAGATGGGCGGCCGCCAGCCGGCCTGGCGCGTGGTGGACGCCGAAGGGAAGGAACTCCCCTGGCAGGCGACGGATGACGCGCTGCTCTTTCCTGCCACGCTCATCCCCGGCGAGCTGCCCGAATACCGCATCACCGCCGCGCCGGATACGAAGACGAACTTCGTCAACCGGATTCACCTGCGCAAGATCGGCATGAACCGGATCGAGCTGGGCAACTCCTTCTTTCGCGTGTTGATCGACACGCACACGCCCGCCATCGTCGAGGCCTACAACCTCACCGCCGGGCCGCAGCGCGTGGTCAACCTCGTCGAGACCACGCCCGAAGATCCCGCGTCGTTGAAGGATGACATCCACGCCGCCGAGGCCATGGGCTTCACCCCGATCGCCGGCGTGCCGGAGGGCAACGTCGGGTGGACGAGTCTCGGCGGCACGGGACCGATCACGAAAGTGGAGTTTCTCGAGACCGGCCCGCTGCGCGGTCAGGTGCGGCTTGCCCGAACCAATGAGACCTGGGAGTTGACCTGGGCCGCCGACAGCCGGGCATTGGTGTGGCGCGCCGGCAAAGGTCTCCGGTTCACCGCGATTTCGGCCGCGCCCTACCTGCCGTTCGACCGCTGCGTGGGCGGCTCGGAATACGAGTGGCCCACCGGGCCGGACGTCGAGGAGCCGCCGGACCACGACGTTGCCCCGCGCCACTGGCCGAAGTTGCCCGGCGGCCACGCGGTCTATTACCGGAACGGCGAGAACTACGGTGCGCTCGGCTTCGTGGCGCTCGACACCAATCTCACCTGGACCGGCATCGGCGCGCGGCGCTTCGTGGCGGAGACAGCGGACGGCGGCGAAACCGAGATCGCCCTCACCTTCCCGCAGTGGAACGGCCCGTGGACCGCCCTCCAGGCCTGGCGCGAGGACCGCGTCCTGCGCCAACCGCTGTTGATCGAAGTGAGTCAAGCGTCGGAAGAGAGCGCCGCGATCAGCCAGCCAGCGGAGCGCGCGGCCGAAGCCAAGTATGACACCCCGAGCCAGGCCCCGGCGCCGTTCGTGCCGGACGCACTCGCGCTTGACGGCGCGTGGGAACTGGCTTGGTGTGAGAAGGGCAGGGGACCGCCCACGAACGGCTGGCGCACCGTCCAGGTGCCGGGTAGCGCCCACGTGCAATGGCTGCCGCCGGACAAGATTTACACGCCGGAAGCCACCTGGGTCAGCTACAAGGAATGGTGGTATCGCCGCCGTTTCGCCGTCCCGGAACGGTTCGCGGGCCGGCGGCTGCGTCTCCAGTTCGAGGCCACGGACTACTACGCGGACACCTGGCTGAACGCCACGCGGCTCGGGCGTCATGAAGGCTACATGGACCCGTACGAATACGACGTGACGACCGCGGCGCGCATCGCCGGCACGAACGAATTGCTCGTCCGCGTCTGGACCCCGGTGGATTACTACTGGAAACACCGGCCCTACACGGTGAAAGGCGCGTACGGCGCGGTGGACCAGAAACCCGACGACATCACGGCGCTGGGCATCACCCGCCCAGTGCGGCTGGTGGCGTCGGACGCGCTGGCCATCAAAGACGTCGCCATCGACACGCGGCTCCGCGACGACGGCAGCGCCGAAGTGGAGGTCGAGGTGGAATTGGACGGTTCGGCCGACGCGACGCCGACCGTGGAACTGACGTTGTCGCCGCGGAATTTTTCCTCCCCCGAGCGATTCCGCGTCCGCGCGCCGGTCTCCGGCCACGTTGCGCGGCAGGTCATTCCGGTGGCGCATCCCCAACTCTGGTGGACGTGGGACCACGGCAAGCCGAACCTCTACACGCTCGACGTGCGGTTGCGCGACGAGGCCGGCCGTGTGCTGGACGGCAGGAGTCTGCCGGTGGGCCTCCGCGAGATCGAGCGCGTGGGCTGGACGTTTTACCTGAACCGGCGGCGCATGTTCATCCGGGGCACGAACTACTACTACGACCTGTTCATGTCCGACATGGACCGCGCGAAATACGAGCGCGACCTGCGCCTGATGTTGCGGATGAACGTGAATCTCCTGCGTCTGCACTGCCACTTCGCCGACCCGGAGTTCTACGATCTGGCCGACGAACTGGGCGTGCTCGTGTGGCAGGATTTCCTGGAGGCGTGGTATCCGGAGGACCGCGCGTTCTCGCTGCGCGCGGCGGCGCTTTACGACCCGCTCATCCGCTCCGTACGCAACCATCCCTGCATCTGTCAGTGGTGTACCAGCGACGAGGAGAGCCTGGAGAACTACCGCGACCTGACCAAACACCTCGCCGCCCGCCCGGCACTGCTTGACCCGCAACGCCGCGCGATCGTGCGCTCCACCGGGCGCTTCGGCGACGCCCACGTCTATCACGGCTGGTACGGCGGCTCGATCTGGGAATACACGCGGATGACGGAGCCGTTCGTCTCCGAACTGGGCGCCACGTCGCTGCCGAACTACGACACGCTGATCCAGTTCATGCCCAACGCCTGGCCTATCAAGGACCACGCCGAGGAATGGTTCTTCCGTCGCCTGCAAATCCCCGAGGCCATGCGCGCCTGGGGCGACCCCGGCGACCTTTCGCTCCAGGACTACATCCCGCGGACGCAGGCCTACGTCGCGCGGCTCTTCCAGATTGCCTTGGAACGCAGCCGCCGTCTGAAATACCACCCGGCCGGCGGCATCTGTCACTTCCACGCCATCGACATCTGGCCCTCGGTGACGATGGCGGCGATCGATTTCTACCGCCAGCCGACGAAGGTCTTCTCCACCGTCCAACGCAGCTTCGCGCCCGTCTGCGCCAGCCTGGAATACGATCGCGACCATTGGAAAACTGGCGAAGAATTCCGCTGCGGCGTCTGGGCCATCAACGACCAGTGGGAGCCCGTGCCGAACGCGACGGTGACCTGGAAGATCCTGGACGCGCACGGTGCGGAGAAGGCGACTGGCCAATGGCCGGCCGCGATGGCCGAGGACTCCGTGAAAAAACTCGGCCAAGCGGAGTGGAAAGCGGGCGTGCCAGGCCGGTACGAACTTCATGCCGAAGTCCGCGGCGCGTCCGGCCAGCCAATCTCCGAGAACATCTTCGAGTTCGAGGTCAGCGGCTAGAGACTCGCCGACGGAAGTGGCCTTGTCTCGGATTTGTGGGCTACCAAAGGGTGAGTGGGTGAGTTAAAAGAACACACACCCTGAAAGGCACCTCACCCTCCGTTAAGCACCGGAAGACCCGTTACGATCTGAACTTCAAACGCTCCGCCGGGGAGCTGTGGCAAAGCAGCGGCCAGTCCGCCGAGGCCGTGGCCAGCGCACGGGGCCTCCGCGGCCAGACGCTTCAAGTTGGGAAGCGGCCGCTTTGCCTGCCGCCGCCGCCCAACCCCGCGCAGACCATGGCGGAACGGCCGGCGGAGAACCGCCGCCGGCGGCGCGACGTGCCCTTGGCCCAGCGCCCGCGGGAGATTCTAAAAAAAACGTTGGGCATCTTGGCCAGTCCCAGCGCCAACGCTTCGAGCCTATGAAGACGCGGCCGGCCCCTACTCCCTGCCCGAGCGGTGCGCCGCGCTCGACGTGACGCGCAGCGGCTATCAGACCGGGGCGCACCGCGGCCTCCGCCTGCGGCCCCCCGCGCGCGGGGCGGTTGCTGCGCCCCGCCGGCTTGGGCCAGAAACGGCGGCGCCAGTTCCGTCCCTTGAGCCTGACCGACCGCCACCATGATCTGCCCGTGGCGCCCCACCGCCTGTGGCAGCAGCCCGTGCCCGCCCGGCCCAACGCCGTGGGGCAGGCGGACATCACCTGGGTGGAGACGGACGAAGGCTGGCTGTATGTGGCGGGGATCTGGGACCGCTGCACCCGCCGCGGCGTGGGCTGGGCAAGGGGCGACACCTTGCACCCCCACCTTGCCGCGGGCCGCGGGGCCGCTGGCCCTGACGCAGCAACGACCACCACCGGGGCGGGGGCATCACTCCGACCGGGGCGGGCAATACGCCCGCCCGCTTTACCGGCAAAACCTGTCGGCCGCCGGGGCAACGGCTACGACAACGCCGCGAGGGAAAGCTTCTGGAGCGCGTTGAAACGCGCACGCATTCACCGGCGGCACTTCCCCACGCGCAGTGAAGCCAGAACCGCCCTCTTTGAAGGGAGCGCAGTCCTTCACAACCGCGTGCGGCTCCCCAGCGCCCTCGGC
>JAJXZI010000125.1 GCA_021780115.1 bacterium | reverse complement strand
CGGCGGCGCGGCGCGGCGCACGCTGGCGCTGGCGCGGCGGCGGTTCAACCTGCGCGGCTGCCGCGTCTTCACGCCGGGCGAGGCCGACTACCGCCACTGCCTCTACGCTCATCTCAAGTACTGCACCGCGCCGTGCATCGGCAACGTGACGCGCGACCAGTACCTCCAGCAGGTGCTCGCCGCGTGCGATTTCCTGAGCGGGCAGTGCGGCGAACTCAAGGACCGCCTGGAAACCGAGATGCGCCAGGCCGCCGCCGCGCAGGACTACGAGCGCGCCGCGGCGCTGCGGGACCAACTCCGCGATCTGGAGCGCACCACCCGGAAGACGGAGAAATTCGAGCGGGTGCCCTACTCCTTGCCGTTGGCCCTCGATCCGGAACGCGACCTGGCGGAACTGGCGCAGGCCCTCGGTCTGGGCGCGCCGCCGCGGCGGATCGAGGGGTTCGATATCTCGAACATCAGCGGCACCTTCGCCGTGGCGTCGCTGGTCAGCTTCAAAAACGGCCGGCCCGACCGCGCCCACTATCGCCGGTTCAAGATGAAGACCGTCGTCGGACAGGACGACTTCGCCTGCATGGCGGAAACCGTCCGGCGACGTTACACGCGGTTGCTCGATGAATCCAAGGTCCGGCACCCGCAGTCCCAAGTCGGTCAGGCCCGCGACGAGGGCGGCGAGCCGATTCCCCAGGCGTTGCAAGCATTGGTGGACGACGTCAGCGCGGCGACGAGGCATCGGCGTCCGCTGGCGCCCGAGGCGGATGCCGCCGCGGCCGCCGTCCACGCGCACCGCGCGCCGGGAGCACTTCCGGCTTCCCCGGGCGGGGCGGCCGCGGCGCTGCCCGACCTGATCCTGATTGACGGCGGCAAAGGCCAGCTCAGCGCGGCGTGCGCGGAGTTGGCGAAGCTGGGTCTGGGCCACGTGCCAGTGATCGGCTTGGCGAAGGAATTCGAGGAGATTTACCGGCCCGGCGAAAAGGAGGCGCTGCGGCTGCCGCCCGAGAGCGGCGCGCTCAAACTGCTCCAGCGGGTCCGCGACGAGTCGCACCGGTTTGCCAACACCTACAACGCGCAGCTCCGGCTGAAGAAGATTTCCGAGAGCATCCTCGACGAGTTCCCCGGTATCGGCGCGCAGCGCAAGGCGGCGTTGTTGAGGAAGTTCGGCTCCGTCCAGCGGCTGCGCTTGGCGACGCAGGAGCAACTGGCCGGCGTGCCCGGCTTCGGGCGCAAGGCGGCGGCGGAGTTGAAGGCCTTCCTGGACGCGCGGTCAGCCGCTGAGACATGAATCGCGCGGGACTCACGAGGGGACGAAAAAAATCAGTGCCAAGCGGGACAATCCGTGTCTTCTTGGAGCCATGAACATTCAAGTCGCAATTCTGTGTGACGCGGCGACGGACGATCACGGCAAGCTGAACCTGCTGGGCGCCTTCGACACCATCATTACCCCGCAGTTGCCGGCGGTGCATCCGCAGTGCTCGATCGCCCTGCGCGTGACCTTCTCCTCCGAGGACGAGGGCAAGCACAAGCTGCGCCTCAACTTCGTCGATGCGGACGGCCACTCCGTGATGCCGCCGATGGACGTGCCGGTGGACATCGCCCTGCCGGAGGACACGCATTTCCTGACGCGCAACTTCATCGTCAACATCCAGCAGATGAAGTTCGCCCAGCCGGGGCTGTACTCCATCGACGTGTTCCTCGACACGGAACAGAAGGCGAGCATCCCGCTGTTGGTCCGTCACTCGCCGCCGCAACCACCGCCGGTCGAGGGCGACGAGTGGAAGGCGCAGCAAGGCTGAAAGCGTGTCCGCAAATTGGCGCGCATGCGCGACTCGCTACCGCCCTGCTCGGCGGCCGGCCGGCCGGAACTTCCGCGAACAACTTGGTGCCGCGACCGTCTTCCTTGACTCGACCGCAGTGGCATCCGGCGCGATTGGCCGGGCAACCGGAGGAAGTGAGTCACGGCCCAGGACCGAATCGCAAACGCTGTCGCGGGAGATTCGCTCCCGATCTGTGCCGAAACGTGCCGGCGGGGTTTCACCTGCCCGGGGACGTAGTCCCGTTGCGCAGTACCTCCCAGCTTCGCTCCGAGATCCGGTGCCGGGGCTGGATGGCCGATGAGTTCACTTGCCGGGGGGCGAAGGTCTGCGGAGACGCGCCGAACACCTTCTTGAACTCGCGACAGAAATGCGATCCGTTGGCAAATTTGAGCTCCGCGGCCGCGGCTTTGGTGGAGTAACCCTGGGCGATGAGGTCTTTGGCCAGGCGGCACTGGAGTTCCCGGAGCCAGCGGCTGGGGGTGCGTTGAACGTGCTGCTTGAAGAGGCGTTGCAGTTGCCGTTCGGAAATGGAGCAGAGCGAGGCCATGCGGGCCGGGTTGTACTCGGCCTCCCTGGCCAACTGCTCCCAGCCCTGCATCGTCAGAAGGCTCAGATTCATACTCCCGCAACCTGCTGTTTCTCCGTCATCGGGCACACCCAGGGTGCGCCGCTGCTGCGTCCCGCGCCCCGCCAACTTCCGCAGACACGGCCGCACAAAACTAACGGCCACGAATCTTTGAAGAGGCGTGCGCGGTTTGTCAACGGTCGCCTCGGCTGAAGTCCACTTCTTCCTTCCCTGGCGACCGCTGGGGTGTGGAGTGTGTTCCCTGAGCCGGGATTTTCGCCGTGGTGCTCCGCTTTCCGCATCGCTCTGTCGTCGCCGCGTTGGGGCGGCCTTTAGGAATTCGGGCGAAGCCGAGGGGGGCCGGCGAAGTTCCTTGACCCCGCCGGCCGCCCGCTTTAGAGAGAAGACCGTCATTGCCTATGCAACAAATCCATCTCGCCTGGGTTGATTACGTCATCCTGCTTGCCTACACGGGCTTCGTGGTGGGCATTGGGTTTGCGTTGAAGCGCTACATGAAGACCTCGGCGGACTTCCTGATGTCCGGCCGCTCCATCCCCGCGTGGGTCACCGGTCTGGCCTTCATCTCGGCCAATCTCGGTGCCTTGGAGGTCATCGGCATGGCCGCCAACGGCGCCAAATACGGCATGATGTCCTGTCACTTCTACTGGCTCGGCGCCATCCCGGCCATGATCTTTCTGGCCGTGTTCATGATGCCGTTTTACTACGGCTCCAAGGCGCGCTCGGTGCCGGAATACCTCAAAATGCGCTTCGATGAGCGCGTGCGGTGTCTCAACTCGATCTCCTTCGCCGTGATGACCATGCTCACCTCCGGCATCTCGATGCATGTGCTGGCCGATCTGCTCCGCCAGTTGTTAGGTTGGGACTACAACATTTGCTTGTGGGTTTGCTCGGCGGTCGTGCTCGTGTACGTCTTCAAGGGCGGCCTCACCTCGGCCATCTACACGGAGGTACTCCAGTTCTTCATGATCGTGCTCGGCTTCGCCCCGGTGATTTATCTGGGCCTCAAGGATCTCGGCGGGTGGAGTCACGTCAAGGACACCCTGGAGCAGGTGGCCCGGGCCCCGCAGGGCCTGAACCTGGCGACCACGAATTTCCCGGCCAACGCCTGGACCGGCGCCTGGTCGCCACTGCGCACCGTGGCCGGCAACCCGATGGGCGTGGATTGGTTCGGCCTGACCTTCGGGCTGGGCTTCGTGCTCGCGTTCGGCTACTGGTGTACCAACTTCCTCGTCGTTCAGCGCGCGATGGCGGCCCGCAACATGAGCGCCGCCCGCCGCACCCCGATCATCGCCGCCGCGCCCAAGATGTTCTTCCCCATCCTCGTCATCCTGCCCGGCATGCTCGCCGTGGCCCTGGCGTTCACCGCGAAGGACGGCTACCACCTGCCGACCAAGCCCATCGACACCGCCGCCTTTGCGCAGATCCTCCCGGCAGTGAAGAACGCGGCCGCCCAAGCCAGTGACGCTGAAACGGTGTGCCGGCAAATCAGCCCGGCGGCGGGCGTCAAGTTCAGCCCGGAGCGGATCGCCGCGTTGCTCAAAGAGATCGCCGCCGGGCCGGTGTCCGATGAGGCGCTCCGGCAGCGCATCCAGGACGCCGCCGAGAACGACTACAACAACGTCATGCTCTCGATGCTCAAGCGTTACTGCCCGGCGGGCCTGCTGGGGCTGGCGTTGACGGCGCTGCTGGCCTCCTTCATGTCGGGCATGGCGGGCAACGTCACCGCGTTCAACACCATCTGGACCTACGACCTTTACCAGGCCTACCTCGCGCCCAACCGGGGGGACGATCATTACATGTGGGTCGGGCGGGCCACGACCGTCGTGGGCATTTTGATCAGCATCGCCTGCGCCTACATCGCCAAGCAGTACGGCAACATCATGGACATGGTGCAACTGGTGTTCGGGTTCGTGAACGCGCCGTTGTTCGCCACGTTCCTGCTCGGCATGTTCTGGCGGCGCACCACCGGCCATGGCGCCTTCTTTGGCCTGCTCGGCGGCACGCTCACGTCGGCCCTGTTCCACGGCCTGACCCTCGCCCGGGGCAACACCCCGGGCTTCATCAAGGGCGGCTGGCTGGCCCACCTGTCCGGGGCCAGCCCGACGCTGTTCCCGAGCGAGATGGCCCAGAACTTCTGGCTCGCCTGCTGCGCCTTCAGCGTGTGCTTCCTCCTGACCGCCGGCCTCTCCCTCGCCACCCGGCGGACCAAAACGGACCAGGAACTCACCGGCTTGGTCTATTCGCTGACGCCGAAGCAAAAGGACAGCGAGCAGGCCTGGTATCTGCGGCCCGCCGTCGCCGGCGTCTTCCTCCTGCTCGTCTGCCTCGTCCTGAACCTCATCTTCTGGTAACCGGAGCACTTTTATGGGACTCGATATTCGCCTGCCCATCGGCATCATGTTCACGTTCCTGGGCGTGACGCTCACCCTCTACGGCCTCCTGACCGCCTCGAGCGCGGAGACTTACCGGCCGTCCCTCGGCATCAACATGAACCTCTGGTGGGGCTTGGTGCTGCTGGGGTTTGGCGCCGTCATGCTGGTCCTGGCTGGGCGCGGCCGCAAAGCGGACGCCTCGAAGACGGGGCCTGAAGACAAGAAGTAAAGCCCACTGCCGCCCGGCGAACGCTGCCTCGTCCGGCGCCGACAACCGAAAGCTGAATGCCAAAACCTGAAGGAAATCAGAACCCCGGAATCCGAACCCCGGAGGCCGGATTCCTTTGGCCGTGGGATTCCCGATCCACTCCGCCGCCGGGTTGCGCCGACTTCGGTCTTCGGACTTCGGATTTCTTTTCATGAACGCCACCGTCACCCCGGCCCGCTTTGGCCAACTGTCCGACGGCACCGCCGTTGACCTCTTCACGCTGACCAATGCCCACGGCCTCGTCGCGAAGATCACCAACTACGGCACCATCCTCACCGAACTCCACGTTCCGGACCGCGCCGGCAACCTGGGTGACATCGTCCTGGGCTTCGACAACCTTGCGCAGTATTTGCAGGGCCATCCGCACTTCGGCTGCACCGTCGGGCGCGTCGCCAATCGCACCGCCCACGGCCGGTTCACCCTCGACGGCGAGACCTACACGCTGGCGATCAACAACGGGCCGAACCATCTCCACGGTGGCCTCAAAGGCTTCGACAAGATGCTCTGGAGCGCGGAGTTGCTGGCGGGCGCGGCGGTGAAGTTCAGTTACACCAGTGCCGACGGCGAGGAGGGCTACCCCGGCACACTCTCCGTGACGGTCGTGATGACCCTGACGGATGCGAACGAACTGGCGATCGACTACACCGCCACCACGGACAAGACCACGATCGTCAACCTCACGAACCACACCTACTTTAACTTCGCCGGCCAAGGCGATATTCTGGGTCACGAGTTGCAGCTTGCGGCGAACAGCTACACGCCCGCCAACGAACATCTGATCCCCACCGGCGAGATCCAACCCGTCGCCGGCACGCCGCTGGACTTCACGAAGCCGAGCGCCATTGGTTCGCGCTTCGACCAACTTTCGGGCGAGCCGCGTGGGTACGATCACAATTTCGTCATCAACCGCGCCGGCAAGGGCCTCGCGCTCACCGCCCGCGTCTTTGAGCCGGCGACCGGCCGGGCGATGGAACTCACCACCACCCAGCCCGGGGTGCAGCTTTACACCGGCAACTGGCTCGACGGCGCGCTCACCGGCAAGCGCGGCGTCGTGTATCAGCGCCACGCCGGTTTCTGCCTCGAAACGCAGCACTTTCCGGATTCCATCAATCACCACAGCTTCCCGTCGGTGATCCTCCGGCCGGAACAGACCTACCACCACACGACGGTGCATAAATTCTCAACCCGGTAGCCGCACCCGCCCCGCCCGGCGCATTTCCCATGAATCTCCACGAACTCGCCCGCCACACCGCCCAGGAATTCGCCAAGGCGTACGGCCGCCCGCCGCGTTGGCTCGCCGCCGCCCCCGGCCGCGTCAACGTCATCGGCGAGCACACCGACTACAACGACGGCTTCGTCCTGCCGATGGCCATCGAACGCTACACCGTAATCGCCGCAGACCGGTCCGCGGCGGCCGCCCCGCTGATTCATTTGCGGTCCACCAGCCCAGGACTGGACGCGAAGCTGCCGGCGCGGGAGAAGTCCGGGGATCTGGATTCCGGCGGCGTGGCTATCGACCTCCGCCAACCGCTCAAACCGTGGCCCAAAGGCTCGTGGGTCAACTATCCGGCCGGCGTCCTGGCGGGGTTCCTGGCGCGCGGCACCGACCCCGGCCCGTTCGACGCGCTGATTCACTCGACGGTGCCGCTGGGTGGCGGCCTGTCCAGCAGCGCGGCGTTGGAAGTGGCCACGGCGACGCTGCTGGAAGCGATCACCGGCCAGAAACTCGATCCTGTCGAGAAAGCGCTGCTCTGCCAGAAAGCCGAGCACGAGTACGCCGGGATGCCGTGCGGCATCATGGACCAGTTCATTTCCGTCCTCGGCCAGGCGGACCACCTGCTGCTCCTCGACTGCCGCTCGCGAAAGCCCGAGCTGGTACCGATGACCGATCCGTCCGTCGCGATCCTCATCACCAAC
The DNA here is from genome assembly GCA_021780115.1 of bacterium. Lineage (GTDB taxonomy): Bacteria > Verrucomicrobiota > Verrucomicrobiia > Limisphaerales > JAJXZI01 > JAJXZI01. The sequence goes on along the minus strand of JAJXZI010000125.1, from coordinate 33,018 downwards.
ACCAACGTGAAGCACGAGTTGACCGGCGGCGGCTACGCCCAGCGGCGCGCCCAGTGCGAGACGGCGGCGAAGATCCTCGGTGTGCCGTCTCTGCGCAACGCCACCGCCGACGCCCTGGAACGGGCGAAGCCCAAGCTGGAGGAAGTCGTCTATCGCCGCGCCCGGCACGTCATCGGCGAGATCGAGCGCACGGTGCATGCCGCCGCCGGCGTCCGCGCCGCCAACTGGCCGACGGTCGGCCAGCTCATGTATGCCAGCCACCGCTCGCTCCGCGAGGATTACGAGGTGAGCTGCGCGGAATTGGATGCGGTGGTGGACATCGCGCAGTCCATCGGCCCCGGCGGCGGGGTCATCGGCTGCCGCATGACCGGGGGCGGGTTCGGCGGCTGCACCGTCGCGCTCGTTGAGACCACGGCGGTCGAGTCCATCTCGCGGAAGATCGCCGCCGACTACAAGGGCAGGACCGGCATCGAGGCGACAATGTTTGTCTCCCGTCCCGCTGGGGGCGCGACGGTCTTGAAGCCTTGATCCGCCGGCCGCCTCGCCTTCACGGCAAGATCTGCGCCCGGAAGAACTGGCCCGGCAGGTTTGCCGCGCCGGCGTTGGTGTAGCTGAACGGCCCGCCCGCCAGCGAATTGGTGGCCAGCGAAATCCAGCTTGTCAGGTTCGTCGAGGATTGGATGACGACGCCGCGCGGCGCGCTGCCGCCGACGCGAAAGGTGAAGTTGCCACCGGGCAGCCAGGCCGCCAAATCCAGCCACACCTGCGCCAGGTTCACCGCGACGTTCCAGCGGATCGTCTGGTGGAGCAGGTTGGTGGGATCGTTGCGCACGAACAGCGTGGCGTCCTGGACCTCCGCCTGCACGACGTGGCTGCCGTCGCCGAGCGCCGCGGGCGGGAGGGTGAGGGTCACGTTGGTCGCGCCCGGAACGGGCGTGCCGTTGGTGGACCACTGCACGCCGAGGCGGTGCGTCGCGGGTTGTAGCAGGGCAAGGCTGAACGTCAGCGGCGCCGTCGAGGTGACGGACAGGTTCGTGCCGGCGGGAGTGAAGCCGTCCACCGGCCGGAGTTTTCGGTAAAACGCCAGCACCATCGCCTCGCGGCAGACTTCGCAGAAGGGCAGGTTGCCGTAGCTCCGCATCAGGCAATCCAGCTTGGGCCGATACCAGCCGTTGGTCTGGTAGTGCGCTCCTTCGAAGAGGCCGATGACGTTCGGATAGGCGTCCTGCGGGACCGTCGGCACCGGCGTGGCCGGAGCGATCCACGCGTTCCATTTGAGGAGCGCCCGGTTGGTCTGCTGGGTCGTGTTGGGCTGCTCGGTGGCGGTGGTCGTCTGGTCGGGGTAGCCATAGTCGTATTCGTCCCCCAAGCCGCCCAAGGTGTGGCCGGACTCGTGGACGAAGCGCGAGGCGTCACTGGAGCGCGAGACGACCGCGGTCGGTCCGCCCGAGCCGCCGGGGACGGGATCGTTGACGAGCAGCATCGCCAGGTCGCACGCCGGCAGGAAGGTTTGCAGCAGCGCGTCCACCCGGCCCTGACCGTCGCTGTAGTTCGGATCCACGGCGTTGGGCGGGATGGTGACCAGGTTGTCGGAGAGATCGTAGGAACTGTTGAAATAGGTGTCCCGGTAGGAAGGCCAGGCAGGATGGTCGGAGCCGGATTGGTTGGACGGAACCGAGATGGCGAACACGTTCAGATACGGCTGGTATTCCTGGTACGGCTCGAACGCGACCAGCGCCGCCAGCGCGTTGGTGGCGTCCACCAGGAACTGGGCCAGTTGGTTGGTGGTGTATCCTTCGGAGAGCAGGACGACGTTGAGGCGGTTGGACACCGGGCCGTTGGTGAGGATGGTTTGCAGCGTGGCCGCCGGCGCGGTGGGAGCGCCGATCCCCAGCCCCACGCCGGCCAGCAGGGCGGCGGCGCGAAGGAAGCGCGAGCAACGAAGTAACATCTGTCGGGGCGGTGGCAGCCGGGCGACCAGCTACTGGAAACTCAAGTGATAAAACTGGCTGCTGTTGGTGGCCGGCACGGTGACGACGAACTGCCCGTTGACGACCGCCGGGGTGTTCGTCACCGGCGACCATTGGACCGGCGGCGCCAAGCTGGCTGCTCCCTCGAGGGCGAAACGGGTGGCGGTGTTCGTCCAGGACAGTGCCACTTGCTGGTCGCCGGCCGGCGCGATGTCCAGCGTCGGCTGCGGCGGGGCCAGGATGGCATTCTCCAGCGCGTAGAACCGGAGGCCGTTCGTCCCGGGGCGCGCGACCACGAACTGGCCGTTGACATCCGCGGGCGTGTTCGTCACCAGCGACCAACTGATCGGCGCGGTGAGAACGTCGGCCTCCAGGAGGTTGAACCCGATGGCGGTATCCGGCCAGGAAACCGCGACCAGTCCGCCGACCGCGGGGGCGAAGCTCAGCGTCGGCATTGCCTGCACCGGCGCGCAGGCCGAAAACTCGGAGGTGTTGCCGGCCGGATCCGTCGCCGTGGCGGTGACGACGTAGCCGGGCGGCACGGTGTCGGGCAAGGCCACCGAAAAGGCCACGGTGCAATCGTTACTGGTCACGACCGCGGCGTCTCCCAGATAGAATTGGCCCTGGCCGTGGCCGCGCGGATCGCAGGTGTTGTCGGCGAAAAACTGGAGATGGTACATCTGCCCCGGGGCGCTGTTCAGCGTGCCGCGCACGGTGAGGAACGGCCCGCCGTACACCTGGGCGATCACCGGGTAATTTTCGAGCAGGTTCGGGCCGCTGGCGCTGCCGCAGGCGGTGTCCGGCTGGACGCCGTAGTTGCCCAGGTCAATGCCCAGGCCGTCGTTGGCGAAGATGGCGTTGCCGAGAATGGCGTTGTCGAGCGCCGCGTCGCGGACGCGCACGCCGACGTAGCCGAACCCGTTGATGGTTTTGCTGAAGGCGATGCGATTGCCGGCGCCCGGCACCAGACCGCCCACGAGATTGTTGGTGGACAAGCCGCGAATCTCCACGCCGTGCGCGCCGTTGCCCAAATCGCTGAAACCGTCGGCCTTGGTGCCGATCTGGTTTCCTTGGATCACGGTCCACCACACGTTGGTCAAGCCGATCCCCAGGTCGGGGTTGCCGGAAATCAGGTTGCCCGCGCCGGCAACGACTCCGCCGATGACGTTGCTTCCGGTCCCGTCCATGCGCAGGCCATCCCAATTGCCGATCGCCCGCGTGCCGGAGGCGTCCGTGCCGATGCGGTTGCCTTGAATGACATTGCCGGAGGCGCCGCTGCCGACCACGTACAAACCCCAGATGTAATTGCCCGAAAGCACGTTTCCGGCGCCCGGTGCCGCGCCGCCGATCAGGTTGCCGGGCGCCTCCGAGAGGCCCACGCCGGCGCGCATGTTCGGCAAGCCGCTACTGCCGCTCCAATCGGTGCCGATGAAATTGCCCTGGACCCGATTGCCCGTGGCGGCCGGCCCGAACAGCGTGACGCCGTCCTGGACGTTGCCCGAAATGACGTTTCGGCGCGCCGAACTGGTGCCACCGATGAGGTTGGCTGGCGACTCGATGCGCACACCGGAAAGCTGGTTGCCCCGGGCGCCGCGCGCCGTCGCGTCCAAGCCGATGGTGTTTCCTTGAACCGCGTTCCCGGACGCGTTGGTCCCCAGGATCCACACGCCGTAATCCGCGTTGCCGGAAATGACGTTGCCGCTGATGAGGTTGGACGGCGCGTTGTTCAGGGCGATCCCGTCGAACTGGTTGGCCAGCGCCGTGGCGCCGGTCGCGTCCAGGCCGATGAGATTTCCGGCAACTTGGTTCCCCGCGCTGTTGGTGGAAACGAAGACGCCGTCCTGCAGGTTGCCGCTGATCACGTTGCCCGCGCCGAGCGGCCCGCCGATCAGATTGCCGTCGGCGTCCGCGAGCGTTACGCCGGCGAAGGTATTGCCCAGCGCGTTGGTGCCGGTCGCGTCCGTGCCGATGAAATTGGCCTGGACCGAATTGCTGACGGCGCCGTTGAGGAACACGCCCGCCTCGCCGTTGGCGGCGATGACGTTGCGCGCCGCGGCGTTCGTGCCGCCGATGAGGTTGCCGCTCGCGCCGTCAATTTTGACGCCGGAGGTCCCGTTGCCCAGCGCCAGACGACCGGTGCGGTCGGTGCCGATCCAGTTGCCCTGCACCTGGTTCGCGGTCGCCGCCGCGGTGCTGATCAAGACGCCGCCGCCGATGTTGCCGGCGATGACGTTGCCGGCGCCCGGCCCCGTGCCGCCGATGAGGTTACCGCTCGCGCCGTAAATGACTACGCCGCCGGTCACGTTGCCCAGCGCGTTGGTGCCGGTGGCCGTGGTGCCGATGAAGTTGCCGGCGATGGTGTTGCCCGTCGAGGCGCCCTGGATGTACACGCCGTAATTGTTGCCGCCGGAGAGGACGTTGCGCTGGGCCGCGTTGGTGCCGCCAATGAAGTTACCCGCGGCATTGAGGACCATCACGCCGCCGTTGCCGTTCCCAGCGACGGCCCCGGTGGCGTCGGTTCCCAGGAAGTTGGCCTGGACGACATTGGAGCCTGAACTGTCGATGCGAATGCCGAAGTCGCCAAAGCGGTTGATGGCCAACCCGCGCACGGTGCTGCCGTCGCTGCCGGCGAACAACCGCAGGCCGCTGCTGGGTCCGGCGGCCGTGCCCACCAATTGCACGGTGGGCGTGCCGGCGTAATCCGGTTGCGTGGTGCCGTCGATCACTGCCGGGTCGAGCAGCGGCGGCAGCGCCGTCAGCGGCCGGATGACATGCGGCGCCGCGCCGGGGATCTGGAAAATGATCGTGTCCAAGCCGGGCGCGGCGTTGGCGTCGAGAATGGCTTGGCGGAGCGAGCCGGGGCCGCTGTCGTTGAGGTTGGCGACGGTGAAGGCGGCGGCGCCCGCTCCGAACCGCGCCACGGGCGAGCCGAGCAGGACCACCGCCACCCACCACCACACACGGGCGCGCAGGAAGTCTGGAAACCACGGGGTCAGGAGCATACCGCTATTGCATACCACAGGTGCGCGCCGGCGCAAGTCCCCAGATGGCGCATGGCGGCGGCGCGCGGTTGGGATTGGGGCACGATGACTGAGGCGCAGCGCGAAGCCTTGGTGGAAGACCTCCCGCACGAATCGCGAACGGAATTCCCCGTGTCGTCTTCGACACGAACATTCTCGTTTCTGCCGTCGGCTGCTGGGGAATCCGCGCCAGTGCGTTCAAGCCGCGCGTCAGGGCAAATGCCTGTCCGTCACCTGCGAAGCCATCCTCGCCGAACTCGCGGAGAAGCTTCAACTCAAACGCGGCTTGGACACCACCCAAGCGGCGGAAACCACCGACGAGATTCGCGCCTTCTCCAAGGTCATCGCAATTCCAGGCACATTGAAAGCCATCGCCGGCGACCCGGACGATGACGCCGTTCTGGAATGTGCCGTCATCGGGCAGGCCCAATACCTCGTCAGCGGCGACCGCCATCTGCTCGGCGTCGGGAACTACCAAGGCTTCCAATTCGGGAAAGCGGCTGAGTTGCTTGCGGTGTTCCGAGCGCACCAACCACTTGAATCGCTCCTCCTGCTGGAGGCGCGGCCGTGCGCGGGAGAATCGGACGCGGAAATCGTCGCGGGCGCGTGGAACTTCGAGCGCATCAACCGCCGCTATGCCCGGCCTCTGAAGGTGCTGGCGGAGCGACCGGGCGGCGCGCTGCGGAACGACGCGGCGGCGAAGGTGTTGCTGCGCTGGGCGGCGGCGGAGCGCGAGGCGGGGCTGGACGCGGTGACGAACGATCCGCTGCTGCCGGGCCGGGTTCTGCCGTCGGATTATCTGGGGCAACAGGCCTTGGTGGCCGTCCGCAAGGACCGGCGGCGGGTGGAAGTGCTGCGCGACGCCGGCCGGCAACTATGCACGTTCAACCCCGAAAAAACCGACGCAGGCCGCGCGTGACGCAGGACAAGTTTGTGTTGCATATGCAACATGAAGGTGGTCGAGAGAGCGAAGGCGCGCAGCGTCAAGTCGTGCTGAGGACTGCTTGGAGTTCTGCCAGATGTTGAAGCCCCTTTGGCGTGAATCTGAATTTGGGGTCTGACCAGTTTCCATAGTCGCCGACCATCATCTTTACCAGCTTCCTGGCCACAAGAGTCTTCATCACAACATCAACTTTCTCCTGCGGCGAATCGCACTTGTATTCAGGATTCGATTCACCAATTACCTTCTTGGCAACAGGCAGTAATCGTTTCTCGATTTCGGAGTCGAGTTTTTCCCACAGGTGGCTCAAATCCGCACCTTCCTGTAGATGACTTCCAAGAATTAGAACCAAATCGTCCCATGTGATTTCAACCTGATGTTCGAACTTCTTTTGCGCCGTCTTTTTCCACGACTCGTCTTCGTCCTTCTGGAAATCGTATTTCACGACCACCGGAATCCGGATTCGTTCTTCGCCTGCCGCGAATGCTGGCCTGCTTGCCGATTTTTGCTTCTTAAGCCTTTCCTCCAAGTCCGCGATTCGCTGTTTTAGTTTCTCCACGGCAGCGGAACTAGGTATCGCGTCTGCCCGAATCCATCCGGGCTTTGGATTAAACTCCAATTCATTGAGGATTGCTGATTTCACAGCCGAGCCAAGCTCGGCTGGTGAACTCCAAGGACGACACAACCTCTTTTTGATTTTCTCCGTGAACGACTTCAGGCGTTCGCGTCCTGCATCCGTCTTTTCCAGTTTTGCTCCAGGTAAACTGTCTGGACTCTTGTGATAGAACCCGATGACGGGTTTTCCGATGCTGACGGCAAATTCAAATTCCATGTCCGTGTATCCCACCCCGGAATCATTCAAGCTTCCGTAGCGTCCCGCCACAATCACAACGTAATAGTCGCATTCTTCGATGACTCGCTTAATCAACTCCCATTGTTCGACACTCGCTGCCGGAAACAACTCCATGCCCAACGGGATGCACTTGGTTTCAAGGAGTGCCTGAATGACGTGCTGCCGCTCCTCCTTCAGATCTTCATAGGTCGAGCTCACAAAAACTTGGTAACGGCGCTTCAGCGCATCCACAGTAATTGGGGCTGCTGATGGAACAACCTCCGCATCAATTTTGAATGGGTCGAATGGAGATGTGGCCGGGATTTGCCTCTGTCTATCCTCAATGAACACCGGCCTGGCAGCTTGAAACCATCGAAACAGCAATACTTCGAGCGGTTGGTTGAGCGGCCCTTTTTCTGGCAAGTCCTCAACCTCGTCAGGCACTTGAACATTCCACGATTCTGCTCCATACCCACCGCCATTCCACAACCGCCCCAATCTCACAAGCTCCCCAAGAATCTTCAATTGTTCGTCGGAAAGACTGAGGGCCTGACGGAAATCCTTGTCGGAGAAACTTAGTCGCTCCGGAGCTTCCTTGAATTGTTTGCGGAGGAATTCCAGATACCGAACCAAGAGCGCGAAGTAATCGCTGCCTGCGTCCGTAAGCAGCACGCCAATGATGGTCAGTTCGTAATGACGCCCAGTCGAACTGTCTTGGCTTTCCACCACAATGTCTCCACCGAGTTGTTGCAAGCACTCCCTTATCGCCTGCTTGCCTCGTTGGCTGTGGACAGTTCGAGCGAGCGGCCATTTCGCATTTTGCCGGTAGTGTTGCCAGAACTCGTTGAGCAGTTCCCGCTGAGGCGCTGTCAATGTTCTGCGGAGTTCTTCGAGCCGAGATTTTTCGCCCGGTTTCTCTGATAGCAATTTTCGTTTCTGAGTCATAGCCCAATTAGCCTCCGAAGATTTGATTAATTTTCGCCTTCACCGCTACATCCATCTTGATGAGCGGCGGCCACGCGCGTTTGAAGCCTTCGCCGGGGATTTTCTTCGTGGCGTCAAACCCCATTTTGCTGCCGCTGGCGATTTCGCTCGTCGAGTGGTCGAGCACGTCGGACGGGCCTTTGGTGAAGATGCTGTCGCGTTGCGGGTCGGTGTTGGCGCAGAGGCGGAAGAGGACTTCGCTGGTGTTGTGCACGTCCACGTCGTCGTCCACCACCACGATGTACTTGGTGAACATCATCTGCCCCATGCCCCAGAGGCCGTGCATGATTTTGTAGGCTTGCATCGGGTAGGTCTTGCGGATGCTCACGAAGACGAGGTTGTGGAAGACACCCTCCGCCGGCAGCGCGATGTCCACGATCTCGGGGAAGTTCATCTTGAAGATGGGCAGGAAGAGTTTCACGGACGCGCCGCCCATGTAGAAATCCTCCATCGGCGGGATGCCGACGATGGTGGCGGGATAAACGGCGTCCTTGCGGTGCGTGATGGCGGTGACGTGGAAGACGGGATACGGCTCGGGCAGCGTGTAGTAGCCGGTGTGGTCGCCGAATGGGCCTTCGTCGCGCAGCGGCTCGGTCGGGTCAACGTAACCTTCGATGACGAAATCGGCGTTGGCCGGGACTTCGAGGTCGTTGGTCTCGCACTTCACGAGTTCGACGGATTTCTTGCGCAGGTAACCGGCGAGGAGGAATTCGTCGAGGCCGTCGGGCAGCGGGGCGGTGGCGGCGAAGGTGAACACGGGATCGCCGCCGAGGAAAATGGCGACGGGCATGCGCGTGCCGGTTTCGTAGTAGCGACGTCCGTGGCGTGCGCCGACTTTTTGCAACTGCCAGTGCATGCCGGTGGTGCGGTCGTCGTAAATCTGGATGCGATACATGCCGACGTTGCGTTCGCCGGTGTCGGGGTCTTTGGTGACGACGCAGGGGAGCGTGATGAAGCGTCCGCCGTCGAGCGGCCAGCAACGGAGAATCGGCAGGTTGGCCAAGGTTGGAGGTTGAAGGTTGAGGGTTGAGGGTCCGCCCTCACCCCGGCCCGGTGATGATTCCTTCTTCGCCGAGGCTTCGCCCGCGGCCCCAGGAGAGGGAGAAACGTTCGCCGTCGCGGGCGGGTTCGGAACGTTGATGATGGGCGCAGCGGGCCACGGTTCGGTGCGGGGGGGCGGAGCATCCAACTTGTGGATCACTTCCTGGCACGGGCCGGTCTTCACGAGCCTGGGCTTCGCGTGGCGCAAGTCCAGGGCGGTGCCGAGCAACTTGATCGCCTCACGCAAGGAAGTCGGCGGCTTGGCTTTCATCAACGCGCCGAGTTCATTTGCCACTTCGCCTACAGACTCCGCGCCCAGGCTCAGGGCCATCCGCTTCCAGGAACCGAGCGTGTTGATGGCGACGGGAAAGGGGCTGATTTGCCCGTTGACGGTGGGCTTCTCGATGAGCAGCGCCTGACCGCCGCCGGGCTTTTTCATTTCCCGATCCGCCAGTTCGGTGATCTCCAACTCGGTGGCGACCGGTTGGGCGATGCGCCGGAGTTCACCGGACTTTTCCAATTGCGTTACGAACTCGCGGAAAGAATCGAAAGCCATGCCACGGAGGATTCCGTCACGGTGAGGCGGAAGCAAACGGAATCGCGGGCCGGCCGGGTCCGGGCGCGAAATGCCCTTCCGGGCCGGCTGGCGCTCTGGTTTACTCCGGTCATGCCGCCAACGCTCCCGCCCTTGACGCCGGGCACGCTCTACCTGGTCGCCACGCCCATCGGCAACCTGGAGGACATCACGCTGCGGGCCCTGCGGGTGCTCCGCGAGTGCGACGTGGTGGCGGCGGAAGACACCCGGCGCACTGGTCAGTTGCTCCGCCATCTCGATCTTTCCAAGCCGCTCCTGAGCTGCTTCCACTTCAACGAGGCGCGGCGCAGCGAGGACATCATCGGGCGGCTGCGGCGCGGGGAAAGAGTGGCGCTCGTGACGGACGCGGGCAGTCCGGGGATCAGCGATCCGGGTGAGCGCGTGGTGAAGGCCACGCTTGCGGCCGGCCTGCGCGTCGAACCGGTGCCGGGGCCGTGCGCGCTGGTCGCGGCATTGACGGCCAGCGGCCTGCCAACCAACGAGTTCCATTTCATCGGCTTTCTGCCGCACAAGTCCGGCGCGCGTCGCCGGAAGCTGGAGGAATCGAAGGAGACCGCGGGGACGCTCGTCTTCTACGAATCACCGTACCGGGTCGAAAAGCTGCTCGGCGAACTGGCCGAAGTTTTTCCGGAGCGGCCGGTGACGCTCGCCCGTGAACTGACGAAGAAGTTCGAGGAGTTTCTGCGCGGTCGTCCGGCGGAGTTGCTGGAGCGCGCCCGGCAGCGGCCGTGGAAGGGCGAGTTCGTCGTGCTGGTGGGGCCGGTCGATACGCCTTGCTTTGGCCCGGCCCCTGCCGAGCCGTGATTTGTCATTGGGCTTGCGCTCGCAGGCAGGGCCGGAAACTTGTCCGGTGTTTGACGGCGCCGCGACTACTCTGGATGAGAGTTCGCCGCGCCGCTGTGCGGCTCAAGGCGGGTCGTGCATCGGCAGCCCGCGGAACTTGCGCCACTCGCGCTCCAACGCCGCCGCCTCCAGGGGAACCACGCCCCCCGTCTCATCAATCCGCTGACCCGTCAGGACTTCCGCAACCAGGGTCGCGTCGGCAATTGACAAGTAGGCCTTCGGCAGTCGCCAGATGCGGGCGGTATGGTCCCGACTGGCCGTTACCACACTGTGGCCATCTGGGCTGAACTCACCGCGAACGATGCCGGCGCGATGTCGCATGGGGGGACTCATTGGTTCGCCGGTGGCGGCGTCCCAGATGCGCGCCGCTCCGTCCTCGCAGGTGGTCAGCACGCGCCGTCCGTCATGGCTGAACACGGCACTCAACACCTGGCGTTCGTGCCACAGCGGCGGCGTGATCGGGCGACTCGTTCGCGCGTCCCAAACCCGCGCCGTGTGGTCCTCGCTGGCGGTAACGACCCACCGGCCGTCCGGGCTGAACCGGGCGGAGGCCACCCCATCGGCGTGGGGGAGTGGCGGTGCCGCCGGCCGGCCGGAGCCGACTTCCCAGACCTGCGCGCTGCGGGCTTCGATCGAGGCATCAGCGGACGCCGTGAGCAGCCGGGCGCCATCGGGGCTGAACGATATGTCCACCACGGCGCCGAGCGTCCGCATCACCGGGCCGACCCGCTTTCCTGTGCGAGCATCCCAGAACCGCGCTTCGCCTACGCCCGGAATCTCAGTATTACCGGAACCGGTGGCGATTAGGCGGCCACCCGGACTGAACGCCACGCAATCTACCCAATAGGAACGCGGGGGTGGACCAACGGGTTCACCGTTCCGAGCGTTCCAGGTCCGCGCGGCGCGGTCCTCGCTAGTGACGAGCCCGCGGCCATTCGGACTGAGCCACGCCCCAGACGGATCCCCAGCATGTGTTAGCGGCAGGCCCAAACGCTGCCCGGTTCCGGCGTCCCATAATTGCACCGTGACAGCGGTGCCATAAGCGACCACCGCTCGGCTGTCCGGGTGGAAGGTGGCGAAAATGACACGGCCGTCGTGCCGCAGGGGCGGCGTGACGGGTTGGCCCGTCGTCGCATCCCACACCTCGGCGGCCCCGTCACTGCTCGCGGTCACAATGCGGTGTCCGTCGGGGCTGAACGTGGCATAGTTGACCTCGGCCTGGTGCTGCATAATTGGATCGGAAGCGTCGGGCGCAGCCCAATCCCACACCCGCGCGGTCTGGTCGCTGCTGACCGTGACCACGCGCCGACCGTCCGGGCTGAAGCGGGCGGAATGAACGTTGCGAGCGTGCTTCAAGATCGGGCTGGCCGGCGTGCCGGTGGCCGCGTTCCAAACCCGGGCCGAACAGTCACCGCTGGCGGTGACGAGCCAGCGCCCGTCCGGACTGAAGGCGACCGAGCGGACCATGCTCCGGTGCAGCAGCCGCACGTCCGTCACTTCGCCGGTTGCCACCGCCCACACCTGGACGGACGCATCCTCGCTGGCCGTCGCAAACCGGGTTCCCTCCGGGCTGAAGACGCCGAAATAGACGCTTTTGCTGTGCCGGAGCGGACCCGTCAACGCCGCGCCAGTGGCCGCGTCCCACAGGCGCGCGGTGTGATCTTCACTGGCCGTGCCGATCCGGCGTCCGTCCGGACTGAAAACCGCTGAACGCACCTTGTCACCGTGACGAAGCGGAACACCGACCGGTTTTCCGCTGGCGGCCTCCCAGATGCGCGCCGTGTGATCGGCGCTTGCGGTGACCAGACGCTGGCCGTCCGGGCTGAAGGCCACGTACAGGACATGGTCGGCGTGCGGCAACGGAGGTGTGACTGGCCGACCGCTGCTCGCCTCCCAGACACGGGCGGTATTGTCCCAACTCGCCGTGGCCACGCGCCGCCCGTCCGGACTGAACGCGGCCCAAACCACGGAACTCCGGTGTCGCAACGGCGGGGCCGCCGGTTTGCCCGTTGCCGCGCTCCACACCACGGCCGTGCCGTCGTTGCTCGCCGTCACAATCAACCGGCCACCCGGGCTGAACTCCGCGTGGTTAACCTCCCCGCCGTGCGCGTGCGCCGGCAGGACTATCCGGTCCATCTCCCTGTTGAATTCCGGCGCGGTCTGATCCGCGTGAACCAGCGGCGGCGTGACGGCCTCGCCCGTTTCCACGTCCCACACGCGCGCTGTGTGGTCAGCGCTCACCGTGACCAAACGGCGGCCATCGGGACTGAACTCGGCTCCCGTGACCGGGCCTTGGTGAAAGAAAATCTGCTTGAGCGTGGGGCATTGCCGCCGGATCGCCTCGAACCGAAACCGGTCATTCGTCTCGCCCGCCGGGTCGCCCCGGCTCAACTGGACGGTCCGGGCAAACCACAGGAGCGAGCCGAATAAATCGCCCTCGTCCATGAGACGGATGCCGTTGGCCTCGTTTAACTGTGCCATCTGGTTTCTGACTTCACGCCCGGTCCGATTGGCCTGGTAGTAAGCCGCCGCCGCCAGCAGCGCGACCAGGAGCGACGCCAGCCCGAGTCGGCTCACCACTTTGAGGCGCCGCTCGATCCGGCGCAGATGCGTCACCGATTTTCCACCCTGCAGCACGGCCAGATCGGCGTGCATCTCCTCGGCCGAGCGGTAGCGTTCCCGGGGGAGGTGTTCGCACGCGCGCAGAATGATTTCATTGAACTCCAGCCACGCCGCCCGCTCCGGCATCGCCTGGAGGTCGTCGGGCGGCGCGGGAAAATCCTGCCGGTCGCGGCCGGTGCTGATCTCGTAGAGCAGTTTGCCGAGACTGTAGAGGTCGCCCTGGGGTGTGCCGGGACCTTCCGGCGGGATGAAGCCCTCGGTGCCGACGAACGAGTGGCTGCCCGCGGTGCTGCTCACCAGCCCAATGTCGGCGAGCTTGGGCCGACCGCCGACAAAGATGACATTGGCGGGCTTGATGTCGCGGTGGACCAGGCCGTGCTTGTGCAGGTTGATCAAGGCCGTGGTGAGCGAAAGCCCGATCCGCGTACACTCCAGGAACGGCAGCCGGCCGCGCCACGTCATCTCGTGTTGGAGTGTGCGGGGAACGTAACGCTCGGGGTGCGGGAGTGCGGGAGCGAGGGCGTGATGGGCTTGATCAGCGTGCGCGTCACTCCAACTCTCCATCCCCCCACTCCGTTCCGCGGCCGCATCATCCGCCAATTCCATCACGTAGTAAAAACAGTCCCCGGTGCAGCCGACGTGCAGGATGTCCACCTGGCTTTCGTGGAGACGGGAGACCGGTTCAAACTTCTGGAGGCCGGCAAATTCGCGCGCGTAAGTGCGGTCGCAGTCAAAATTCCGCCGTGTGACGATCTTCACGGCGCGGTAGAAGCCCAGCGCGTTCCGCGCCAGCCAGACCTCCCCGTAAGCGCCCTGGCCAATGCGGCGCAGCAGTTGGTGATCGGGAATCTTCGGGCGGGGCGCTCGCTCCGTCTTCATCTCCGCGACAACCGAAGGTTTCGGCTCTAGGGCGGGCTCTGGCATGACCAGCGTGCGTTAGCAGGAACACGCTATGACAAAAGAAGGTTTTCTGTCAAGCGGTTTGCGCGCAACCAAGGGGAGCGCCTATACCCTCGCGCGTCGGCTGCGGTGGCGCCGACGGGAGCACGCGAGCGCGTAGGCGCTCCCCAGACCCGGGGAATCCCCGTCTCACCCCATTTTCTTCTCCAGCAGCCGGACTTCCTTCCGGATTAGCGCGGCGACCCGGTGGCGTGCCAGGTACACTTGGGCGACGTTCACCCGCAAGGCGCGGGCGACCTCCGCGGCGGCCCAGTTCCGCAGGACGTAAAGGTCGAACACCTGGTACTGCCTGGCCTTGATCCGGCGCCGCACGTTGTCCAGCGCCGCTTCGCTCAAATGCTTCCGCCAGTCCTCTTCCCAAGCCGCTTCGAGATTGCCGGCGACCGGATCCGGCACCTGTTCCAGCACCGCCGGGTCGGACTGCTGGCCGAGCCGGTCCTTCCGGTGGCGCTTGCGGAACTGATCGGCGATGCGCCGCCGGGTCAGGTGCAGCAGCCACCCTTTGAAAGAGCACACCGCCGGGTCGTAATGGAACGCCGGCATGTTTTTGGCCACCGCCAGCACGGTCTCCTGCACGACCTCCTGGGCCTCATCGTCGGTCAAGCCCGCCTTGAGCGCGGTCCCGTGAATCAGCTTCCAATAGAGATCAAAGAACCGGCGCCACGAGCGATCATCGTCCCATTGTTTGAGCCGGATCAGCAGGCTCCGGCGCGTGGACGGAAAGCGGTTCGCCGTCGCGTTCATCATCGTCTGGTTCTATGTCTCATATCGCCGGCCGGCGCCAGTTCTTTCACCCTTTTTCCGCCGCGCGGCGGATTTTCGCAATTTTTTTGAAAGAAACGGCGTTCGGGCGCGATGTCATTGCAGAAGCCATAAAACTGAAAGTTCCATGAAAACGATCTGCATTCCCTCAAGAATCGCGTCCGTCATCTTGACCGCAGCGTGGTGCGCCACCGCCCCGCACCAGGCCTGGGCACAACCGCTAGCCCAAGTCACCGTCAACTTTGATTCATTGGTGGCCACCGCACCCAACTGGGAAGTCAACGGCGCGCTCTTGGATAATTACCTGGCCGGGTTCGGCATCACGTTAACGCAAGTCACGGCGGGCACGCACCTCGCGGCAGTCAACGCCGAACTAGGTCTCTACGGCGGGCGGGCGGCGGTGGCATCGTCGCTTCCGAATCTGTTCACCCAGGAGGGCGTGAACGCGGCGGTGTCCTTCACCCTGAATTTCAGTCAACCTTTGACCCAATTCGGTTTCACCCGGGTCGAATTGCTCGCCGGCCAGAGCGGCATCACGCACCCGGCTTGGAGCGCGCACGCGCTGGACGCCAACGGCAACGAACTCGGCTCGGTAAGTGAAGCGCTCATCTCCAGTGGCGCCAATGTACCGGCAAAGACCTTTACCTTGAACGGTCCGGGGATCGCCGCGGTGCGGTTCGACTCGAACGGCTATGACTTCGCGGCGTTCAGCGCCGTTTTGCTGGACGACCTCGTGTTGACCGAACCCCTCTGCCCCCCAGGTCCGGCAGGTCCACCGGGACCACAAGGCCCACCAGGCGCGATCGGTTCGACCGGGCCGGCGGGGGCGCAAGGTCCGCCGGGACCGCAAGGCCTCACCGGAGCGACGGGACCGCAAGGACCGCAAGGTCTGCAAGGCCCCATCGGCCCCATCGGCCCTCCGGGTCCGCCGGCACCCATTGGCGTCTTCCCGGTGCGGACAGTGACTGGAGATGTCACGCTGACGGTTAATGACACGATCATCCTCGCGGACACCACGGTCGGCCGGTTGACGATCACACTGCCTGACGCCAAAACGAACCCAGGCCGTTACTACGTGATCAAACAGCAAATGGGCAGGCACCAAATCCAAATCCAACCGGTGGCGGGAGAGAAGATCGACGGCGATGCCAATGTCACGCTCTCCGGCGCGGGGAAGCTCCTCTCGCTCGTCTCCGATGGTGCCAACTGGGCGGTTATCGGGAACACCAAGTACTCCGCCGACAGCGGGAGGGACGGCGAGGGGAAGTAGCGCCGAAGTGCATTTCTGCCGTAAAGCGCGTTACCTCGAAGAGTTGCTCACCATCGAGACCGCACGCCAGCGTCTTGGACTGCGCCAGCCCCCCCTGGCGCTTTTCCTTTAACACATGTTTCAGTGATCAGGATGGACATCGGGAGTCATTTGCGCTCCGCCAACAAAGCGGCGGAGGGCCGCCGCAAACCGTACCAGTCCAAGACACTTCGAACCGTTCACACAAATTTCCCCGGATTCAAAATCCCCCGCGGGTCGAGCGCCTGCTTGATCGTCCGGTGCAGGGCGCGGACGTCCGCGCTCGCGGCCTGCGGCCACCAGCGTTGCTTGGCCAGGCCGATGCCGTGCTCGCCCGTGATCGCGCCGCCCCAGGTGATGACTTGGCGGAACAACTCGTCCAGCGCCTTGCCGGAGCGGGCCTTCGCGCCGGTCTGGTGGAAATCCACCATGATATTCGTGTGGATGTTGCCGTCCCCGGCGTGGCCAAAGCAAGCGACGGGCAGGTCGTACTTCTTCTGAAGCCGGGCCGCGAACCGGAACAACTCCTCCAACCGGCCGCGCGGCACCACGATGTCTTCGTTCAGCTTGGTCAGGCCGGTGTCGCGCAGGGCGTAGGAAAACTCGCGCCGGATGGTCCAAACTTTCTCGCACGCCGCGGCGCCGAGGCCGCGCTCGACGAACAACGGCCGCTGTCGGAGGATGATTTTCTCCAGGGCCGCGAGTTCGCCGCGCACGGCACTTTCCTGGCCGTCGAGTTCCGCGATCAGGTGCGCCCCACAGCCGCGCAGCCGTTCGCTGCCGGTGCGCCGGTAAGCGGCGGCGAGCGTGAAGGCGTCCGCCACCTCCAGCGCGCAGGGCAGGAACCCGGCGGCAAAGATGCCGTGCAGCGCGCGGATCGTCGCCGCCATCGCCGCGAAGCCGACGGCGAGATTGGCGCGGAAGGGGGGCCGCGGCAGCAGCTTGAGCGTGGCCTCCGTCACGACGCCCAGCAGGCCCTCGGAGCCGACGAAGAGGCGGTGCAGGTCGAAGCCCGTTTTGTTTTTGTGCGTCCGGCCACCGAGGCGGACCACTGTGCCGTCCGCGAGCACGACTTCCAGGCCGAGCACGTAGTCGCGGGTGACGCCGTACTTGAGGCAGCGCGGGCCGCCGGCGTTGGTGGCGATGTTGCCGCCGAGGAAGGTGTCCGCGCGGCTCGCCGGATCGGGCGGGTAAAACAGCCCCCGCCGCTCGACTTCGTCCTGGAGCGTTTTCGTCACCACGCCGGCCTGGACGACGGCGACGAAATCCCGGCCGTTGATTTCCTTGATCCGGTTCATCCGGGCGAGCGAGAGCACAATGCCCCCGCGTACCGGCACGCATCCGCCCACGTAGCCGTGGCCGGAGCCGCGGGGCGTCACCGGAACGCGGCGCGCGTGGGCGAAGCGAAGGATCGTCGAGACGGAGCGGGTACTGCGCGGCAGGGCGACGGCGTCGGGGGGATGCGTGGCGAACCATTTATCGCCGGCGTGCGCCGCCAGGGTGGCCGCGTCGAGACGGAGTTCGCCGTGAGAAAGGAGATCCTGGAGTTGGACGAGTTGCTTACTGCGGTTCGGATTCATCGGGAAGAGCGACCGAGGTGGTCAGAAACGCGCGGGCCTCGGCGGCTTCGGTTTCCGCCACTTGAACGAGGATGCCGCCCGCTGCCATCGCATAGCCGTCCATGCTCAAGGCGGACGTTTCGTGCGCCACGAACGGATGGAATCCCGCGGCCTCAAGACGTGAGCGCACCAGTCCGGCGTCGGCCGGATTGAAGGCCTGGTGAACGGTGACCAGCTTCATGGTGGGGGCGTCAATTGAAGGGACTCCGACCGGGGTAGAGGGACTGCGCGGGCGCGTTGGTCCGCGGCGGCTTGGGCTTCCAGAGGATGCCCCACAGCCCGCGCTGGTTGAGATTGCTGGTGGTGACGGCGAGGTTGCTCGAAGTCACCGCGAGGTCGTGAGCCAGAAGCGAGACGTTCGCCGCGAGCTGATCGTCTTTGAGCATCGCGCCCGCCAGCCCTTTGCCGGCCTGCACGCCGTCCAAGAGCGACTTGAGGGTCTCGGTCGAGGTCTTGACGTTCTGGACCGCGGCGGAGATCTCGGCGCGGTGGGTGGCGGCAAGGTCGTTGAGCGTGGTGGAGAAACCGCGCATCTGCTCCGACATGTAAACCAAGTTGCTCACGGCGGTGCGCGCCGGCTCGGCGTTCGTCTCGACGAAACCATTGATGCTGTCCATCGCGGTGAGGGCGTGGTCCGACACGTCGCGGAGCGTGCCCACCGTGGTGGAGAAGTTTGAGAGCGTCTGCTCGTTGAGCACGTACTTGCGCAGATCCTCCATCGCGGCGTCGAGTTTCCGCGCGGTGTCATCGAACCGGACGAGCAGACCGGAGGCGCTGCGGGCCACTTCCAGCATGTTGAACGGTTCCTCGCAAGGGACCACCTCGTTGTTGGTGAGCGCCTCGCCGCGGTTGGTCGCGAGGATGGAGACGTATTGGTCGCCGAGGAATCCGGCCTGCTCGATCACGAAGCGCGAGCCTCGGCGGATGACGATGTGGCGGTCGAGCTGGAGCGTGATGAACACATTGGTGCCGGACGCGGCGAGCTGGATGTCCGACACCGAGCCGACCTGAACGCCGGCCATGAGCGCGGCGGCGCGGGGCTTGAGGCCGCCGATGTTGACGGCCTGCAGACGCAGGTGGTACACGTCCCAGCCCAGGCTGACGCCCTTGCTGAACAGGACCACCAGCGCGGCCAGCAGCACCAAGCCCACCAGCATGAACAGACCGACGCGGATTTCAAAACGCGATTGGGGCATATCAAAAATACACTTCTTTCGGGTTGGACACGCCTTCGACGAACTGCCGCACCACTGGATCGGCCGACGCGAAAATCTCCTCCGGCGTGCCGGCGGCATAGATGCGTTTGTCGTGCAGCATCAGGATGCGCTGTCCGATGCGGCGGGCGCTGCGCATGTCGTGCGTCACCACGACCGTCGTGGTCTGGATCCGGTCGCGCACCCGCAGAATGAGCTGGTCAATGCTGTCGGCCACGATCGGATCCAGGCCCGTCGTCGGCTCATCGTAGAGCACAATTTCGGGCCGGTAAATGATCGCCCGCGCCAAGCCGACCCGCTTGCGCATCCCGCCGGAAAGCTCGGAGGGCTTCTTGTCCTCGATGCCCGGCAGGTCCACCATCTCCAGCATCTCCGCCACACGTTCGGCAATCACCCGCTCGGTCAGGCTGCCGTCACGGCGGAACGCGAAGGCGACGTTCTCCGCCACCGTCAGCGAGTCAAACAGCGCGGCGCCCTGGAACAACATGCCAAAGCGCCGGCGCACGCGGATCAACTCCCGCTCGCTCAGGCCCCGGAGGTTCTCGCCGGCGATCAGGACGTCCCCGGAGTCCGGTTGCTGCAAGCCGATGAGGTGCTTGAGCAGGACGCTTTTCCCCGAGCCGCTGCGCCCGATGATGACGACCGACTCGCCCTTCTCGATGCGGAAGGTCACGCCGTCCAGCACCCGGTGCGGGCCGAAGCTCCGTCGCAGTTCCCGCACCTCGATCACAAGACGTTCAGCAGCCGGGCCAGGGCCAGGGTGAGGAAGAAGTTCGTGATCAGGATGCCGATGGACGCATACACCACCGCCTCCGTCGTGGCCCGGCCCACGCCCTCGGCCCCCTCGCCGCAGCCCAGGCCCTTGTAGCAGCCCACGATCGCGATGATGCCTCCGAAGATGAACGCCTTCGTCAGACCCATGATCAGGTCGTCCGTGGTCGTGTAGTGCTGCATGTGGTACCAGGACCACACCGGGTCAATGCCCAGCAGGTAGGTGGACACCGCGTGCCCCGCGCCGATGCCCAGGGTGACGGCCTCCAGCGTCAACACCGGCAGGGCAATGATCAGCGCCAGGAGCCGCGGCACGACCAGGTAATCCACCGGGTGGGTGGCCAGCGTGCGCAGGGCGTCAATCTGCTCGGTCACCCGCATGGTGCCCAGTTCCGCCGCGATGGCCGCGCCGACGCGCCCGGCCACCATCAGGCTGGTCAGCACCGGGCCGAGTTCACTGCACATGCCCACGCTCACCACCGCCAGCGTCGCGGTGTCCATCTTGACCTTGTGGAACTGGAGGTAGGTCTGGGTGGCCAGCACCATGCCGGTGAACGCGCCGGTGGTGAGCACCACCGACTGCGACTTCACGCCGACGAAATAGATTTGGTAGATCAAATCGCGCCACGCGATCTTGAACGTGAGCAGGGACGCGACGGCCTCTTTGGCCAGCAGCACCAAGCGGCCCAGCCCCTCGATCCATTCCTCGACAAATCTGTTGGGGAAAAGGGTCATGGAAACGCGGCGAACCTAGCAAACCACCGGCGCCTTGGCGAGTCAAAGCGGCGCCGCCGAATCCGCCGCCGGGAAATCTGGCCGGAAAGCGGGAGCGCGTGTATTGAGTAGGCCATGAATGCGCGTCTGAGCCACCGGTTTTCCCCCAACCTTCCCTTCCGTTCCGCGGCGTGGACCGCCGTCTTGATTGGTGTCTGGCTGCTGGGCGCGAGTGGCCGCGCCCAGACGAACGCGCTGGACGCCGCCGCCCAGAACCGGATGCTGGGCCGCGGGGTGAACGTCCTTGGCTACGATCCGCTCTGGCGGTCGTTCCCGCCGGCGCGCTTCCAGGCCCGCCATTTCCAAGTGATCCGGCAGGGCGGATTCGACAGCGTGCGCGTCAACCTCGCGCCGTTCCGCCACATGGGCGCCGGCCCGGATTTCCAGATCGAGGATTCCTGGCTGCACACGTTGGACTGGGTGGTCACCAACGCGCTGGCCAACGACTTGGCGGTGATCCTCGATCTGCACGAGTACAACCCCATGGGCGCCGATCCCGAGGCGAACAGGGCCAAGTTCCTCGCGTTCTGGCGGCAGGTGGCGCCGCGATTCCAGGATGCCTCGCCGAAGATTTTCTTCGAGATTCTCAACGAGCCGTCGCGCCAGCTCACGCCGCAGTTGTGGAACCAGTACCTCGCCGAGGCGCTGGCCGTCATCCGTGCCACCAATCCGCGCCGTGCGGTCGTCGTCGGGCCGGCGTTCTGGAACTCGGTGGACCATCTGGACGAACTGCGGTTGCCGGAGGACGACCGCCATCTGATCGTCACGGTCCACTACTACAAGCCGATGGAGTTCACCCACCAAGGCGCCCCCTGGGTGGGGCGGCAGGACCAATTGGGCGTCGCGTGGCGCGGCACGCCGGAGGAACAGGCGGCGATCGCGGGGGATTTCCAGAAGGTGCAGGATTGGGCGACGCGGCATCACCGCCCCATTTTCCTCGGGGAGTTCGGCGCGTACGACAAGGCGGACATGGCGTCGCGGGCGCGCTACACCGCCGCGGTGGCCCGCGCGGCGGAACGCCTCGGCTGGAGCTGGGCCTACTGGCAGTTCGATTCGGATTTCGTCGCCTATGACATGCGCAACGACCAGTGGGTGGAGCCGATTCACCAAGCACTGGCGCCACCGGCCCGGGCGGCGGCGCTCGGGGAATTCGAGGGCCAGGCCGACGTGGGCCAGGTCGAGCCTCCCGGCTCGGCGGACTTCACGGCCGCGCCGCGCGCCTACCGCGTCACCGGCAGCGGCGCCAACATCTGGGGCACCAACGACGCCTTCCATTTCATCTGGCGCAGGGTCTCGGGCGATCTCATGTTGACCGCGAACGTCCAGTGGATCGGCGGCGGGAAGAATCCGCATCGCAAGGCCGCCTGGATGGTGCGACAGGGACTGGACGCCGCCGCGCCTTACGCCGACGTGGCAGTCCACGGCGACGGTTTGATTTCACTGCAATATCGGCGCGTCGCCGGCGGCCCGACCCTGGAAGTTCAGTCGCCCGTGAAGGCGCCGGCCACGGTCCGGCTCGAACGCAACGGCGATCTGTTCACGCTTTCCGTGGCCCGCGCCGGCCAACCGTTCCAGCCCGCCGGCGCCGTGACGGTCACTTTGCCCGACCCCGTGTACGCCGGCCTCGCCGTCTGCTCGCATGACGCCACGGTTTCGGAGACGGCCGTTTTCTCGGACGTCTCGTCGAGCAGCGCCGTGCTGCCGCCCGGACAAAAGCGCGTCCGTGAAACCAGTCTGGAAATCGCCTCGGTGGAAACCGGCGAGCGAACCGTGGTCTATCGTGCCCGCGATCACTTCGAGGCGCCGAACTGGTCGCGCGACGGCCAGCGGCTGCTCATCAACCGCGGCGGGAGCCTTTTTACCCTGTCGGCCGCGGGCGGCGGGTTGCAGCCGCTGGACACGGGCGCCGCCCGCCACTGCAACAACGATCACGGCTTCTCCCCGGATGGGAAATGGCTCGCCATCAGCAGCCAGGACGCGGGCGCCTCGTTGATCTCCGTGTTGCCCAGCGACGGCGGGACGCCGCGCCGGGTCACCCGGCTGGGACCGTCCTACTGGCACGGCTGGTCGCCGGATGGGACGACGCTGGCCTATTGCGCCGAGCGGAACGGCGAGTTCGACGTTTATACGATCCCGGTGGCCGGCGGCGCCGAGCGGCGGCTCACCACCACGCCGGGCTTGGACGACGGCCCGGATTATTCGCCCGACGGCCGGTTCATCTACTGGAATTCCGAGCGCACCGGCCTGATGAAAATCTGGCGCATGAACGCCGACGGCACGCAACCGGAGCAGGTGACGACTGACGCCGATTATGCCGACTGGTTTCCACATCCTTCGCCGGACGGGAAGTGGCTGGTCTTCCTTTCCTTCGACAAAAGCGTGAAAGGTCACCCGGAGAACCAGGACGTGGTCCTGCGCCTGATGCCGTTGTCCGGCGGCAAACCGCGCGTCCTCGCCACGCTGTTCGGCGGGCAGGGGACGATCAACGTGCCCTCGTGGTCGCCCGACAGCCGGCGCCTCGCATTCGTCAGCTACCGCTGGGTGCTGCCGTGAGCCGGCATGATGCGGTTGACAGCGGGGAGCGCGACTGTCGCGGTCGCCCCAGTCAGCGTCGCACTGACTATTTCGGGCGCCCCGGGCTGACCGCCAAAGGTATTCAGCCTGAGGCCGAGAACCGCAACCTCGACGCCCGCGCTCGCCAATTCAACGGCATCGTCCCGGCGGAGCGATTCGCCCGGCCCTAACAGCCCGCTCCTCCGGAGCGGCGCCGGCGTCTCACGGCAGCCCGGGCCGCTTCGCCGGCGGCTGGTAGTCCTTATGCCAGTAGAGTTGCCAGAGGCGGTCAAGCTTCACAAGTTCGCCGTGGCCGTCGAAGAACGCCACGTTCACCGCGCCTGGCAAGGGCTGGTTGTCCGGCCAGTTGGTCGGCACCGGCTTGGGCCGGGAGCCGTGGCGGGGAATGACAAATTCGCGCATAAGGCACCGGCCCCCCAGCCTTAGTAGAGTAGGCGGAGCGGTCGGGTTGAAGAAGCCCAAGGGCCAATGACCGCCTCGCTCCGCCTACTCTACTGAGTGGTCCCTTCGACGCCTTGCACAATGGCGGTTGACATACCGATCAACTGGAAGCGGAGCCACTCCTTCTGGAGCGCCCCCATAAGCCGAGCGAGCGGAGGAAGCTGACGTTCATCGCCCAGCGCTCGTCGGGCGTGGCGGCCAGACACCGGGCGAGTTGAATCTTTTCTTCCTCGCTGAGGCCCGGCATTCGTCCGAGTTTTCCGTAAACCTTTGGCCCATCTTTCAGGCTCGTCTTCATATTCGCGTTTGGTGGACATGGGACTCATCCGCACCTCGCCACGATTTCCTCCGCCTTTTGCGCCGTCACCCCTTCGTGGAAGTCGTCGTTGCACATCATCACCGGGGCGGCGCCGCAACTGGCCAGGCATTCGACAAACTCGACCGTGAACTGGCCGTCCTTCGTCGTCTGCGGGCCGTGCGCGTGGGCGTCCAGGCCGAGTTTCTCGCAGAGATGCCGGTGCAACTCGTGCGAGCCGCCCAGCGCACAACTGAGCGTGCGACACACCTTCAGGTGGAACTTCCCGATCGGCTCCTGGCGGAACATCGGATAGAACGTGACCAGTTCGTAGATGTTGATCGGTTGCAGGCCGAGTTTCGCAGCGGTCCACTCCATCGCTTCACGCGAGAGGTAGCCGAAGTGCTCCTGCAGCGCGTGGAGCACCATCAACGACGCGCTGCGCTTCACCGGGTAATGGGTGATCAACTCGTCGATTTGACCCTCGACGGCGGCCGGGACGGTAAAGCTCATCGGTCGCACTCCCCCATCACGAAGTCGAACGACCCGAGGATGGCCACAGTGTCGCTCATCAGGTGGCCCGGCAACAAATGGGGCAGGATGCTCAGGTTCACGAACGACGGAGCCCGGATTTTCAGCCGATACGGCGTGCCGCCGCCACGACTGTTGATGTAAAAGCCCAATTCGCCTTTCGGGTTCTCCGCGCCGAAATAGACTTCACCGGGGGGCGCGTTGACGCCTTCGGTCACGAGCATGAACTGGTGGATTAACTCCTCCATGCTCGTCAAGACCTTGTGCTTGGGCGGCAGGACCGTCTTGCCGTTCGCCACGTTGATCGGTTCCTTCGACCGATTGTCCGGGCCGCCGGGGAGCTGGTCGAGGCACTGTTCCACAATCCGGACGCTTTGCCGCATCTCCTCCATGCGCACCAGGTAACGGTCGTAGCAGTCGCCCACTTCGCCGAGCGGCACGTCGAAGGTGAGGTCTTTGTACACCAGATACGGTCGCGCCTTGCGCACGTCGTAATTCACGCCGCTGCCCCGCAGGTTCGGCCCGGTCAGCGCGTAGTCAATGGCCACGTCCCGGGGGATGACGCCGACGTCCTTGGTGCGGTCCACCCAGATGCGGTTGCGCGTGAGGAGCGTCTCGGTCTCGGCGATGTTGACGACGACTTCCTGGAGGAACTTGCGGCATTGGTCCACCCAGCCGGGTGGGATGTCGCGCGACAGGCCGCCGATGCGCGTGTAGTTCGTGGTGAACCGCGCTCCGGTGAGCGACTCGCAAAGGTTGTAAATCTTCTCCCGCTCGGTGTAGGTCAGGAGAAAGACCGTCATCGCCCCGCAGTCCATCGCGTAGCAGCCGACGCCCAGCAGGTGCGAGGAAAGGCGCGCCAGCTCGCAGCAGATGACGCGGATGTATTGGCAGCGCGGCGGGAGTTGCTCCTGGATGCCGAGCAGTTTCTCGACGGCCAGCGCGTAGGCGACGTTGTTGGCCAGCGGCGCGAGGTAATCCAGCCGATCCGTGTACGGGATGAACTGGGTGTAGGTCATGTTCTCGGCGATCTTTTCGTCGCCGCGATGCAGGTAGCCGATGTCCGGCTGCGCCTTGGTGATGACCTCGCCGTCCAGTTCCAGCACAATCCGCAACACGCCGTGCGTGGACGGATGCGATGGCCCCATGTTCAGGACCATCTTCTCGCCGTGGAGATCCTCTGGTTCGTTTGACGGCGCAGCCTCGGCCACCCGGGCAACGGTATCCTTCACCACAATGTTCGTCATCGCCATGGCCGATTAATCCTCCGGCGTCCGCACCCGCGGCTCGCGGGCCATTGCGTCCTTGCCGCCTGGCACCGTGACAAACGGCCCGCCTTCGATGGGCGCGGCCTTCGAGAACGCCACGCCCGGCAGTTCGCTCGGCTTGCCGGTGACCGGGAAATCCTTCCGCAGCGGATGGTAGGGATAGCCTTCCCACATGATAATCCGTCGCAGGTCGGGATGGCCGCGGAACCGGATTCCCATCAGGTCGTAGATTTCGCGCTCGTGCCAGTTGGCGGTGCGCCAGACATGGCTGACGGTCGGCAACTCGGATTTCTCCTCGCTCACGTCGGTCTTGATCCGCAGGTGGGCTTGGTGGGCAAGGCCGTAAAGGTGGTAAACGATCGTCCAGCGCGGGTCTTCGCCGTAGTTGTCAATGCTGGTGATGTCGAGGAGGAAATCAAAGCCCAGTTCCAGCTTGGCAAAGCCGCATATCCGTCCGATTGCCTCGGGATCCGTGAGCTTCAACGTGACCTCGCCGCGAAATTCCGCCGGCTCGGCGAGCACCGCGCCGAACGCAGCGCGCAACTTGTGGGCCAGGTCCAGGGCATTCACGTCGGGAAATCAGTTCTGGGCGAGGGCCGGTCCGGGCTGCTTCAGCGTCGCCAGGAGCGGTTCCTTCATTACCTTCTGCTGGAGTTTCATCAACGCGTCCAGCAGCGCCTCCGGTCGCGGTGGACAGCCCGCGACGTAAAAATCCACCGGGATGACGTTGTCCACGCCTTGCAGCACGGCGTAGCTGCGATACATGCCACCGGTCGAGGCGCAGGCCCCCATGGCGATAACCCATTTGGGCTCGGCCATCTGGTCGTAGATGCGCTTGACGGCGGTGGCCATCTTGTAAGTCACTGTGCCGGCCACGATCATCACATCGGACTGGCGGGGGCTGAAGCGCATGACCTCCATGCCAAAGCGGGAAATGTCGAACCGGCTGGCCCCGGTGCCCATCAATTCGATGGCGCAGCAGGCCAGCCCCATCGGCATGGGCCACAGGGAATTCTTGCGAAACCAATTCAGCGCGGCGTCGAGGCGGGTGGCAATCACATCCGTCTCAAGTCGCGAATCGTAGCCAATTTCTGCGGTACTCTGCATGCACAGCCCTCCGGGCTGCTGGGTTCGCGGACAACCTAAAGAGCGGCGCCCGCCTCGGCAAGTTCAATCCCCGTCCTTCCCGCGGTTGCGGTGCCCCGAGCAGCAAGTGCGTCGGCACTGCCGGAGCCACGGCAGGCAGGGTCTGGTGGGGCTGAGGGGGCACGGCGTGGAAATCTCCCCAGGCGATTTGATCCAGCGGTTGGCACGCGTGCCCGTCCAACGAGCGCCGCAGACGAACCAGGGCACGGAGGGAGACGGCCCACCGCGACCCGCTGCGGTTGGTTCCGCGGCACGGCTGTCGCCTTGGCACGGCGCTGTTCGTGGGAGAGTTTCAAATCGCGCGCGAATCTCCCCGCGGATCTGAATTGGTTGACCCCTTCCTGAGCAACCACAGTTGTCCCTTGCCACTATAAATAGTGGTCGGAGCGACAGGATTTGAACCTGCGACAGCCAGCTCCCAAAGCTGGTGCTCTACCAAGCTGAGCTACGCTCCGGCGGTGGGCAAGCGGAGTATCTTGCCGGGTCCGCCTGGGCGCAATGACTATTTCGCGGCGGGTTGAGGCTGGACGCCCCGACACGACCTGCTAGGTTGCTGCTCGTATGACGGCCCCAATCCCGGTCGCAGTTCCGAGCGCGACGCACAAGGTCAATCTGCGCCGGCCCGACATCATGGAGGCGGTGCAGGCCCAGGTGCTTTCCCACTACCGCAGCGAACTGGTCGAGCGCATCCGCGCCAACGGCCACGTGCTGTCCGCAGGGGGGCTGACCATCAAGCTGGCGAAGGAATTCGGCTTCTGCTACGGCGTCGAGCGCGCCATCGACCTGGCTTACGCGGCCCGCAAGGTGTTCCCGGACCGGCCGCTCTACATTTTGGGCGAGATCATCCACAATCCCGAGGTCAACGACCAGATCCGCGCGATGGACATCAAGTTCCTCAGTGGCAAGGAGAAGGATGCCGACATCGAAGACCTCCAGAAGGACGACGTGGTCATCATCCCCGCCTTCGGCACGGAAGTCTCGACCCGCCGGGAGTTGGAGGCCAAGGGTTGCCGGTTTGTCGATACGACCTGTGGCGACGTGATGAGCGTGTGGAAGCGGGTGCGGCAATACTCGAAAGACACCGTCACGAGCATCATCCACGGCAAGGCCTGGCACGAGGAAACCAAGGCGACCAGTTCGCAGGCCCGGGCCTACGGTGGCGGGCATTATCTGGTCGTCTTCACGCTCGCGGAGACGGACTACGTGTGCCATTACCTCGTCCACGGCGGCAACAAGGCGGAGTTCCTGGAGAAATTCAAAGGCGCCTACTCGGATGGCTTCGACCCCGACCAGCACCTGCAGGCCATCGGCGTGGCCAACCAAACGACCATGCTGCGCGGCGAAACGGAGGAGGTGCAGCGCCGGCTGCGCGCGGCGATGGCCCGGAAGTTTGGCGCGGAGCAGCTCGACCAGCATTTCCGGTTCTTCGACACGATCTGCGGCGCGACCCAGGACCGCCAGGACGCGCTGGAGAAACTGCTGCGCCAGCCGCTCGATTTGCTGATCGTCATCGGCGGCTACAACTCGTCGAACACCTCGCACCTGGCGGAGATGGGCGAATCCCGGCTCCCCACTTACTTCATCAAGAATGCCGCCAAGATGGCTTCCGACCGGCTCATCCGGCATTACAACCAGCACCTGCACCAGGAAGTCGAAACCCGCGACTGGCTGCCGGCCGGCGACATCACGGTGGGCATCACCGCCGGCGCCTCCTGCCCGAACAACCTGATCGAGGACACCATTCGCCGGCTGTTCGACCTGCGCGGCATTTCCGTGCAACATCTGCTTGCCGCTTGATTCCGCCTTTCGCCTGCTGCCTGCTGTTGTCGCTTCATGCCGCGCACCCGTCAGGAATTGGAGCAACTTGAGCGGCAGAGCCTCGCGCCGTACGCCCAATTCAGCGCCGATACCCGGGGGCGCGAACATCCTGAAGTGCCGCCGGAATGGCGTACCCACTATCAGCGCGACCGCGACCGCGTGATTCATTCGCGAGCCTTCCGCCGGCTGGAATACAAGACGCAGGTCTTCCTCAACGGCACCGGCGACCACCTCCGCACCCGCCTGACGCACACCATCGAAGTCGCAGCCGTGGCGCGGAACATCGCCCGCGCCTTGCGCCTGAACGAAGACCTGACCGAAACCATCGCGCTTGCCCACGACCTCGGCCATGCGCCCTTTGGCCACAAGGGCGAAGCGGCGCTCAACCGCCTGATGAAGGACCACGGCGGCTTCGAGCACAACCGCCAGAGCCTCCGCCTCGTCGAGGAACTGGAGCAGAAGTACCCGGCGTTCCCCGGATTGAATCTGACGTGGGAAGTCCGGGAAGGGCTGGTGAAACACCACACGACCTACGACCATCCCCGCCGGCGCGCGGGCTTCGGCGCCCCGGCCGCCTCCCTCGAAGCCCAGGTTGCCAACCTGGCGGACGAACTCACCTACTCCAGCCACGACCTTGACGACGGCCTGGAAGCCGGGTTGCTTTCGGAACGAAGGCTGGCGCGGGATGTCCGCCTTTGGGCGCAAGCCAGCCGCGCGGTGCAGAAACAGCACGGTCATCTTCCCAACGAATGCCGGCGGTACTTCACGATCCGCACGATCATCGACATGCAGGTGCATGACGTCGTCGAGACGGCGGAGGAACTCATCCGCGCCGCCGGGGTCCGGTCCGCCGAGGAAGTGCGCCAGCGAACCAAACCGCTGGTCCAGTACAGCCCCGGGCGCCGCGTGCGAAACCTGGAGCTCCGCGACTATCTGTACGAGAATCTTTATTACAACCCGGTCGTCCACCAGCCCAACCTGCGCGCCGTCCGCCTGCTGGATGACTTGTTCCACCACTACCTCCGCCATCCCGGCGAGATTGGAGAAAAGACCCGCAAGCGGACCCGCAAGGCCGGGCTGCACCGCACCGTCTGCGACTACATCGCCGGCATGACCGACCGCTACGCGCTCCTGGAGCACCAACGGCTGTTTGCGGGGAAGCCCTGAACCGGACGGGGAAGACGGCGCCGGACAACCAAGTTTAGCCTCGTGCCGCGGTCGGGATTTCGTTCGCGCTGCCGCGCCGGTAGCCCTGCAAATCGAGCGTGACGTGCGCGTAGCCGATCCGCCGCAGCGCCTCGGCCACCTTCACCGACGCGCCATTTTCCAGGAACCGCTTCATCTCCGCCGGGCCGACTTCGATGCGGGCGAGGTGACTGGTCCGAGGTCCAAAGTCCAAAGTTCCCCGTCGCTCTGAACCGGGCGGCGGCTTTGGACCCAGCTCGTGGTGCCGGACGCGCACGTCGTGGAAGCCGAGATCGCGCAGCACGTATTCCGCCTGCTCGATCATGCGCAGCTTCTCCGGCGTCACGGTTTCACCGTGCGGCACGCGCGAGCTTAGGCAAGCCATCTGCGGCTTGTCCGCCGTCGGCAGGCCGAGTTGGGCGGACAACTCGCGGATTTCCGATTTGGTGAGGCCGGCCTCCTTCAGCAGGGCGCGCACCTGAAATTCCGCCGCCGCTTGCGCCCCTGGCCGATAGTCGCCCGCGTCGCTGGCGTTTTCGCCGTAGGCGATGACGGCGAAGCCTTCCGCGCGGGCCAGCGGCGCCAGTTCGGTGAACAGTTCGTGTTTGCAGAAGTAACAGCGGTTGCCCGGATTCGCGAGATAGTCGGGGTTCTCGAACTCCTTCGTCCGAATTACGCGGACGGGAAAGCCAAACTGGACGGCCAGGGCCAGGGCCTCGTCCAGTTCCCGCCGCGGCAGGCTGGGCGAATCGGCGATGACGGCGAGCGCCTTCTCCCCCAGCACGTCATGGGCGACCCGGGCCAGAAAGACCGAGTCCACGCCGCCCGAATAGGCGATAAGGCACGAGCCGCAGGAGCGGAGCAAGGCGCGCAGTCTCTCAAGTTTCTCGGAGGTCACGGATCAAAGCTGGCATGGCGGGGGGCGCTTGTCGAGCCGGGGCGCCGGCACAGCCGGCCCATTTCGCGCCTGCCGCCGGCGGGCGCGACTCAGAAATCGCCGCTCTCGCCGATGCCGAGCAACCGAAGCTGTTTGCCCCGGGCGTGGAACTTTTGGATCGCCGCGGCGTGATCGATCTGGATCGGCGGGAAGGTGTCGTAGTGAATGCCAAGAATCTGGTCGCAACGGATAAAGTCGGCGGCGATGACGGCGTCTTCCACTCCCATGGTGAAGTTGTCGCCGAGGCACAGGGCGGCGAACCGGAGCCGCGTCGCCTCGCCGATGAGCTTCATGTCCATCGTCAACGCCGTGTCGCCGGAAAAATAGAACGCGCCGTCGGCCGCCTCGACGACGAACCCGCCCGGGTTGCCGCCGTACGCGCCATCGGGCAGGCTGCTGGAGTGAATGGCGGGGACGAATTTGACGCGCCCGCAGTCCAACTGCGCGGTCCCGCCGTGATTCATCGGATGGACCTTCGCCACGCCTTGGCGGGCCAGCCATTGGGTGACTTCAAAGTTGGCCAGCGCCGTCGCGCCGGTGCGCCGGGCAATGGCCACGGCGTCGGCGACATGATCGGCATGGCCGTGGGAAAGGAGCAGATAATCGGCGGGCACCGCGTTCAAATCGATGTGGCGGGCCAGTTCGTTCCCGCTGATGAACGGGTCAAACAACAGTCGGCGGCCTCCGGCCTCGACCAACACGCAGGAATGTCCGTAATACGTCACTTTCATAGGTTTCGGCGGATCTGGCTTGGCAATCCACTCGCCAGGGAACTTCGTCCGCCACAACGCCCCGTCAACTGGCCTGCGCCACAGCGGCGGCCCACCCGGCCGGCCCGCCACCACCGTTGAACCGGCCGGGCGTGAACGGCGGCGGTGGTTACTGCGCCTCGATGTGGATCGTGTGCGTCACCGGCACGAAAGCCTGGGGAATCGCGTCGGCAAAGTGTTTCCGCACCTTTTCCGTGAGCGCGACGGTGGCCGGCATGTCGAAGTGGCCTTCCTCACCATGAAAGAGCGTCTTCACCTGGCGTGTTTCATAGTTTTGCTTGGCCGCCACGGCTTCGTCCACTTTGTCGAAGGCTTCGGAGAAGGGGTTCGCGGCGAAATCTGCGGCGAGGTTCACGCCTTTGGCCAATTCATCCGCCGCATAAGTCTTCGACGACGGACCCCAGGTGACTTTGTAGTTGGCGGCCGAGCCGCCTTTGACTACCAGCGTCAGGCGATTCAAATCCTGGTTGAAGGGCACCAGCGACATGCCGGAGCGGAGGGAGTCGTCCTTGGTCGGATCCCCCGCGGCGCAGAACGGGTAGCGATGGCTCGTGAGCGTCAGGACGCCGTCGCGGAAGGCATCCACCTTGTGCCCGGCGGTGGCGGTCGCGTGGTTCGCCTGCAGATCGATCGTAAAAGTGCCCAGATCACCGTCCAGTCCCATGGCTTTGAGGAAGGCGTAGGCCATGAGCAGATGACCGGCCCAGCCGGGATGCACGCCGTCTTTGCCGGCAATCGCGTAGCCGGGACTGTACTCCCGCCGGGCCTCGAAGCCCGCCGTGAGCATTGGCCAGAAGACGTCGGCGAAGGCGACGCCTTCCTGCCGGGCCAGGTCAATGTCAATGTTGCGCAGCGTGCAAAGGTTCAGGTTCAGGTCTTCGAGGGTGTTGCCGGCGGATTGCGTCCAGGCGGGCACCTTCCCGACGCAACCGGGCGACCCGAGCACCACACGCGCCTCGACGGCCTTGAAGGCGCGGACGATGCCGTCCTGATTGGCGCGATACCACTGGCCGTTGGCTTCGTCATAAGCCCGATAGCGGTGGTCGTTCATGCCGTAGCACGTCGTGGCGATGGTGGGCCGGAAACGCAGGCAATCGTTGGTCATGCGGTGCAGGAAACCCTCGGCTGTTTCGCCGCCCCAGCCGTATTGGCGCGTCGTGATCTTCAGCTCCGGCACGCAGACCGTGAGGTAGGTCTCCATGATCCGCGAATACATCTTCTGCTCCGTGATCGAGTCGCCGCAGATCGCCAACCGGTCGCCCGGCCGCAGCAACAAGCCCGACGGCGGCGGCGCCTTCACCGGCTCGAACTTGGCGAAGAACGCGTCGGCCGGCTTCGCTTCAAGTCGCGGCTGTTGGGCCAAGAGCGCTGGGCCGCCGAGCACCGGAGCGAGGAGCAGCGAGGAAACCAGGACGAGAAAATAACGTCGCGTCGTGTTCATGATGGCGGAAGTCTGCCGGCGTACCCCGGCGGCGTCAAGCGGCGGCGCGTTCACCCGGTCTGGGACATGATCGGTACGGCGGGTCGTTTGCTTGTTTGCGGATCGCGCCGCCGCGGAATTCAAACTGCCTCGCGGGTCGCGGCCTTGACCTGCCGGCGCCGCGGAAACATCCTCCGCCCCGAACCCTATGGCCCCGGGCATCCCGTCCTCTCCGAACTTCGTCGTCTGCTCGGCAACGAAAACGTTCTCACACTAGAGCATTTCCATCAAACATGTAGCTTTACAGGGCGTGGGGGGCAGGGCAGGATTGGGGTATGCGAGCCATTCCTGTGCCGGTGCGCCAGCGCATCCTTGAGCTTTACGACCAAGGCAAAGAT
>JAJXZI010000061.1 GCA_021780115.1 bacterium | reverse complement strand
TTGTCACCCATTGCCCAAAGACTGCCGTCGGACTTGATAAACAGGCTGTGGCATTCTCCGACGGCCACAGCAACAACCCCGCTGGCGACGACTTGTTCGGGTGTTTGTGAGTTGGTCGTGGTGCCGTCGCCAAGCTGGCCGGAGCTATTGAGACCCATGGCCCACAGACTGCCGTCGGATTTCAGAAACAGGCTGTGGTATCCTCCGGCGGCGACTGCCACGACGCCACTCGAAACGACTTGTTTCGGCACATTGCTACCGTTGGTTGTGCCGTCGCCGAGCTGGCCTTGGAGGTTCCAGCCCATCGTCCACAGGCTTCCATCGGACTTCACAAACAAACTGTGGTTACCTCCGGCAGCAATGGCCACGACGCCGCCGGAGACAATCTTCTGCGGCACGGCAAAAACAAAGATAGGGGAGTTCGTTATACCAATGCCGAGTTGGCCAAAGTAATTGTTTCCCATCGCCCAAAGACTCCCGTCGGACTTGAGAAATAGGGTATGAAGTCCTCCGGCCGTCACCGACGAGACGCCGCCGGAGACAATTTGCGTTGGCCTGTTGGTGTCGTTGCATGAGCCGTCACCAAGCTGGCCAGAGTCATTCTCTCCCATTGCCCAAAGGCTCCCGTCGGATTTGATGAACAGACTATGCTCGGGTCCCGCGGCGATTTTTGTTACGGTTGTCGCCGCTTGAATCGAGGCCGCTTGCCACAACAGCACGACGGCGCTGGCAATCGTGAGGCGCAAGATCCAGCCCGAGCGGCAGCGCTGCTCAATGCTTGTGCATCTGGTTTCCGATGTCGTCATAAGCAGTTCCGGTTCGCTGTGGGTTAATCCTTACAGCTTCCGCACAAGACTCTGAGCAGACGCAGTACCAGTGCAACTTCGCCCAAATAACCATAAGCATCCTCGGCAGCAGCGCTGGAATGCGCGAATTTGACGCCTGATGCGTGAACATGACGCACCGCTCAGATGCCAGTGCCATTCGCCAGAAGCCGGAATCTAACTGCATTTGCCCTCATTCGGTACGGTGTCGCCACCCGAAGTCGCGCTGTCACCGGGGCGCCAAGTCCTCGCCCCCGCGCTGGCGCTCCCGTCCGCGTCTTCGCCGTCCAGATCGATCGGGATGACCTGCCGGGTCGGCCGACGACTTGCGCCAACGAACCCGCCTTCCTGTTCACCCAGCGCGCTCAAGTGGGGGGCGGCGCGGGCGCTTGCTGTTTAAGCGCCCGCTGGTAGCCTCGCGCGATCAGTCATGGCCATCGCATGAAATCGCTTTCCCGCTCCCTGCCCCTTGCCTCGCGACGCCTCTCCATCCGGCGCTGCCTGATGCTGCGGAGCCTGTTCCTGTTGGTTTTCGCCCCGGCGGTGCCCGCCTTCGCCGCCCGCGTCTTTGTCGAAGCCGAGAGTTTCGCGAACCACGGCGGCTGGGTGCTGGACACGCAGTTCATCCAGATCATGGGGTCGCCCTACCTGCTCGCGCATGGTTTGGGCCGTCCGGTCGAGGACGCGACCACCACGGCGACCTTTCCGAAGGCGGGCAATTACCGGGTGTGGGTGCGCACGAAGGACTGGGCGGCGCATTGGAAGGCGCCGGGCCAGCCGGGGCGGTTCCAGTTGCTGGTGGACGGCGTGCCGCTCCCGGAGACCTTCGGCACGCGCGGCGCCGATTGGTTCTGGCAGGACGGCGGCACGGTCGAGATCAAGGATCCACCGGTACGCCTGGCGCTGCACGACCTGACGGGCTTCGACGGGCGGTGCGACGCGATCCTGTTCACCGACGAGGGTGGCTACGTCCCGCCCAACGATTCCACACCGATGGCCGCCTGGCGCCGGCAACTCCTCGGTCTGCCGGAGGAGCCAGCGGAAGCCGGGCCATTTGATCTCGTGGTCGTGGGGGGCGGTTACGCCGGGATGTGCTGCGCCATTGCTGCGGCGCGCCTGGGCTGCACGGTGGCGCTCATCCAGGACCGCCCCGTGCTGGGCGGCAACGGCAGTTCGGAAATCCGCGTCTGGCCGCAGGGCAAGACGCGCCTGGGGCCGTTCCCGCACCTGGGAGAGATCGTTGAGGAACTGGCGGATCATCCCACCCAGTCGCCCGGCCCAGCCAGCGAGTTCAATGATGCCCGGCGCGAGCGGATCGTCCGCGCGGAGAAGCGCCTTTCGCTCTACCTCAACCACTTCGTCTTCCAGGTCGAAACGAATGGTCATCGCGTCTCGGCGGTCGTGGCGCTGGACACGCGCACGGGCCGGCTGACGCGGTTTGCCGGGGCGCTCTTTGCCGATTGCACCGGCCACGGCACCGTCGGGGCGCTGGCCGGCGCGGACCACACGACGCAGAAGGAAGATCACATGGGCATGAGCAACATGTGGCGCTGGCAAAACGCCGCCACCCCGCAGCCCTTTCCCGCAACGCCGTGGGCGCTGGACTTGACGACGAAGGACTTTCCCTATCCCAGCCAAGGCGCCGGCGAATGGTTCTGGGAAAGCGGCTTCCATCAGGATCCGATTCGCGATTTGGAATACATGCGCGACTGGAACCTGCGGGCGGTCTTCGGCGCGTTCAGCGCCATGAAGAACGGGGACGGCAAGGCGCAGCACGCCCGCGCCCGGCTGGAATGGGTGGCCTTCGTCGGCGGCACCCGCGAGTCGCGCCAGTTGCTCGGGGACGTGATCCTCAACCGCTTCAACATCCTTCAGCGCACCCCGTTCCCCGACGGCTGCGTGCCGACGACGTGGGACATCGACCTGCACTACGCCCAGGACAAGTACACGAACGCCGCGCCGGACAATCCGTTCATCTCGAAAGCCGTGTTCGAGCAGGCCGTGGACCGCCACCAGGGGTACCCGGTACCGTATCGGTGCTTTTACTCGCGCAACGTGGACAACCTCTTCATGGCGGGCCGGTGCGTCAGCGTCACGCACGAGGCGCTCGGCACGGTGCGCGTCCAAAAGACCACCGGCATGATGGGCGAAGTGGTCGGCAAAGCGGCGTCGATTTGTATCAAACATGGCGCGACACCCCGCGGCGTTTACCAAAAACATCTCGACGAACTGAAGGAGTTGATGAAACAGCCGGGCGCGGCGCGGCGCGAGGGTGTCAATGCGCCGGTGGTGCTGCCGGTGGTAGCGAAGCTGGTGTCCTGAAGCGGTTGCCCGAATGAACGAAGCCCCGCAAGAGCGCGCCTCCGACACGCGCGCTCCGCCGCCCGGGGCGCTGGCCGCTGGCCGCCAATCGCATTGCAAAAAAGCCCGTGACGGCTAGCGTTCCGGCATGGCGTGCGACAAAGCGGATGCCCCGGACCGGGCACGGGAGTTGAGCCTCGATCGGCAAACCAGCGGAACCCCGGACGCCGCGTGAAGCCCGTATCCTTGATGTTCATCGCCGGCGAGGCCAGCGGCGACCAACTGGCGGCCGAACTGGTGTCCGCCTTGCGCGAACGGCTCGCCGGACAGTGGGCGCAGCCGAGCGGCGACGCGCAGCCGCGTTTCGCCAGCCTGGAGCCGCAGTGCTTTGGCGCGGGCGGACCCCGCATGGCCGAGGCCGGCGTGGAACTGGTCCGGGATCTGACCCGCCACTCCGTCATCGGACTCTGGGAAGTAATCCAGCACTACGGGAAGTTCCGCCGCTTTTTCCGCGAACTGCTCCGCGTGGCCGTCGAGCGCCAACCCGACGCCATCATCTGCGTGGACTACTCCGGGTTCAACCGCCGGTTCGCGGCGGCGGTCAAGCGGCGCGTCCGCGCCCGCCCAAGCGGGTTTCACAACTGGAATCCGAAGATTGTCCAGTACGTCTCGCCGCAGGTGTGGGCCTCGCGCGCGGACCGCGCCTACCAACTCGAACGCGACGTGGACTTGCTCCTGAGCATCTTCCCGTTTGAGCCGGAATGGTATGCGCGGCGCACGCCGAAACTGCGCGTCGAGTTTGTGGGGCACCCGATCTTCGACCGGCACCCGGTCCAGGGCGAAGTCGAAACCAGCGCGCCGCCGGGGCGAAGTCCCCCGTTCGAACGGCCGCCGAAGCCGCTGGTCCTGTTGCTGCCGGGCAGTCGTCGTGATGAATTGCGCCGCCATCTGCCCGTCATGGTCGGGGCCGCGCGCCTGATCGCGGCGAAAACGCCCTGCCAGTTTTGGGCGGTCCTGCCGGACGCGGAACTGGCCGCCGAAGCCGCGGCGTTGACGCGACTCCAGACGTTGCCGGAGATCACCGCGCCCGAATACCAACCGGAGCAGCCGCCGGCGATCCGCTGTTCCTTCGGCGACCTGCCGGCGGCGTTGCGCCAGGCGACGGTGGCCATTGCCTCCACCGGCACGGTCACGGTCGAGTGCGCCTATTTCGGCGTGCCGACCGTCGCGCTCTACAAGACGTCGTGGAGCACCTACCAGATCGGCCGGCGGATCGTCCGCGTGCAGTTCCTGGCGATGCCGAATCTGCTGGCCGGCGAGGAGGTTTTTCCGGAATTCATCCAGCCCGCGGCCACGCCGGAGAACATCGCCCGAGCCGCGTTGGAGTTGCTGACCGACGACGCCCGCCGGCAGAAAACCAAGGCCCGGCTGGCTCGGATCATCGCTTCCCTCGGCGGTCCCGGCGCCCGCCTGAGGGCGGCGGCGGCGATCGTGGACTTATTGCTGGAACCGGCGCACAGTCGGATGCCCCGCCTCGGCTGACTGTCCGGGCTTAGGCGCACGCCTGAGTTATCGGCCGATTCCCCGGTCGCGCTTTCCTGAGCGCTGCCGACGCAGGACCGGGTTCCACCCGCCTCGGACCTCGGAACGGAACTGCGCGCAGACTCGTGCTGGCGTCGCCGCCACCTCGATGGCACGCTCGCCGGCATTCGCCTGGATGAAAACGGCCGTGCAACTCCTCCCGTTGCTGAAGCAGTACTTCGGCTTCACCTCGTTTCGCCCGCTTCAGGAGGAGATCATCCGCGACGCGCTGGCGGGGCGCGACACGTTCGCGCTGCTGCCCACCGGCGGCGGCAAATCGCTCTGCTTCCAGTTGCCCGCGATGGCGCGCGACGGCCTCACCGTCGTGGTGTCACCGCTCATCGCGTTGATGAAGGACCAGGTGGACGCCCTCCAGGCCAGCGGCGTGCCGGCGACGTTTCTGAATTCGTCGCTCGCGCCGACCGAAGCGCGGGCGCGGTTCCGCGGCCTCTATGCCGGCGACTTTCGCCTGCTCTACCTTGCGCCGGAGCGGTTGATGCTCGACGGCACCCTGGACGCCCTGAAGAACTGGCGGGTGAACCTTCTCGCCATCGACGAAGCGCACTGCATCAGTGAGTGGGGCCACGATTTCCGCCCCGAGTACCGCCAACTCGCCCAACTGCGCCCGCACTTCCCGGACGTGCCGCTGATGGCGCTCACCGCCACGGCCACCGAGCGCGTGCGGGCCGACATCGTCACCCAACTCCACCTGCGCGGGCCGCGTTGCTTCGTGGCGAGTTTCAACCGGCCCAACCTGACCTATCGCGTGCTGCCGAAGAGCCAGCCTTACGAGCAGTTGCTGGAGTTCGTGCGCGCCCGGCCGCGCGACGCCGGCATCGTTTATTGCCAGGCCCGCAAGACGGCGGAGAAGATCGCCGAACGCCTCAGCGCCGATGGCGTGAAGGCAAAGCCATATCACGCCGGCCTGGGTGGCAACGAACGCTCCGCGAACCAGGAGCTTTTCCTCCGTGACGAGGTGCGCGTGATCTGCGCGACCATCGCCTTCGGCATGGGGATTAACAAGCCGAACGTCCGCTTCGTCATTCACTACGACCTGCCGAAGAACATCGAGAGTTATTACCAGGAAACCGGCCGGGCCGGCCGCGACGGTCTGCCCAGCGAGTGCGTGCTGCTCTTCAACGCCGGCGACGCGATCAAGCAGCGCCGGTTCATTGACGAGAAGCCCAATCCGCAGGAGCAACAGCTCGCCCGCGAGCAGTTGCAGCGGATGGTCCATTACGCGGAGAGCAACGGCTGCCGCCGCGCCGCGCTGCTCGAATACTTTGGCGAGCCGTCGGCCGAAGACAACTGCGGCGGCTGCGACAACTGCCTCGCCCCGCGCGAGACCTACGACGGCACCCTCGCCGCCCAGAAACTCCTCTCCTGCGTGTATCGCATCCGCGAGCGGACCCGCTTTGGCGTGGGCCTGAACCACATTGTCGAAGTCCTCGTCGTCGCCGACACCGAGAAGATTCGCAAGTGGAACCATCACCGGCTTTCGACCTACAACATCGGCCACGAGCACAGCCGCAAGGACTGGCAGGCGATTGGCCGCGAGCTGGTCCGGCTCGGCTTCCTGTCGCAGACGGCGGAGAAATTCAGCACGCTGGAGTTGACGCCCGAAGGCCTGGCCGTGTTGAAGCAGCGGCGGAAGATCACCCTCACGCGCCCGATGAAAACGCCCGAGCCGGCCGCGCACCGCGCCGGGGAAATCGCCTGCGACGAGGCGCTGTTCGAGCGGCTGCGCGCCCTGCGCAAGCGCCTGGCCGACGAGCGCGGCGTGCCGCCCTACATCGTCTTTTCCGATGTGGCGCTGCGGCAAATGGCGCGCACTTACCCGGCGAGCAGCGCCGAGTTCTCCCGCATCAGCGGCGTGGGCCAGCAAAAGCTGCGGGACCTCGGCGGCGTTTTTCTGGCCGAGATCGCGGATTTCCTGCGGGCCAACCCGCGCCAGATGTTCGCCGACGATTCGTTCCAGCCCGCGCCCGCAGCCAAGCCGTATTTGAACGACACGACGCGCGAGACGCTGCGTCGCTTCCGGGCCGGAGAGTCGGTCGAAGAGATCGCCCGCAGCCGACTCCTGGCGCCGGGCACGATTTACGGGCACTTGGCTACCGCCCTCGAGGCGGGCGAGGCAATCGAGACGAAACGGTTGTTCACGGCGGAAGCGGCGGCGCGCATCGCCGCGGCGTTTGGCAAGCTGGGCTTGAGCAATCTCGCCGGCGTCCGCGAAGCACTGGGCGTCCGGTATGATTACGGTCTGCTCCAGATTTTCCGTGCCGTCCAACAGAGAAGGGGCGGGCCGGCCTTTGCTGCCAACGTCCCGCCCTTCGTCTGAATCCCCCGGCTCTGAACGCGCCGTGGCTCCGTGGCCCGTGCCGCACCGCCTCAGAACAAGCCGGCCCAGGCCAGCCTTCGAGTCCATCACCCTCCGCTCGCTGCAAACGGGCCATTCCCAGTCCCCGTTGATGCCGACTCTCCATCGTGGGAGCGCCCAGGCGGGGAAGTCCACTCCGAGCCAAAATGGTGCGGCCAGCCTGGATATTTCACAAACTTCCGGCGGAGTGCCGACTGGGAGTCGGCTTTGCGGCCGGCCCACGCCCAAAGCCGGTTGCAAACCGGCGCTCCATCTTGTCGGCATTTCGTGCGGCGGGTGAAATATCCAGGCTAGCTATCTGAATCGCCGGGGTGGAACTGCCAGCACAGAAGCCAGCGCGATGATACTACTTTGAGCATGTAATTGCACCATTCTCAGTTGCGGTAGCGTTGGCTTGTTCGACTAACCGGGGGTGAGCAACCAGCCTCCGCACGTTTTCGGCGTGGTCCCACCACGGCCGCCGTTCTTCGCCAATGGCCTGTTCCATCTCCGCCAACGTGTTCCATCGTCCATTGCCCACCCGCTCCTTGATCCCGGCGCCGATGGCTTCCGTCGGAGTGCGTGTGGGCTATCCGGGGGCAGGGACACCCGATGCCCCCCGCGCCGGCACCGCGTGCCACTCCGGTTGGGGAGGGAACCCGGCGTGATCCCAGATAACGCTGGGATCGGCCTCCGGGTCGCTCGCCGCCAAGATGGTTCGGAAACCAGCCGCTCCTCTCCCGGCTCACTTTCCGGCCAACCTAATAACTCCGCCGCATTTTCCCCGTCCCTCTCCTGGGGAAAGGGTTAAGGGTGAGGGCAGGCCTCATCGCCAAGGGCATCGTTCCGGCTCAGGATTCGGGCGAACTACACCAGCGCCTTGACTTTCTTGACGATGGCCGCCGCGTCGATCCCGTACTTCGCCAGCAGTTCCTCCGGTTTGCCGGAGCGGGGCAAGTCGCACACCGCCAGCTTGTGGACGCGGATGCCCTCGGCGCTAAGTTCACCCGCGACGGCATCGCCCAGCCCGCCCTCGGGGTAATGGTCTTCGACGGTGACGACGGTGTGGCGGGTCTTCTCCGCGGCGGCTTGGATCACGTCCTTGCCCAGCGGTTTGATGCTGTAGGCGTCGATCACGGTGATGCCGATGCCTTCCTTCGCCAAGGCGTCGGCCGCCTGGAGCGCCTGGTGGAGCGTCACGCCGGCGGCGACGACGGTGACCTTGTCCCCAGCGGCCTGGCGGACTACTTTCGCGCCGCCGATGGGGAATTCCTCGGTGTTCTTGTAGATCACCGGGGTCTTGGGCCGCGAGGTGCGCAGGTAGGCCAGGCCCTGGTGGTGCGCCATCTGCTCGACGAGCCGTTCGGTGGACACCGCGTCGCTCGGGTAGAGCACCACACTGCCGGTGAGGGCGCGCATCATGGCGAGGTCTTCCAAGCCCATCTGGGAGCCGCCGTCCTCGCCGATGCTGACGCCGACGTGCGAGCCGGCCAGCTTGAGGTTGGCCTGGGAATGGCTGCCCATGCGGATTTGGTCGTGGGCGCGGGTGAAGAAGGCGGCGAAGGTGGAGGCGAAGGGCACCTTGCCGCGCGTGGCGAAGCCGGTGGACACGCCCGCCATGTTCTGCTCGGCGATGAAGCACTCGACGGACCGGTCGGAGAATTTCTTGAAGAATTTGTCGGCGTAGGTGGAGTTCTTGGTGTCGCCGTCCAGGGCGACCAGACGCGGATCGACCTCGCCCAAGCGGGCCAGCGCGTTGCCGTAGGCCTCGCGGGTGGCGACCATCTGGCCCGGCGTGTAACTGGGGGGCGGATAGACGGCGGGCGCCGTGTTGTTCGGCGCGGGCCGGCGGGCCGGTTCCGGAATCGGCACGCCGAGGCCGGAGCGGGCGCGCGGCTGCAATTCGGCGATGGCGCGGGTGGCCTCGTCTTGGGTCAACGCCTTGCCGTGCCAACCGTCGAGATCCTGGATGAAGGAGACGCCGGCGCCCTTGATGGTTTTGGCGAGGATGGCCAGCGGTTGGTGGCCCAGGCCGGCGGCGGCCAGCACTTCGATGATTTCCTCCATGTCGTGGCCGTCGATGACCTCCGTGCGCCAGCCGAAGGCCTGAAAGCGTTTCTCGTAAACCGCCATGTCATGTCCGAAGGCCGTGGCTTGGCTCTGGCCGAGGCGGTTCACGTCCACCAGCGCCACCAGGTTGTTCAGGTTGTTCACGCCGGCGAGCGAGGCTGCCTCCCAGACGCTGCCTTCGGCGACTTCGCCGTCGCCCATCAGGACGTAGGTGCGGTAGTCGAGGTTGTCCAAGCGGGCGCACAACGCCATGCCGACAGCGACGGCCAGGCCCTGGCCCAGCGAGCCGGTCGCCACGTCCACGAACGGCAGGCGCGGCGTCGGGTGGCCCTCCAGATCGCAGTCGATCTGGCGCAGGCGCGTCAGCTCGCTGACCGGAATCAAGCCCGCCTCGGCCCAGGCGGCGTAGAGGAGCGGCGCGGCGTGGCCCTTGGAGAGAATGAAGCGGTCGTTGTTGTGGTAGCGCGGGTCCTTCGGATCGTAGCGCATGTGCCCGAAGAACAGCGCGGCAATGAGGTCCGCCGCCGAACAACAGGAGGTGGGGTGCCCGCTGCCGGCCGCCGTGGTGGCGGTGATGGAGTGGATGCGCAATTGGTTTGCGATGCCGGACAACGTCTCGATCGTTGAAGTATCTTCCATAAAAATGCGGGACAACTTAGGCTGGCCGCGACCAAAGGCAAAGCGGGAAAAACCGGCGGCGGGCGTTTTTCGCCGGCGGCGGGCACCGCGGGAAGCGACGCGGTGCCGGCGCGGGAGTTGACCGCGGCGGGTTTCCCGTTAACGTCGGGCGATGCAGCGGTGGATTTCACGCCTTCTCGCCGGCGGCTGGGCCGTCTGGTTTTTCGCGCCTGCGCCGCTCGCCGCCGCGACCGTCTCCACCCAGAGCGTCTATACCAGCATGTGCGACGCTTCGGGCGCCGTCGCGTTGGATGCCAGCCACTTCGCGGTCGCGGACGACGAGGCCAACGTCATCCGGATTTACCGGACCGAACCGGCCGGGCCGCCGGCGCAGGCCTTCGACTTGTCTGACTTTCTCCACGTGGACCCCCGGAAACCGGAGACCGATCTGGAAGCCGCCTGCTGGCTGGGCGACAAGGTTTTCTGGATCGGCTCCCACGGACGCAATCGAGCGGGCAAGTTCCGGCCGAACCGGGATTTCCTCTTCGCCACCTCGTTCCGCAAGACCGCGAGCGGTTTTCAATTGGTGCCCGAGGGCCAACCGTACCACCACCTGCTCGACGATTTGCTGCGCGACCCGCGGCTGCAACCGTTCCAACTGGCGGAGGGCAGCGAACGGGCGCCGAAGCTGCCCGGCGCCGTCAACATCGAGGGCCTGGCCGGCACGCCCGACGGCCATCTGCTGATCGGTTTCCGCAATCC
This sequence comes from bacterium, assembly GCA_021780115.1. Classification (GTDB taxonomy): domain Bacteria; phylum Verrucomicrobiota; class Verrucomicrobiia; order Limisphaerales; family JAJXZI01; genus JAJXZI01. The sequence continues at coordinate 29,554 of JAJXZI010000061.1, read as the reverse complement.
GGTCCCCGCCGGCCGCGCGTTGCTCGTGCCACTCCTCAACCCGACGGACATCCTGGCGGGGGCGGGGGCGCAACTGGGCGACCCGCTGCTGCTGGACCTCGGCGGGCGCGGCGTGCGGGACATCGCCCGCTGGCGCGACGGCTATCTGATTGCCGCCGGACCCGCCGGCTCGGTCGGCGACTTCGTGGTTTACGCCTGGGCGGGCGGGGCGGCGAAGCCAAGACGGATCAAGGACGTCCGGCTGAAACACTTTCACGCCGAAGCCATCATCGTTTATCCAGATCGGCCGCGCAGCTTCCAACTCTTGAGCGACGATGGCCGGCACGGGATCGGGGGGCAGCCGCGCCCGAAACTCGACCCGGACCAGCAGCGGTTCCGCAGTCTCTGGATCGGCCTGGACGCGGCCGAAGTCCGGAAGCTCACCCGCGTCACGCCATGAAAGTCACCATCCCCTTCCTGGTCGCGCAGCGGTTGGTGCTCCGCACCTTCAGCCGCGCCGAAGCGCCGGCGCTGCAACAACTGGCGGGCCAGCGCGAAATTGCCGACACGATGATTTCGCTCCCGTATCCGTATCCCAACGGCGAGGCGGAGCGCATGATCGAGCAGTTCACCGACGACTTCCGCGCCGGCCGCGCGACGCCCTTCGCCATCGTCCTGCGGGAAGCCAACCAACTCATCGGCGCCACCACGTTGCGGGACATCGACCGGGAGCACGCGCAGGCCGAACTGAGCCTCTGGATCACGCCGTCGTGTTGGCGCCAAGGTTACGGCACGGAAGCCGCCGGGACGATGGTGCGATTCGGCTTCGAACAGCTCCGCTTGAACCGGATTTATGCCTGCCACCTGACGCGCAACCCGGCGTCGGGCCGCGTGCTGGAAAAGGCCGGCTTCCAGCGCGAGGGTCTCCTGCGGCAGCGCGTGCGGAAATGGGGTGTCTTCGAGGATGTCGCGTTGCTGTCCGTCTTGCGGCAGGAGTGGACGGCCCGGCGCGGCGGAATCAAGACTGCGGCAGGCGCCGGTTCAGGAGATAAATGACGTAGGCCAGCACCACCGAGACAACCAGGGCGGCCAGCAGCGACCACGTCCAAATGACGCGGCGCTTTTTCCGGGCGAGCCGCTTGCCCATGCCCGGCAACAGGTAGTAGCGGTCGCGCTCCTTGTCGAATTTGCGGAAGAGCATGGTCAACCTGCGCGGGCAAGGGCGGACGGCCCGGCGCCCGCCCAGCGTCCCTGACCGGGGCCGATCGAGGCGGACGGGGTCGCGGACTGGTGATTCGCTGACGCCATCGGGCAAAGCCGGAAAACATTGGACGCCGCAGTTATGCACGGCAAAAACCGACGCCGCCCGCCGAAATCCAGAACGAAATCTTCCACAGCGCCCGGAGCCTAACCGGCGCCGCGAAAAACTGAAGCATTAAATTGCGGCGGAGAATCGCGCGGGCGCCGATCAGGTTCGGCCGCCGACCTCAGCCGCTCAGAGCGCCAGCCGCTCAAGATTCCAATTGCACCTCACGGGAAGCGTGGCAGAGTGCCCGGTGCGAACGGCGGACGGTTGTTCGCAAACGATCCTGCGGTGGAGTGGTTGTCCGAAACGAACTGAAACACGAAACCGGCCCGGTTCTCCCGGCCCGAAACCCCGCCGATGGGACCAAGATCTATGAAATCCAACTTGAATTTCCACGGCAAAGCCCACGACCGGGCCGGCCATCCGGAAGGTGCCTTCACGCTCATCGAACTGCTGGTCGTGATCGCCATCATCGCGATCCTGGCGGCGCTGCTGCTGCCGGCGTTGAGCAAAGCCAAACTCAAGGCCACGACCGCCGCCTGCCTCAGTAATCAGAAACAACTGGCCCTGTCCTGGCAGATGTACGCGGATGACAGTCAGGAGGAAATTGTGAATTTCAACAACGCCGACGCGGTCAACCGCGACCGGATCAACCAACGCCCCTGGCGTTACCAGCCTCCCTATTCGCCGGCCCCCAGCCTGCCGATCATTCCGCCGGAGGCGGCCGCGATGCCCCAGCCAGCCCGGGAGATATTCCTGATGCAGCAATGCGTCCGCCAGGGTGCTTTGGCGCCATACCTCAGGACCGCCGATGTCATTCACTGTCCCTCGGACACCCGCTACAAGCGGCCGGTGGGTCAGGGCTTCTCGTATGGCAGCGTTGCCGGCACGACCGGATTCAACGGCCAGGAGTGGCCCAACCTGACACTGGCCAAACTCATCACCAAGCGGTCCCAAGTCATGCATCCGAGTGACAAGGTCCTGTGGGTGGAGGAAAATGATCCGCGCGGCGAGAACTGGGGAACCTGGGTCATGAACGTCACCGGGACGCCGGCCAACGATTTCGTGGGCACCACGTTTGTGGATTCCCCGGCTGTGTTCCACGGTGTCAGCAGCACCTTTAGCTGGAGCGACGGGCACGCCTCGAGTCGGCGGTGGCTGGACGCGGCCACCATCGCGTACGCCGCCAACAGCGATCCTTCCGGCAGCAAATACAACAATCCGCCGGCGGCGGCCCAAACCCCGCGGGACGCGGTGTTCATGAGGCACGCCTACGCTTCCCTGGACAATCCCTGAAACCGGGCCGGCCCGCCGTCGTTCCGGTTCGCGGCATCGCGATTCAGTTCGGCTGGGCGGAGACCTCGTAAACCGTGCCGTCGAGAAGGAACTGGACGTTCTGCCCCAACGCCAGCCAGGCGGCCACTTGCGGCCGCTTCCGGAGCAGGTCGAAGTATTCCGGCGAGGCGAACGTGAGGCGCACCCGCTGGGCCCCGGGTTGTTTCTGCACCTCGGCGTCCACCCACTGATCGCCGTTGCGGTAGAAGCTCCGACCGGCAACGAACCGCTGCTGTTGGGTGTATTGCACGGCCCGGTCGGCGGCGCCGGCGTCGGCTGGCCGGCCGTCTGAGGGCGCGAAGGCGTACCGTCGAAGCATCGGGTTCGGCGTGGCGGCGTTCACCGCGCCGGCCAGGCTGTCCACCTGCTGCAGCTCCTGGCCGATCCGCGCGCCGGCGACCGCCGCGCCGCCGACCTTCTCCCTCCGGTAGGCGCCGTAAGCCAGGCGCACGGCGTCGCTGGCCGAGCGGTCCGCCGTGAACTGGGGCAACGTTTGCCCGTTCAGGGTCACGCCGCGCTGCGTTTCGTCCTCGTGAATCAGGTAGGCCGTGTAGGGCGTCACGATCCCGTAGTGGCGGGCCAGGTCCGTGATTTCATCCTTCACCTCGGCGCTCTCGCCGTGGAGCCGGATTTGGTCAAGCAGGTAGCCGACCCGTCGCGTGGCCCACAGGCGGGGAATGAATTCGTGCTCGCTCGCCTGCGACGGGAAATCTACGTCGTAACTGAACCGGCTGGCGGCGCCGTTGACGGTGCCGGCAAGGACCGCCGTCGCCGCGCCGTGGCCGGAGTAGCGGCCCACGAGCACCAGTTGATCGCCACGGAACAGGTCCGGCAGCGGGGATGGATAGAGCTTCGCCAGCCGGACGTCGCCGGTGAAGGCAAGCGTCGGATTGGCCAGCACCGGGTCGCGAATCTTGGCGAAGAAGTTCGAGACTTTCACCTCGATGTCCTCCTCCGGCAGGACGTATTGGCTGACCGCCCGCGTCGCCTCGGTGATCTGGTCAAGCAAGTGCGTGTTCACGTCCGTGCCGAGGCCGAAGCAGAAAATGCGCGTGGGGCCGGCCTCCCGCTTCACGTGGGCGATGATCTCGTTCTCGTCCGTGTTGCCGATGGTCGGCCGGCCATCGGTGAGGAAGATCACCACGAACGGCGCGCCCGCCAGGTGGAGCCGACGCTCCTTAGTGGCGGGGGTGCCGGACCAGAGCGCCAACGCCTTGTTCAGCGCGTCGTCAATCGCCGTTCCGCCTAAGGCCCGCAAATCCCGAATGAAGTCCTCGGCCTTTTCGCGATTCGCCTTCGTGGCCGTGACCAAGTCGTTGAAGAGTGGCTCGACTTCGGTGGAGAACCGGATGAGCTCGAAGCGGTCGCCGTCGTTGAGGTTCTCGACGCAGAACCGGAGCGCCTTTTTGGCCTGCTCGATTTTCTCCCCCGCCATGGAGCCGGACGTGTCGAGAACAAAGACCACCTCTTTGGGCAGGGTCGGTTGCGTCTTCTCCGCCGCCCCGGGCGACGCGAGCAGCAGGAAATAACCGTCTTCGCCCGCGGCGCGGTGTGTCATCAGGTTCACGCCGACCGCGCCCTTCTCCGGCGCGAAGTAGAGCGCGAAATCCGCGTCCGGCTGCGCGTCGCGGGCCTCGTAGCCGGCCGTGGCGCGGTGGGGGCCGTGACGCCGCACCTCCACCTGGTGGCTCGGCGAGTAAACCGTCCGGAGCGGGCGTTGCGTCTCCAGCTCGACCTGCACGCTCACGTTCCGGATCGGTTGGGCGGAGAACTTCTCCGTGCCCAGCGGCAGCGAGTAGCCGACCAGGCCGTCGTCCGCCTTCAGAAGCTGCGTGTACGAGAGCGTGACGCGCTTGGGGCTGTTCGGCTCGATGGGAAAAATGCGCACCTTGAAGACATCGCGGCCGGCATACTCCAGCAAGGCCGGGTCGCGCAGCTTGCGGACGATGTCCTCGTAAATTCCACGCGCCTTCTCCGCGGCGAGCAACTCCGCCTCCACCTTCCGGCCGTCGATCTCCAGGGTGAACCGGTCGAGCTGCGCGCCGTTCGGCACCGGGAACAGGAAGGTGCCTTCGAGCCGCGCCGGGTTCGGGTTGAAGAACTCCTCGTCCACGGTCGTCACGGCGACCTGATCCGTGATGCGGGCGTGGACTGTGGCGAAGCGGACCTCCAGCGGCGCAAAGGGATGCGGCCGGGGCGGCGGCCAGGGATAGGGCGGCAAGGGCGGGCGCGGCGGCGGCCACGGGGGAGGAAGGACCGGCGGACGCCATCCCTCCTGCTCGGGCACGACGATGAGACCGAGGGCCAACGTGTCGGCAGCCGCGCCCAGCAGCGCGCAGCACGCGGCGGCGAAAAGCAACCGTTTCATGTCCGGTTAGACGGCACCCGCCGGCAAACGCTCCCGTTTGCGCTCCCGTTTTCCGCCGGCGCAAAAAGGCTCGCGTCGCCCGGCGCCGACTGTTACACCTTCCCCGCATAGTATGAAAACGCTCTCTCGCCGCGACTTCATCAAGGCCACCAGCCTCACTGCCGCTTCCGCTGGAATCCTGCCGGCTCTGGCCGGTTGCGCGTCCACCCGTTCCACGCCCAAGGCCGCCGGCGTCCGCGCCAACGAGGAAATCCGCTTTGCCGTCGTCGGCTTCAACGGCCGGGGCCGGGACCACATCAAGAGCCTCGACGAGTTGCGTGCCCAAGGCGAGAAGGTGCGCGTCACGGCGCTGTGCGACGTCGATCGCCACGTGCTGGACCGCGCGGTGAAGGAGTATGCGGACAAAGGCGAGCCGGTCGCCGGCCACCAGGACATCCGCCAACTCCTCGAAGACGCGAACGTCGATGCCATTTCCATCGCCACGCCCAACCACTGGCACGCGCTGGCCACCATCTGGGCCCTCCAGGCCGGCAAGGACGTGTACGTCGAGAAGCCCGTGTCGCACGAAGTTTGGGAGGGGCGCCAGATGGTCATCGCGGCGCGCAAATACGGCCGCATCGTTCAGACCGGCACGCAGAGCCGCTCCTCGCGCACCGGCATCGCGACCGCCGTCGAGTGGGTCCGCGCCGGCAACCTCGGCAAAATCCTGATCTCGCGCGGTCTGTGCTACAAACGCCGTGGCAGCATCGGCAAGGTGGACGCTCCCCAGCCCATCCCGCCCTTCATCGACTACAACCTTTGGTGCGGCCCGGCGCCCGAGGAGCCGCTCATGCGCAAACGTCTCCACTACGACTGGCATTGGGTCTGGCCCACCGGCAACGGCGACCTCGGCAACCAGGGCATCCACGAGATGGACGTGGCGCGCTGGTTCCTCGGCGAGATGGAGTTGTCGCCGCGCATCGCCGCCGGCGGCGGCCGGCTCGGCTACGTCGATGACGGCACCACGCCCAACACGCTGATCCTTTTCCACGACTACGCGAAGGCCCCGCTGCTTTACGAAGTGCGCGGCCTGCCGCAACGGACCGGCACGGAGAAGATGGACAACTTCAAGGGCGCCAGCATCGGGATCATTGTTCAATGCGAAGGCGGTTACGTGCGCGTGCCCAGCTACAACGAGGCGATCGCCTTCGACAAGGACGGCAAGGAAATCCAACGCTGGAAAGGCTCGGAAAGCCACTTCGCCAATTTCATCAAAGCCGTCCGCAGCCGGAAATATACCGACCTGCACGCCGACATTCTCGAAGGCCACCTGTCCAGCGCCCTCTGCCACACCGGCAACATCTCCTATCGTCTGGGTCAGAAGGCGTCGCCGCAGGAAATCCGCGAAGCCATCAAAGCCGAGCCCGACGCCGAGGACACCTTCCAGCGGATGCTCGGCCACCTGCAGGCCAACGAAATCGACCTGGCCGCCACCCCGCTCACGCTCGGCCCGGTGCTGAAAATGGATCCGAAGAAGGAGCGATTTCTCGGCAACGCCGCCGCCAACGAACTGCTCAAGCGCCATTACCGCCCACCCTTTGTAGTGCCGGCGAAGGTGTGAAGCGGGTGCCCGGCCGTGGACGTGGATTGAATCGATCGAACTATGCGTGAACCATCCCTGAACTTCCTGCGGACCCTTGTCAACACACCCAGCCCCGTCGGCCACGAAGTGCGCGGCCAACGCGTCTGGCTGGACTACGTCTCCCAGTTCGCCGAGGAAACTTTTTCCGACGCCTACGGCAACTGCGTCGCCGTCCTGAACAAGGGCGGCACCCCGCGCCTGATGCTGGCCGGCCACGCCGACGAGATCGCGATGGCGGTGAACTATATCGACGCGGACGGGTTCATTTACGTCCGCAAAATGGGCGGCGTGGACCCCGCCATCACCAAGGCCCAGCGCGTGACGATCCACACGCACAAAGGCCCGGTGCGCGGGGTGGTGGGTAACGTCGCGCCGCATTTGATGAAAGACGACAAGGAGCCGAAGCCGCCGAAGATCCACGACTTGTTCATCGACATCGGCGCCGCCGACAAAAAGGAGGCGCGGAAGCTCGTCGAGATTGGCGACCCGATTACGCTGGTGGACGAGTTCGAGCTGCTGCGCAACGATCTCGCCGTGGCTCGGGCGTTCGACAACCGCATCGGCACGTTCGCCGTGGCCGAGGCGCTGCGTTTGCTCAAGACCGGCAAGGGCCGGCTCCAGGCGGAAGTCTGCGCCGTGTCGAACGTGCAGGAGGAAGTCGGCCTGCTCGGCGCGCGGCAAATTGCCTACTCGCTCAAACCCGACGTGGCGCTGGTGGTGGACGTGACGCACGCGACCGATTACCCGACGGTCAACAAGGCCCAGCACGGCAACGTCAAGATCGGCCGCGGCCCGGCGCTCACGCACGGCGGCTGCAACCATCCGGAAGTGGTCCGGCGCCTCGAGGCGGTGGCCAAGGCGAGGAAGATCGCGTTGCAGCACGAGGCCATGTCCGCCACCAGCGGCACGGACACTGATGTGATTTTCTGGACGCGCGGCGGGATTCCCAGCGGCTTGGTCAGCCTGCCCAACCGCTACATGCACTCGCCGGTGGAGATCGTGAATCTCAAGGACCTGGAACAAATCCCCGAACTGCTCGCCGGCTTCGCGCTGTCGCTCAAAGCGGGCGAGGAGTTCAAAGTGAGAATCTGAAGGTCGGGCGGGTTGCGGCAGAAGCGCGGCCCGCTCCTGCGTTGGATGCTGCTGCGGGCTTCGCTTTGGTCCACTTGCGCAATTCCTCGAAGGAGTGGTGCCCCGGCCAGAACTCGAACCCAGGACCAGTTGGTGGAGAGTAGGGCCGGGCACGTTTCACGACGTTGCTCGCTGTCTCTCCGGGAAGCCTCAAACCCCATGCGAAACGGCCTCTTGCGCCCTGTCTGCATCTTCGGGCACTCCAGCGAAACTCGCTGAAACATCGGGCGGCGCGATACTACGTTTAATACGACTCTCGCTCGCGTCCGATGCCGCTGGCGCGCCGTGAATTTCCTGCACCGTCAGCCGGATTCTTTGCGCCCGCAACGCGGTCCTTCAGCCGCGGCTGAAGACTTGCAAGCTGCCACCCAGCCACGCTCGTGTGGAGGTGGAACCCCTTGACACACCTCCTGCCCCATCCGCCTCGCGACCTCACCTCGGCGCCGGCCGGTTCAACGGCTTGTCAGCGCGAACGGGCCGTCGCCGGCCCCAGCCAGCCCCCGACGGCCTGCAGCGGCGTGTGTTGGCCCGAAAGCGCGACCCACGCCGCCAGGGCCAGGCGGTTGGTGTCCGCCCACGACGGCGGCGCGACGGCGAACTCGCCGAGATAGGTGCCGTTCTGATTCGTCAGCGTCAGGCTCACCAGTTCGAGCGCGACGAAGTCGTGGCGCAGAAGGCGGCCGCGGTTTTCACCGGCCTGCACGTCGGAGACCAGGCCGTTGGCTAGCAAGGCGGCGTTGATCTGGTATTCCCACGCCGGCGTGGCGGAAGGTCGGAAACTCACGCGCCAATGAGAGCGGTCGGCGGAACTGGCGGTCAGCACGCCCGTCGCGCCGCCCGTCCAGCGCGGCAGCTTGGCGGCGGCGGACCAGCCCCGCCACTCGAAACCGTTGAAGACAAAGCCCGGCGTGTACACCCCGTCGGTGCGCCAGAGTTGGGCGTAATCGCGCTGCCGGAAGGAGAACGACCGCTCGCTCCAGGGATCGCGCCAGCCGAGCTGGTTCCAGTAATCCACGTGGAACGCCACCGGCACGACGTCCTTCCACAAACCAGGTGATTGCTTCAGCCGGCTCAACCACGTTTCGGCCGGCGGACAACTGCTGCACCCCTCCGAGGTGAACAGCTCGAGCAGCGGCGTCTGCTGCCCGCCGCTGCGCAAGACGACGAGGTTCGTTTGCGCGCCGGCCAGTTGGGCCAGAAGCGACAAGGAGACGGCGGCGATCGACCAGGCGCGTATTCGAGCGAGGCGCCGCGCAGCCAGAGCGAAGGGAGCGGTCGTCCGAAGCTCCGGCCCGGCGGCGCCCGCCCATCTCGGAGGGCCCGTCCGCTTGCCGTGGTTCAGGGAGGTCGCCATGCGCGGCGGAAACATACCCCCTGACCGCGTTCGGCGCTGAAAAAACGTCAGGCGCCCACCACGATGTTCACCAGTTTCTTCGGGACGAGGACGATCTTCTTGATCTGCTTGCCGGCCAGGAACGGCTGGGCCTTGTCGGACTGGAGGGCGGCGGTCTTGATCTGGTCGTCGGTCGCGGTCGCCGGCAGGCGGATCACGTCGCGCAGCTTGCCGTTGACCTGGACGGGAATCTCCAGCGTGTCCTCGACGAGCAGCGCGGGATCGAATTGGGGCCAGGGCGCGTAGCTGAGTGCGGAACGCGAAGTGTTGAGTGTGGCCTCGGTTTTCGCCCACAACTCCTCGGCCAGGTGCGGCGCGAAGGGCTGGAGCAGAATCAGGAAGTCGCGCATCACGCCCGCCGGCTTCGTCGGCCACGTCATCGCCTCGTTGACGAAGACCATCAGCGCCGAGAGGGCGGTGTTGAAGCGCAAACCGTCGAGATCCTCGGTGACTTTCTTGATGCAGGCGTGGAGCGTCTTGAGTTGCGCGGGCGTCGGTTCCGCCTCCTGGATGGCCCCGCTAAGTTGGACTTTTTCCAGGAACTCGCCGGCCCGGCCCGGCTCGGCGGTGCAGTTCTGCTCGAACGCGGTTTCGCTTGGCTCGTCCACGAACAGCCGCCAGACGCGGCCGAGGAAGCGATAGACGCCCTCGACGCCCTTCGTACTCCACGGCTTCACCATCTCCAGCGGGCCCATGAACATCTCATAAAGCCGGAAGGCGTCGGCGCCATACTCGGCGAGGATGTCGTCGGGGTTGATGACGTTGCCCCGGCTTTTGGACATCTTCTGGCCGTCTTCGCCGAGGATGAGGCCCTGGTTGACGAGCTTGAAGAACGGCTCCGGCGTCGAGACGTGGCCGAGGTCGTACAGCACCTTGTGCCAGAAGCGGGCGTAGAGCAGGTGCAAGACGGCGTGCTCGGTGCCGCCGACGTAGAGATCGACGCCGGGGGTGGGCTTGACAGCGGTAGCGGAATCGGGTGTATTTGCACCACTGCGACGGTGCGTCTCGGACGTTTGGTCAAGGCCCGAAAGGGCACGAGCCCCCGTCGTTTTTCTTTTGTACATGGTCTTGACCGCAAGCAGTCGGTTGGAGTCCCTCACCTCCTCAACGCAATAAAGGAAACCATCAACCTGTTTCTCGTAGAGAATCGCGTCTTTGCCTTGGCTAGTCCTGCCCCCGTAGGCAACATGATCTGGTTGGCTGATCACTTCGGGGATGAGAAGGAAATCCGCTTCCGTCACAGCGATCGAACCGCGCGGGGTTTCGGTCCTGGCATCGCCGTGACCTGAGAGAATGTGCCGGATCGCTTGGTCGTCGAGGAACCTCCGGAAGCCTTCCACTTCCAACCCTGTGGCCTCCCGAAGGCGCTGAGCTTCCGCCGGGCCTACCGTGCCGAACGTGATGAACCGCTTGCCGGAGGCGGGTTGGGAGCGCGCATAGGCGATGAGCTCACGCACCCGGTTGGCCCACTGCTCCGGCCGCAATAACAGTCCTTCGGTTGGGCCCCCCATCCAATAGTGTTCCACGAGCGGGCCGCAAAACGACTGGCTCCGCTGGGAGTCCAAGTAGCGCAGGTAGTACCAGCAACTCCCCGCCCATTGCGGCATCGTGTTCGTCTCGCGTTGCGAGCCGCCGGGCAAGTTCACCCAGTCCTGAGCGCGGGCGAGTGGCGGTTCGCCGGTCGCGGTCGGCTTGTAGTCGGTCAACTCGGGCGGCAACACGGGCAAGGCGGATTCAGGCAGCGCCTCGTGGTAGAGGTGGCCCTGGGTGTCCCGCTTCCACACAATCGGGAACGGCTCGCCCCAGTAGCGCTGCCGGCTGAAGAGCCAGTCGCGGAGTTTGTAATTAATGGTTTTCTTGCCGAGGCCTTTTGATTCCAGCCAGGCGGTGATCTTCTGCTTGGCTTCGGGCGTGGGGAGGCCGTTGAGAGAAATGTCGCCGCTCTCGGAATTCACGGCGACGCCATCGCCCACGAAGCCGTGCCAGTCTTGGCCGGCGGGCGGCGCGACGACTTGGATGACCGGCAGGTGGAACTTCTGCGCGAATTCCAAGTCGCGCGTGTCGTGTCCCGGCACCGCCATGATCGCGCCAGTGCCGTAGCTGGCGAGCACGTAGTCGGCGATCCAGATGGGAATCTCCTTCTTGTTGACAGGATTGACGGCGTAAGCGCCGGTGAAGACGCCGGTCTTCTCTTTAGCCAACTCAGTGCGCTCAAGATCACTCTTGGACGCGGCTGCCATCCTGTATAGCTGAACAACGTCTGCCGGGACCGGCCCGCGGTAGGTTCCGGTGTTCTCCGGTGGCAGCATGTCCGTCGTCGGCCAAACATAGGGAATGATTCCGAGTGGCCTTGGCGAGACGAGGGAATGTTCTGGGGCTAGAACCAGGTACGTCGCCCCGAATAGTGTGTCAGGGCGCGTGGTAAAGACGGGGATTCTTATGGGCTTACCATCCGCGGATTTGAAGTCTGCGACTTCAAACTCCACCTCCGCCCCCTCGCTCCGCCCGATCCAATTCCGCTGCATCTCCTTGAGCGAATCGCTCCAGTCAATCGTGTTGAGGTCCTGGAGCAACTTTTCGGCGTAAGCGGTGATCCGGAGCATCCATTGGCGCATCGGCTTGCGGACGACCGGAAAGCCGCCCACCTCGCTTTTGCCGTCGATGACCTCTTCGTTGGCCAGCACGGTGCCGAGTTCCTCGCACCACCAGACCCGCGCTTCGCTGACGTAGGCGAGTCGCTGGGAGTCCCGGTAGGCGCGTTTCTGTTCTTCGCTGACGCAATCCGCTGGATACTTCAACGTGCTGATCGGCTCGGCCCGCTTCGTCTCCGGGTTGAACCAGGCGTTGTAGATCTGGAGAAAAATCCACTGCGTCCACCGGAAGTAGCCGGGGTCGGTCGTATTGACCTCGCGCGTCCAGTCGTAGCTGAAGCCGAGGCTTTTGATCTGGCGCTTGAAGTTGGCGACGTTTGCCGCGGTGGCCTGGCGCGGATGCTGGCCGGTCTTGACCGCGTATTGCTCGGCGGGCAGGCCGAAGGCGTCCCAGCCCATCGGGTGGAGCACGTTGAAGCCGCACGCCCGGCGGTAGCGCGCCAGGATGTCCGTGGCGGTGTAGCCCTCCGGGTGTCCCACGTGCAGGCCCGCCCCGGACGGGTAGGGAAACATGTCGAGAAGGTAGAATTTGCGGGGCAGTTCCGCGGCGGTGGCCGGTTTTTCCGGCAGGCGGTGCCGCCGGGCAAACGGGTGGTTCGGCGGAATCTTCTCGCCCGGGTTCCAGGCGCGGAAGGTCTGCTGCTCTTCCCAGGCGCGCTGCCACTTGGGTTCGATCAGATGGAACGGATACTGTCGGCGACCGCTGGCCATAGGCGCGGATGATGGGGAAAGCCCCAAGGCGGGGCAACCGAAGAATGGATCCCGGCGGCACCGCGCTCCCCGGCGGGGCTGGCGGTCGGGCCTTCCTCCGTTGGCGTTTCCGCCAGCGCGGGGCAACTCCGGGTCAGGGCGTCCGAATCCGGAAGAAGCCTTGGGGGAAAGAGATCGGGTTTGTCACGCCGACGGTCGCGCTGGCCGGCAGCGCGGGAATGTTCGTGACCACCGACCAACCGCCGGCCGTGAGGGAGGCGCGCGTTTCCACGGCGTAGGTCCGGTTCGACTCGGCGTTGAACGAGAAACGGATTTGGTTCCCGACCAGCGTCACTTGGAAAATGGCCGGCGGCGGCGTGGGCGGCGGCGCCAGCGTGAAGTTCACCGTGAGGACCGGCGCGTTGGCCGGATCTTCCCGGGTGGCGATGCGCAGGCCCGAGTTCAGAATCGTTTCGTCCGCCTGGATCAAAATCCATCCGAAATTCGTCGCGGGGTTGGTCACCCAGGTCTGGACGTCGGCCGTCAGGGCCGCGGAGGTGAAGGTGTTCGTGCCGCTGATGTTCATCGCGGTGGTCGCCGAGGGGAGGGCGAGGTAGTCGGCGCCGGCGGCGGCGCCCGGCGCGCTCCACAACACGGCCGGGTAGAAGCGCGCGTTCCAAGTGGCCTCGCCGGGCTGGGCGGGCGCGCCGTGGCCGCCGCTGCCGGCGCCGCCGCCCGAGCCGGTGCCCTCGCCCCAATCGTCGAGCACGCGATAGAGGTTGTGATCCAGCCCCGGCAGGTGGCCGAAGGTGACGATCAGGTTCAACGCAGCGGAGGAAATGAGCGCGTTCGTCGGGATGCTGCCGGCGATCGGGAACTTGAACAAGGCCCGGCCGCGCTTCGCCGAACCGGCCACGCCGGTGACGCCGACGGGCAATGGGCTGAGGCCGCCCAGATTGTTGTTCGGATTGGCTTCCCACAGCCCGGTGTCGGCCACGCAGACGAGGTTCGTGACCACGTCCGCGCGGCCCGGCGTGACACCGCAGCCAGCCACCAGGCAAACCCAGCCAAGGCAGCGGAGGCGAGTGGCGATGTTGAACATGTTAAAACAGGACTCCAGCTTCCGGGGCCCGTCAAGCGGTTCGTCTCCACTGCCGGCGCACCGTTCACGTCGCTCGAGAGACGGAGCGGACTTGAAATGACGCGCGGCTGATACCGCCAAAGCCCGCTGTGTTTCCTCTGAACCGGGTAGGGCGACGCTCCCGTGGAGCCCTGATCTTGGGCGGAAGCTGGGGCTGGGCAGAAGCCTCGTCCCGCCGGAACCAGGAGGCACCGCCAGTTTCCGCTTGCCGCGCCGGGCCGGTTCAAATCTGCTGGGGCCCGTTGAACACGAAGCCTTCACCGCGCCCGGCATGAACCGGTTCTTCCGCCGCAAATCGCTCGACCAGATGGCCCGCGACTGCGTTGAGCCAGAGCGCCAACTCAAGCGCGCCCTGGGACCGGTGCAATTGACCCTGTTCGGCGTGGGCGCCGTGGTGGGGGCCGGCATTTTTTCCACCATCGGCGCGGCGGCGGCGGGCGGCGCGGGCCACCCGGGCGCCGGTCCGGCCATCATCCTCTCCTTCGTGCTCTCGGCGGTGGCGTGCGCCTTCGCGGGGCTGTGCTACGCGGAGTTCGCGTCGATGGTGCCCGTGTCCGGCTCGGCCTACACCTACTCGTACGCGACGCTCGGCGAGCTGATCGCGTGGATCATCGGCTGGGACCTCATTCTCGAATACGCCGTCGGCAACGTGGCGGTGGCCATCTCCTGGTCGGGCTATTTCCAGGAGTTGCTGCGCGGCCTGGGCCTGCACTGGCCGCTGTGGCTCGGCGTGGATTTGCGCTCCGCGTTGCAAGCGGCCCGGCAGGTCGCCGCGGCGCACGCCGCCGGCACTGACCTCGCCACGCTCGACGCCACGCTGCGCGCCGCGGCCCAGGCGCTGGCGGACGCGCCCCGCGTGGCCGGCGTGCCGCTGGTCTTCAACCTGCCGGCGTTCGGCATCGTGATGGTGCTGACCTGGGTGCTGGTGCAAGGCATCCGCGAAAGCGCCTGGTTTAACTCAACGATGGTCCTCGTAAAGCTGGTCATCCTGGGTTTCTTCCTGGCCGTGGGCGCGTGTTACGTGAAACCGGAGCATTGGTCGCCCTTCGCGCCGCACGGCTGGGCCGGCATCACCAGCGCGGCGGCCATCATCTTCTTCGCCTACATCGGCTTCGACGCCGTCTCCACCGCCGCCGAAGAAACGCGCCGGCCCCAGCGCGACGTGCCCATCGGCATCCTGGCCAGCCTCGCCGTTTGCACGGTGATCTACATCGCGGTCGCCGCGGTCCTGACGGGGATGACGCGCTGGGACCGGCTCGACACCGCCGAGCCGCTGGCCACGGCCTTCTCGGAGCTGGGTCTGAACTGGGCCACGCGCGTCGTCTCGATCGGCGCGCTGGTGGCGACCACGTCCGTGCTGTTCGTCTTTCAGCTCGGCCAGCCCCGCATTTTCTTCTCAATGGCGCGCGACGGCCTGCTCCCGGCGTGGGCGGCCAGGGTGCATCCGCGGCACCGCACGCCATACGTGACGACGATCCTGACCGGCGTGCTGGTGGCGGGGTTCGCAGGCGTGACGAACATCAACGAGGTGGTCGAACTCTGCAACATCGGCACGCTGTTCGCCTTCGTGCTGGTGGCGGCGGGGATCGTGGTGCTGCGGCGTCTGGAGCCGGACCGTCCCCGGCCGTTCCGCACGCCGCTGGTGCCGTGGGTGCCGCTGGCGGCGATCCTCACCTGCGGCGGGCTGATGGCGGAACTGCCGCGGGTGACCTGGATCCGTTTCGTCCTCTGGCTCGGGATCGGGCTGCTGATCTACTTTCCCTACGGTTCGCGCCACAGCCGGCTGGGGAAGGCCGACGCCGGGAATCCGACGTAACCCGACCAGGATCCAAACCTGCCTTCGGATTCCAGGACGGGCGCGCCGCCGCGGGCTTTTTTCTTCACGCCGGCGGGCCCTTTTCCTAGCCTGCCCGCCTTGATGACTGCGGAAACTTTCAAGATCGCGGCGCTGGCCGGCGACGGCATCGGGCCGGAGGTGATGCGCGAGGCCGTCAAGGTCTTGCGCGCAGCGGAGAGGAAATTCGGCTTCGCGCTCGACCTCACGGAGGCGCCCGTGGGCTGGGCCGGCATCGACGCCGCGGGCCGGGCGCTGCCCGACGCCACCCTGGCGCTTTGCCGGGCCTCGGACGCCATCCTGTTCGGTTCGGTGGGCCTGCCGGATCGGGATCCGACCATCCCGAAGGAAGAGCGGCCGGAGCGGGCGGCCCTGCTCCGCCTCCGCAAGGAATTCGGGCTGTTCGCCAACTTGCGCCCCGTGCTCCTGTGGAAGGAACTGGCCCACGCCTGCCCGCTGGCCAAGGAGCGTCAGGGCCAGGGCATCGACATTCTGGTCGTGCGCGAGCTGACCGGCGGGATGTACTTCGGCCAACCCAAGCGGACCGAGGACCTGGGCCACGGGCAGCGGCGCGCAATTGACACGATGGTCTATACCACGGCCGAGATCGAGCGCATCGCCCACGTCGCCTTTCGCGCCGCCGGGAAGCGCGCCCAGTCCGGCGGCCGGCCGCGCGGCAAAGTCACCAGCATCGACAAGGCGAACGTGCTGGAGAACGGCGTCCTCTGGCGCGAAGTCGTGACGCGGGTCGGCCAGCAATATCCGGACGTGACGCTGGAACACATGTTCGTGGACAACGCCGCGATGCAACTGATGCTCCGGCCGACGCAGTTCGACGTGCTGCTCTGCGAGAACCTGTTTGGCGACATCTTGAGCGACGAGGCGGCGGCGCTGGCGGGGTCGCTCGGTCTGCTGCCCAGCGCCAGCCTGGGCGCGTCCGCCGGCGGGCGCACGTTCGGCTTCTACGAACCGGCCGGCGGCACCGCACCCGATATTGCCGGCAAGAACCTGGCGAACCCGATTGCGCAAATCCTCTCCGCGGCGCTCCTGCTGCTCTACAGTTGCAACCGGCCCGACGCCCACCACGCCATCGTCCAAGCGGTGGGCAAGGCCATCGCGGCGGGCCATCGCACCGGCGACATTTTCGCTCCGAACGAGCCGGGCGTCCGCCGGGTCGGCACGCGCGAGATGGGGAACGCGATCGCCTCCTTCGTTTAGAAATTTCCGGTTGGCGCCAACTTGGACCGGGCATCCGCCGCCGGGATTCCCGCCGGATGAATCCCGGCCCTCCCGCAAACCGCGGCTCGCCATTCCGAACCGGAGACAGAATACTGCGCCGACATGAATGTCCCGGTGAACTCCGGAGCGCAGCGGCAAACGCCCCTTGCCTCCGCTCCTGCGCCCACGCGCGTCCGGTACTGGGTCATCGTGTTCGCCGTCACGCTGGCGGTCATCACTTACATCGACCGGGTCTGCATTTCGCAGGCGGCCCCCGCGATGCGCCGGGAGCTGGGGTTGACGGAGGACCAGATGGGCTGGGCCTTCTCGGTGTTCTTCTTTGCCTACGCCCTGTTCGAGATTCCCAGCGGGTGGTGGGGCGACCGCACGGGCGCCCGCCGGGTGTTGATGCGGGTCGTGATCTGGTGGTCCTGTTTCACGGCCGCCACGGGCTGGGTCTTCAATTGGATCTCGCTGCTGGTGACGCAGACCTTGTTCGGCGCGGGCGAGGCGGGCTGTTTCCCCAACTTGACCAAGGCCTTCACGACCTGGCTGCCGCCGGCGGAACGCGTGCGGGCCCAGGGCTTCATGTGGTTGAGCGCGCGCTGGGGCGGGGCCTTCACGCCACTGCTGGTCATGCTCATCTTGGCGCATGTTTCCTGGCGGTGGGCGTTCGAACTGTTCGGCCTCCTGGGCGTGGTTTGGGCGGTGCTGTTCTTCCTCTGGTACCGGGACAATCCACGCGAGCGAACGAGCATGAACGCGGCGGAACTGGCCCTGCTGCCCCGCGCCGAGGACGTCACGCTCGGCCACGGGAAGGTGCCCTGGCGGCGGTTCTTCTCCGCGCCGACGATCTGGCTGCTTTGGGCGCAGTATTTCTGCCTGAATTTCGGCGCCGTGTTCTACATCACCTGGCTCCCGACCTATCTCCACGAGGCGCGGGGCCTGGACCTGGCGCAGCACCCGCTGCTCCGCCCGTGGCCGTGGCTGGCGCAGAATCCGCAATGGGTGAAGGCCGTCCTGGCCGGCGTGCCGCTGTTCTTCGGCGGTCTGGGCTCCCTGTTCTGCGGCTCCGTGTCCGCGTGGGTGAACCGCCGGGCCGGCAGCGTCGTGGCGGGCCGGCGTTGGCTGGCGGGGTGCGGATTTCTGGGCGCGGCCTCCTGCCTGGCGTTGTCGGTGACGATCCCCGATCCGCTGCTGGCGATGCTCGTGATGGGGCTGGCCAGTTTCTGCAATGACCTGGTGATGCCGCCGAGTTGGGGCGCGTGCATGGACGTGGGCGGGAA
Organism: bacterium; assembly: GCA_021780115.1. Classification (GTDB taxonomy): domain Bacteria; phylum Verrucomicrobiota; class Verrucomicrobiia; order Limisphaerales; family JAJXZI01; genus JAJXZI01. The sequence goes on along the minus strand of JAJXZI010000061.1, from coordinate 11,601 downwards.
GTTCGCCGGCACGCTTTCCGGCAGCATGAACATGATGGGCAACTTCGGGGGCGGCCTGGCGTCCATCGTCATTGGCTACATCCTGCTCTGGTCGCATCACAACTGGAACCTGGCCCTTTATGTCGCTGCCGGCGTTTATTTCCTCGGCACGTTCTGCTGGCTGGGACTGGACCCGGTCACGCCGCTGGAGCCGGCGGAGGCGAAGCGCGGTTGACCGTGATGCTTTTGGGGAACGGCGCAACCGGAGGTGGCTACGGCGCCGGCGCGTTGCCGCGGTACTCGATCACCTTCACCGGTTCCAGCGTTACCAAGCCGCCGCCGATCATCGGGTCGAGCACGGGCAGGAAGGCCTGGATGTTCGCCTCGCTGTCCACGATCTCGATGACGATGGGCAGGTCCATCGAGAGCCGCAGGATTTTGGCGGTGTGCAGGCGGCTGGACTTGCCGAAGCCCATCGGCCCGCGCAGCACCGTCGCGCCGGCCAGGTGCGCCGCCCGCGCCTGGAGCACGATGGCTTCGTAAAGCGGCCGGTGCTCCCAGCGGTCGCTTTCGCCGATGAAGATGCGCAGGAGGGTGGCTTCGTGGGGGAGTTGCATATCATCCGCCTTTCGTGGAACCGAGCGCCAGCGCCAGCAGGTGTCCGAGCCAGACCGCCACCAGGCACAGCACCACCGAGCCGGCGACATTCGCGCCCGCCAGCAGCCACTCGCCGTCGTCCGCGAGGGTGAGCGTTTGCAGGCTGAAGGAGGAAAACGTCGTGTAGCCGCCGCAAATGCCGACCATGAAAAACGTGCGCAAACTCGCCGGCGCCAGCCAACGGCCGTCGGGCGCCGTCGCCGTCGCGAAGAAGCCGATGACGAAGCAGCCGCTCACGTTGACGAGGAGCGTGCCCCAGGGAAAGGTCTCGCCGAAGCGCCGCGCCACGACGCCGGAAAACCAGAAGCGCGCCACGCTGCCCAGCGCGCCGCCCAGGGCGACCCACAGGTAGCTCAGAAGACGGGCGACGAGATCCGAGTTGGCGGGGGACATGATGGCTCTTAAGCCTGAAATCCGATTTCCGGAAGGCCTTCGGCAAATCGGGTAACAGTTGTTTCACGTTTTGCCGCGGCGCTTCTCGCGGGCCCCGGCCTTCGGCTTGCAGCGGGTTGCCGCCGCATAATCGGTCCTCCGGCAACGGCCCGTCCTGGCAACGTGTCACTGGCCATTCGTCACCTTCCTCAATTCAACGACGGATCCTCCGGCAACTGCGCGAGCAGCTTGTTCCGCCAACCGCCCTTGCGGCGGAGGATCGCCTGCCAGAGCTGCTCCGGCGGCGTGTCAAAAACCAGTTCGAGCGACGCGGGATAGACGAGCCAGGCCTTGCGCTTCAGTTCGCCTTCCAGTTGGCCGGGGCCCCAGCCCGAATAGCCGGCGAAGATGCGGAGCTTGCGCGTCGCCGAGAAGGACTCGCCAAAGTCCACCAACTCATCCAGCGAGTGGCCCAGGCTGAGGTTGGGCAGGACATTGGCGTCGGGGATGAACGCGTCGGAATGGAGGAAACTCAGCGCGGCGGGCTGGACCGGTCCGCCGACGAAGAGGGGCGCGTCCTTGAGGACGTCGGGCAGGTCGGCCACCAGCACGTCGCCGACCTTCTTGTCCGTGGCGCGGTTGAGGACCAGGCCGAACGCGCCCTCGGCGTCGTGCTGGCAGAGCAGCACGGCGGTGCGTGCGAAGAACGAGCCGGTCAACTGCCCGCTGTCCAGCAGGAAGTGGCCTTTGAGGTATTTCAATTTCTCGGGCATCGCGCTGCCGCGGCAACTTGCCCCAGACTTGCCCGGCTGACAATCGGGATTACATTCCGCGCATGGCGAAGATTGTCCTGCTTCTGGTGCTCGTCTCGGCGCTGGTGGTGGCCAGCGGATGCAAAACCCATTCCGGCAGCCGCGAATTCATCCCCGGCAAGGGCTGGGTGCCCAACGACTGATCCGGCGGCAGGGCGGGGCGGTCGCCGTCTCTCCCCGTCACGCGCTGCTCAGCCTCCGGGCGCGCCACCGCTCGTCAGGCTTGCGGCCATTTGCGTTCCGGCGCCACTTCGCGTACGGGTAACGCGGGTTTCCCGTGACCCGACGCATCGCAACCCATCCGCCGGTCGCGACGGCCCTTTGGGCGGCCGTGGCCTGGGTCTTGTTTTCAGCGCCGCTCCCGGCCCAGGACCGGTGGGTGGCGTCAACCAATGCCTTCGCCACCGGCCTCTTCCACCAGTGGACCTCGGCCGACGGACTGCCGGCAGCTAAAATCCAATGTCTGCTCCAGACCCGCGACGGCTCTCTGTGGGTCGGCACGCGCAGCGCCTTGCTCCGGTTGATGGCGCTGGGGCCCGAGGGACCGGTAAGGAACTGGCCCTGCTCGAGTCGGCCAACCCACAAAGTCACTCGGACCGATTCCCAGTTGCGCCTGCCCGCCGGACGCGGCGACTCGCTGCGACTGCGCTCTATCGCCACCCCGCTGGTTCCATCCGAGCGCGTCCGTTTCCAATACCGGTTGCTGGGCCGGGACAGGCAGTGGAGCGAGTTGGGCGTGCAGCGGTTCGTTTCCTCCCAAGACCTCCCGCCCGGCCATTACGCCTTCCACGTCACCGCCTGCACCCGCCACGGCGTCTGGAACGCGACCGGCGCCAACCTGGCGCTTTGTGGGACGCCCTTTTTCTACCAAACCTGGTCGTTCTACGGCCTGTGCGCCGTCGCACTCGCCCTGGCCGCGGCCGCCGTTCTGACGTACCGTCTCCGCCTCCAACGCCGCATCCTGCGGCTCGAACGCGAAAACGCCCTCCAACACGAACGCGCCCGCATCGCCAAGGACCTGCACGACGAACTGGGCGCGCGGCTCACGCAACTGGGCCTCGTCTGCGGCGACGTGCCGCCAACCTCGGTCGCCGGCGCGTTGACCCAGGCCAGCGGCCTGGTGCGCGACCTCGCCCGCAGCCTTGACGAAATCGTCTGGGCCGTCACGCCCGCCAACGATCGACTCGAACCGTTCGCCGGTTACGTGGTCAGCTACGCGCAGGAATTCCTGGCCCGTACCCCCGTGGCGCTGCGCCTGGATTTGCCGCCCAGCCTGCCGGACCTTCCACTGCGGGCCGAAGTGCGCCACAACCTCCTCATGGCCCTGAAGGAATCCCTGACCAACGTGGTCAAGCACGCCCACGCCACCACGGTGCGGGTGAAGCTCTGGCTGGAAAACGATCACCTCCGGCTGAAACTCACCGATGACGGCTGCGGCTTCGACCCGAACCAGTCCCACGCCAACCGCAACGGCCTGCGCTACCTGCGCCAGCGCTTGGAATCCCTCGGCGGCTGGGCCGCCATTCGCAGCGTCTCGGGGCGGGGCACCGAGGTCGAGTTGGCCGTCCCACTGCGGCCTCCGGGCGCGGATCGCCGTTAAAGCGGAATCATGACCAACACCAACGGAGGAACGATGCCTATCCGGTTCTTTGCCCACTGGGACCGCTGCGACTCACAGAGTCGCGCTCCGGAGCGCAGGTCTGCGACCCGCAGCACACAAACGACAGCCCACCGGATAGGCTTAGAATGAATAACTCCCCCCTCCGAATCTCCGTCGTGGAAGACGACGCTGGCCTGCGTCAGAGCCTAGCCACCCTCATCGGCGGCACGCCGGGTTTTGCCTGCGCCAGCCTCCACGCCAACGCCGAGCACGCCCTGGCTCGAATGCCCGCCGCCCAGCCCGACGCCGCGTTGGTGGACATCATCCTGCCGCGGGCTTCCGGCATCGACTGCGTGCGCCAACTCAAGGGCCTGTTGCCGCGCACGCACTTTGTATTGCTCACGGTGTACGAGGACAGCGAGCGCATCTTTGCCTCGCTCAAGGCCGGCGCCAGCGGTTACCTACTCAAACGCACCCCTCCCGCGGAGTTGCTGGCCGCGCTCCGCGAGGTCTGCCAAGGCGGCTCGCCGATGTCCGCCTCCGTGGCCCGGCGGGTCGTCCAATCCTTTCACGAGCCGGCCGCCTCCGCCGAAGCCGCGGCTGCCCTGACCGCCCGCGAGGCGGAAGTCCTGCGCTTGGCCGCCACGGGCTTGCGCTCCAAGGAAATCGCCGACCGGCTGGACCTCTCGGTCGCGACCGTGCAGAACCATTTCCAACACATCTTCCAGAAGCTCCACGCCCGCTCCCGGGCCGAGGCCGTGATGCGCTTCCTCGGCCGCTGAGTCCGGGGTGGAACCGGCCTCCGGCCGGTCGGGCGAGGCGTCGCGCCCCGCCTCGTTTCCCCGTCCCGCATGATAAAAACCAACCACGTCCCGCCCTCCGGACGGGCGGGCAATGATGAAATTTCATCCCTGGCGCGCCGCGCCGGGCGATGATACGGTCAGCTTACCATCAAAATGGAATCCCATGATAACTGAGAGGAGAGGCCACCGCGGCGCGACGGACGGAGGCCCGAATGCGACTTCGCATCCGCCTGGAGCGGGAAGTGGTCGTCCCCTACTCGCTGGCGGAGGTCCGCCGGCAACAAGCCGCCGGCCGCCTGCCGCGCACCGACCTGGCCGCTTGGGAGGGTTCCGGCCACTGGGTGCCGCTGGGCTCCGTCCCGGAGGTTGGGGCCGGGGTGGACGCCGCCGGCGCCGCGGATACAGCCCGCCGCCGCTCCCGCACCGTGCGCCGGTGGCTGAAGGCGCTGGCGGCCATCTTGCTGGCGTTGCTCTTCCTGTTCGAACTGTGTTCCCGTGGCCACGGCGGACGGCGAGCGGCTTGGCCAGCCCCGCGACCAAGCCCCTAGAAGGCGGTTTCAACCTCGCCAACTCGGACACTATGGGCGGTCGTTCGATCGCCGTCCCGACTTGCAGTAACGGCGGCGCAAAGCCGGAGGGAGTATCCATTTTCAAGATATGACCTATTTATGGGAGCATGATGCGTCTCCGTCTTTCACTTGAGCCGAGGCGGCAATTCTGCGCGGCAAGCCAGCAGCAACGCTTGAAGTTGCTGGGTCTGGTGGCTGGGTGCGCCGCCTGCCTCGGGTTGCAGGGTTGTGTAACCCATTCGCAGACGCAGTTGTTTTCGGTGAAGGATCCGAACACAGGCGCCGCCAACTATTATCGGCTCACGGTGCGTGGCCACGGCCTACTCGAGAAATACAACATGCAGGCGGGCTATTTTAGTTCAGCCGCGGTGGACGTCCTGCGTGGGAGCATGCCGGAGGTGCCGGAACTGGATTTGCCGGTGGAGCGCGTCAAGTCATACGACCGGCTCTTGGACCGCATCGACCAATCACTCTGGCAAGAAGCACGGCGGGTGGCGCCGATCACCAGCCCCGAGCTGCTGGCGAACGCCCAAATGACCCGCGTGGCCAGGGTTCAAGCGGAACAATCCACGCTGCAAGCCCGACTCGCCGAGGTCGAGAACCAATGGCAGGCCGCTACCAACCGACTGCTCAAAGCGCAACGCCAGTTCGCGGACGGGCAGGACACGGTCGCGCATACCGGCGATGCCCTCACCAATGCGCAGCAGCAGTTCAACCGGGCCCAAACCAACGCCGCGGCGTTTCGCGTTTTGACCGGGGACCAAGCCAGCGCGGTCCGCGGCGGTCTGGCCGAAGCGCAAAGTGAACTGGACAGCGCTCGGACGAATCTGGGCGACGCTGCCACGAGGCTAACCAACGCCCTAACGGACGTAGCAGTCAGCAACCCAGTGTTCCAAGCCAGTCAACAGCTTTACCACATGCGAACCGAGCTTTGTGAGGCCGCGCACGCGGTCGCCGAGGCGCATCAGACACTGGCGGAAGCTTTGGCTTCCGCTTCCGTCACGAATCTTCCGGCTTCGGCAGTCGTGGAGACGACGAATTACTTGGCCAAGGCCCAAGCGCAGATCGACGAAGTTCAGACGAACTTGAGCGCGGTTGGGACGGCCGTCCCCGGCCTCCAGCAGGTCCGGAGCAACCAATTGGCAAAAACCAAGGTTCGCCTCAACAACGCCGGGACATACATCCATCAGGCGACGAATGCTCTCGCGCTAGCCTGGCAGGAGTTGGCTCAGGCCGGGGCGGCCAACCCGGCCAACCTCGTGGCTGAAATGAAGGGCCATCTCGACGTCATGCGCGGGCAGTACCACGCGGCCACGAACACGTTGAACTCCGCCGGCATGGCGCTCGCAGACGCCACCCGTTCCCGGGCGGAACTGGGGGAGAGGCTGGACACACTCCTATGGCGGAGCCAATTCGCTACGCAAAGGGAAACCAATGCCGGCGCGCTCCTCTTTCAGTTGGAGCAGGCATCTGCCCAAAAGACACTGGCGTTGGTAGCACTCGCGGGGCCGACTAACACGGTGTTCTTCTCGGTCGATGGCGTGGAGGACATCGAGGCGCCATTCAAGAAACTCGCCCGACTGCTCTGGCTCAACAGCCTGTCCGGACCAGACATCGTGTCGGTGGGAATGAATGGGGATGTGAATCCTATCCATTTCCGCAAATTGGTGTTCTGGACCAAGACTAAAGTGTCCAATCTCGACCAGGTTTCCGGCGATGTGGATACGATTCTTGGACAGGTGACTGACATCGGCCGGAGTTACAAGAACATCGGACGCCAGCAAGCCGCGGCACAACAAACCCGCGCCGCAGCGGCCCTGGAGGTGCTTCAGGCCATCCAAGTGGGCGCCACCAACCAAGCGGTTTTGACAAACGTCATCAAAATGCTGGTGCCCACGGCATTCGGCGTTTTCAACGAGGGTTCCTTGCCGGATAACTTACCATGAACCGAACCTTGATCAGGATCGTGGTCGGCGCGGGTCTGCTTGGCCTGTGCGGATGCGCCTCTACTACAATTCAATTGGATCGAGTGCTGACTGCCTCCGGGCAGAAGCTCAAGGACAACAGCCCCTATGGGATCAAGGCCCTGCGCGCCATGGCCGCTTTGAGACAACTCCAACAAGCGCAAGACCTGGTGAGAGTAAGCCTGGAAAGTATTTACGAGCACCAAACCAAAAGTGAAGCATTTCTTTTGGAACAAATACACAACGTGACCAACGCGGAATTCACGTCCGCAATTGCAACCCAGCGAGTCGCATTGCGGCTAGGTCTGGAGAGCCGAAAACGGTTTCTGGACGCCCTGCAAACAGCCGACCAAAACGTTAAGAACCGTCTTGCGATTTTCGAGGAGTTCTTCCAGACCAACAACGCCGTCGGGTTGGCCCCCCGCATCGACTGGGAGGTTCTCAGAACGATCGCATTTCTCAATCGGCAAAAGGACTGGCTGTCGGCGAACCAGACCAATGTCCAACCGTTGACTAGCCGTGAGGACTGGACCAACCTGCTTTATCAAATCAAAGGCCCGGCCGGCAGACAGGCGTCGAATGCGTTGGCGGAATTGACCCGGCGGGTGCCCAGCGGCTTCCTCAAAGGCGTAAGCGAACAGGCGGAAGGCCTCGAACTGGCAGTCCAGACTGCGGGGAAAGATGGTTTCGGCGGCTTCCGCACAATTGGCGTCACAGAGATCGACGCCTCGGACCGGGCCTACAGATCTATCCTTACCTCAAATTCGGTACCCTTGAGTCACGACTCTTTCAGCAAATTGAAAGCTACTACTACTGGCGATGCCACCGTGATTATCGTGCAGGAATCCCCGACCGAGTTCCGCTTGTACCAAATCAGCAATGATCCCACCACCCTGATGAAGAACATCTCTCTGCTGGTGGCCAAGGCCACCGCCGCTGCCGCAAAGTACCTCTCCGGAGGTATCTCGCCCTGACTCGGCTGAGCGCCGGCCTCACGCTAATGGGTGTCCCTTTTCGTCGAGTTGAAGCCGGAAACGTGCTTTGGCAAGCGGTGAGAACTACCCCAGCGCCTTGACCTTCTTGACGATGGCCGCCGCGTCGATCCCGCACTTCGCCAGCAGTTCCTCCGGTTTGCCGGAGCGGGGCAGGTCGCCCACCGCCAGCTTGTGGACGCGAATGCCCTCGGCGCTAAGTTCACCCGCGACGGATCGCCCAAGCCACCTTCGGGGTAGTGGTCTTCGACGGTGACGACGGTGTGGCGGATTTTCTCCGCAGCGGCGTGTTCCGCCTGGCCCTGCTGGTTGGCGGCGCTGCGGTTGAGCGGCGCGTTTTTGCGCGCGGGGTTGGCGGTGAGGTAAAGCGCGACGGACTGGCGCAGCGGCAGGAGCAAATCACTGGTCGCGGGCACGGCGATGGAGTTGGCCGGCCAGCCCGCCGCGACCCAGGCCGCGGACGGCTTGGGGCCGAAGAAGTTCTTGAACAGGTCGCGGACGCTGGTGAGGAAGGCGCGGGCGTTGGGCCGGGCGACGGTGACCGCTGAGGCCTTGGCCGCGCTGTCGGACGCCCCAGTGTCGTAGGCGAATCGCTTGGCGGTCAGGTCCGCCAGGTCGGCACGGAGGGCGGCTTCGGTGTTCTGCTTGAGGCCGAGCGTCGTTTCCAACGGTGGGCGCCGTCGGCGGCGTCGAATTCGGCGGACTTTGCGCTCAGATATGTCGAGTATGCGCATGGATACCCGATGGACTGGTATGAAAAGTCCGTGGCAGATCCGGCCAACCCAATGAACCCGCTGGGTTTCAACGCAGCCACGAGTACGTCACGGCCAAAGGATTGCCGGCTTCCGATTTCCCGCCGTCGCCGGCGGAATTTCCCGAAGGGACGACGCACCACCAGACCCCTTCGGTCACACGTGAGTTGGCTTCGGGACCATTCCCGCCGCAGGATTTCGCGCTAGCAATCGTGCCGCATTTGGCAACGGAGCGGACGCAGTCGTGCAAGGACTGATGGGAGCGGCGCAGGTGGCGGGAGACGTGACGTCGGACAAGCGCGGCAGTGGGTTTCGCAGGGCTTCGATTATGTGGGGAACGTGGCCGCCCAAGGCACCCAGACGCTGGTGGGTCTCTGGAATTCCGCGACGCTGCGGCTGACCTTCCACACCCTTCCCCCTTCGCCGCTTAAGGACGGCAGTGGCGGCCCGCCGATGGCCTGGGTGCCCCTGCTGATTCCGACCAGCGCCGCCGCGATGGCTTTCGACTTCACCGTGGCGGGCGATCCGATGGACAACGTGATCGGCTGCGGCCTGGGCACCAACAATCTGTTTTCGCTGGAGGCGAAATACGTGCCCACCAACGGCCTCTCGGCCAGCCGCCTGATGGACGTGTCGGCCTGAGCGGGCGCGACGAACGCGCTGTTCTTCGGGCTGATGGGCGGCACTTCGACCCATGCCACGCTGCAAGTGGAGAACATCCGGTTCTTCTCGCTCCAGCCGCCGCAATTGCAGATCGCCAGCGCGGCCGGCGGCACCGTGCGGTTGACCTGGCCGGCCACGGCGGGTGGTTACGGGGTCGAGACGGCGACCTCGCTGGAACCGGCGGACTGGACGGCCCTCACCAACGCCCCGACCCTGACCGCAGACCGCTACGCCCTGACCAACGGCGTGGGCGACGCGGCGCGGTTCTTCCGGCTCCGTCCGCGCTGAGAACACTTCGCGATTACCGCGTTGCGAACAGGCCATGAACGGGAACCGGGCGGGCGCGGGGCAATTCCTGACGTTGGCGCGCCGCGTGGATGGCCGGAGCGCCGGTCTGTCGTGGCGTTGGCAGTTGGGCCTGGGGGGCTGAAGGTCCAGTGAGTGTCGTTCGCAGTTGGGCGCAACACCCTGGCCGCCGTCGCGAGGACTCGTCACCACTTTTTAACGTGTCCGCCAGCGACCTGTAACGCGCACCGGCTATCCCCGATCCATGCCAGCCACCATCCTGGTTGTCGATGACGAGAAAGACTTCACGCAGTTGGTCGCGTTCCATCTGCGACGCAACGGTCATGCGGCGTTGCTCGCCCACGACGGGGAGGAGGCGCTCGACCAAGCCTGCCGGCATTTGCCGGATTTGATCCTGCTGGATCTGATGCTGCCGCAGATCGATGGCTTCACCCTCTGCGAACTGCTGCGCCGTCATCCGCCGACCCACTCCATTCCGATCCTCTTGCTCACGGCGTTGCCGGGTCAGTTGGCCCGGTACAATGGATTGGCCTGTGGCGCGGACGAATACCTATCGAAGCCCATCAGCCCCGCGGAACTGATCCGGCGGATTGAGCGGGCCCTGCGCAGCCCGCGCGCCGCGGCGCCCGGCCGTTCGTGAAACGCGGAGGGGCCGGCGGCGCTCAGGCCACCCGCGCCGCCGTTGCGGGCGCCGATGCCGGCGGAGCGGGCGGGGAAAGCAGCGCCGCAGCCCTGGCCGCGGATTTCTTCGTGCGGTGCTTCGCCGGTGGCCGCGCCTTGCCCGACGCGGGCTTGCGGGCGGGCGACTTCCTTGGCGCCGCCTGCAACGCCTTCTGCGCCGCCTTGGCTTTCTTGCGGGCTTGTTTGGCGGCCTTCTTCGCTGCTTTGAATGCCTTCCGGGCCTGTTTGAGGCTCCCCTTGGCCAAGCGCGCTCGTTTTTGGGCCGCTGCGGCTTGCGCCTCCGCCGCCACAGCTTCGGCGGCCAGGCGGGCTGCGTTGGTGCGTGCTTTCTGCGAGCTGGTGGTTTTCATGTTCGCGGTTCTTTCAACCGTCGGGTTCGGCCTCAGGGCGTAACCGAACCGTCACACGGTAGCAACACCCCGATTGTTACGTTTTGAACCCTCCACAGCCTTCCGCGTCGTTTCGACGGTGACGCTCGATCCACCGGATCAGAACTGCGCGCCCACGCCGAACGTCACCCGCACGGCGCCGGCCGGGGTGCCGGGCGTGTTGAGCAACGGCACCCCGCAGAGCAGCCGGAAGTCCAGACGCTCGCCGATGCTGCAATTGAGTCCCACCCCGGCGCCGAGCAGCGCGACGGCGGCCGGCCGCGGGCCGGGATCCAGCAGGTAGCTCTGGCCGTAGTCCACGAAGCTGTAAAACCGGACCAGGATCGGTGGCGTGACGCCCAGCGAGCCGGCGTCGAGCGGGCCGACGTTCAGAAACGGCGTGTGCGGCTCGAACTGCGCGCGCCAGCCGGTGTCACCGTATTGCGCGCCGTCGTAATAGCCGCGCACGCCCGGCGCGCCACCGAGGGCGAATTGCTCGGTGCTGAGCAGCGGCTGATTGGCCCACTGGCCGTCGGCGTGCAGGCGCACGCCCCAGCCTTCGTACAGATTCTGGTCGCGCGTCGCCCCGGCGGTGAGGATGCAGTAGCGGCCGTCGGCCTTCGTCGAGCCGGCGGCGTTTTGGAACTCCGACGCGGTGCTGACCACGTCCGCGAACTGGAAGGCGCTGGCGAGGTTGAAGGTCGTGCGCCCGAACCGGTCGTCCTTCATGGCGTTCCAGCCCAGGGAAAGGGGCAGGTACTCGACGCTGGTGAAGAGCGTGCGCGAACTGGGCACGGGCGGCGAGGGAAACGCCGCGAACGGCGGCCCGTTCGAGCCGAATTGCGGCACGTACTCCGTCGCCTGGAAGACGCGGCTCTGGATGGTGGCGGCCCGGAAGTTTTTGAAATCCAGACCGGCGGAGAACGACGAGCGCACGCCCCACCCATCCGGCAGCGGCCGGAGCAGGCGGAATCCCAGGTTCTCGTTGAGCGTGGCCGCCTGGCTGGTGATGCGGTCGTCCACCTGGAGGCCGCCCGCCGGCGGCAGGACGGCGGGGGTGAGGGTTTCGCTCTGGAGGAGCGG
>JAJXZI010000200.1 GCA_021780115.1 bacterium | reverse complement strand
TGAAACCGTTCAGCACCGAGGAACTGCTGGCGCGCATCCGGGCCTTGCTGCGCCGCACGCAGCGGGACGCACCGCCGCCCACCCGGCTGAAACTCGGCGAGGTGGAGATTGACCTGGCGCGGCAGACGGCCAGGCGCGGACGGAAGCCGATTCATCTCACCGCCAAGGAATTCGCCATGCTCCGCCTCCTGGCCGCCACGCCCGGCGAGCCGGTCACGCGCGAGCGGTTCCTCGACGTCGTCTGGGGCTGCACCGCCTTCCCCACCACGCGCACCGTCGATAACCACGTCGCCAGCCTGCGCGCCAAACTGGAGCCGCGCCCCGACGCGCCCCGCTGGCTCAAGACCGTCCACGGCGTGGGCTACAAGCTGGAAGGATGAGGGACGAAGGATGAAACGCGGAGCGCCTTGCCGCCCGATTTTGCAAAACCATGACAACTGCCGCGGCGCGCGGTGGCAGAATCCCGACGACGAATGAAAACGCAGCGACGCAGAACCGGAGCCGCCCCCCAACGGGAGCGCCGGCTTGCGGCCGGCTTGGCCCGGCCGCGCGCCGAAAGCCGGCTCCAAGCCGGCGCTCCGGCCCGTTCAGCGAATCGGCGCGGGGACGGGGGAGCCGTCGCTGCTGGCTCGGCGTCTTCGCGCTGGGCACCTTGGCATTGACAATAGACCAACCATGAAAACAAAAATTCTCCTCACCTTGACGGTCTGCGTGCTCGCCGGGGGACGGGCCTCCCGCGCCGCCAACGACCCCACCGGCGCGCTGCAAAAGGGCCTGTTCGAGGAGGAGGCCAACCACAACCTCGACGCCGCCATCGCCGCCTACCAGTCGGTCGTCACGCAGTTCGACCAGGACCGCAAGCTGGCGGGGACGGCGGTGTTCCGGCTGGGCGAGTGCTACCGCAAGCTGGGCCGCACCAACGAGGCCGTCGTCCAATACCAGCGCGTCCTGCGCGACTTCTCCGACCAGGCGCCGCTCGTCACGCTGAGCCGGCAGGACTTGGGCGCGTTGGGCGTGCCGCCGGCCGGCGCGGGCGCCGGAACGACCGCGCCGGGGGCGGTTTCGGCGGAAGCCAATCTGCTGGCCGCGCAACTCACCGGGCTGGACCTGCTCAAGAACGCTCCGGAAGAACGCGCCCGCGCCGTGCTGGCGCTGTTCCCCGACGACCAGCTTAAGGACATGCTGCTGAATCTGCCGCCACTTCAGGAGCAGGAAGCCAGGTGGAAGGCCGATCCCAATTGGAAGCGGGACTGGCTTCAAATCGCGATCGGGCCTGGAGGACCGCGACCGCCTTTCGAAGGGATGCCTCTAGTTGGTCCCGGCTACTTCAGATCGGGAAGCATGCTCAGCACCAACCACCTGGCGGATGCCGAGGCGGAGTTGAACACGCAGCTTTCCGAAATCACGCAACGAGTGGACTTCATCGTCGGCAATCAGAAGGCGCGGCTGCAAGTCTTGCAGGCCGCCGCCGGACCCGCGGCCTCGCCGGAGACCGCCAATGCCTCCGGCACCACCGCCGGACCGGACGCCGAGCCGCGCGAAATCCAGCGCATCCAGACGCTCTTGGCGCAAAGCCCCGACCTCATCAACGCGCCGGGCAAGAACGGCGAGACCTTGCTCCAGGCCGCCGCCGGCAAGGGCCAACTCGAAGTCGTCCAGTTCCTCCTTGACCACGGCGCCGCCGTCAACGGCATCGCGCAGCCGGGGCTGACGCCGCTGCATTTCGCCGCCGGCAACGGCCACCTGGCCGTCGTGGATTTGTTGCTGCGTCGCGGGGCGAAGCCGGACCGGGCCACTCGCGGCGGCGTGACCCCGCTGTACTTGGCCGCGCTCAAAGGTTACGCCCAAGTCGCCAAGGCGTTGATTGACGCCGGTGCGCCGGTCAACGTGCGCACCTCCGCAGGGAATGGGGGGGAAAGCGTCGGCATGGATGACCTGCGCTTCGACGCCCTGGCGCCGCTGACGCCGCTGGACGTGGCGCTGTATCGTGGGTTTCAAAACATCGTGGAACTGCTCATCGCCGCCCACGCCGACACCAATACCCGGGATGACCAAGGCCGCACGCCGTTGATGACTCTGGTCGGCGGAGGGCAAAAGGCGATGGTGCCACTGCTCCTGGACCACGGCGCGAACGTGAACGCCGCCGACGACGCCGGCGCCACCGCTCTGCATCGCGCCGCCCAGAACGGCAGTCCGGAACTCGTGGCCCTGCTGCTGGCGCACAAGGCGGACGTCAACGCGAAGGACAAAGCCGGCACCGCGCCGCTGCACCTGGCGGCGCTCAACGGAAATTCCGCCGCCATCAAAGCGCTCCTGGCGGCCAAGGCGGAAATCAACATCGGCAACAACCAAAGGACGACGCCGCTGGAAATAGCTGCGTCGTACGACAAGCGCGATGCCGCCGGGCTATTGTTGGCGGCCGGCGCCGATCCCAACGCGGGGTCGGTTCCGGCGCCGCTCCTCTTGGCCGTGGCCTGTCCGGATGAGGCTCTGGCAAGGATGCTGTTGGAACACGGGGCGAACCCGAATGCTTCAGGGAATTATCCTGCTTTCCAGCGCAACCCGACGGGCGCCATCGTGTCCGTCTCTCTCGGAGAAGGGCCCGTCGCCGCTTTGGAGATCGCTTGCGACCAAGGCAATGCGGCCATCGTCAAGCTCCTTTTGGACCACGGGGCCTCGGTCAATGCGCGGAACAAACAAGGCAAAACGCCCCTGCGCCTGGTCGTCGAGAAGGGGAGTACCGACGTTGTCACGGCCCTGCTGCGAGCCAAGGCCGACCCAAACCTGGCGGATACCAAGGGCGATCTTCCGCTGCACGCCGCCATCTGGCGGGGCGACCAACCGATCGTGGAAGACCTCCTCCGACACGGCGCCGCCGTCGAAAGCAAGAACTCGCAGGGCTTGACGCCGCTGGCGCTCGCCGTGACGAGAGGAAACACCAATGTCATGGTGGCCCTCCTGGACCACGGGGCCGACGTGAACGCAAAGACGAGCGACGGATACACTCCGCTCCAATTCGCGGTGATCTACGTCAAGGCAGACGGTCTGGCAGCGCTTCTGGCCCACCACGCGGATGTCAATGCGGTGAACAACCAGGGGCAGACCGCGTTGGACATTCTGAAGCAACGTCCCCCACCAGGTGGAGGGCAATCCCTGCCGGCCGAAATGGTGGAGATGCTGCGACGCGCCGGGGCGCAGGACTGGGTGCCGCGGCCGGGCCAGATCACCGTCACGCGGCGCAGCACTGACGTGGCCTTTCCCGTCTTCCGGCAAGGGACCAATGCGCTCAACCACTTCACGCTGTTTGAAGCCATCGCGGCGCTGCCGTGGGGGTGGAATAATCCCGGCGCTGCGGTGGTTCCATTCCCGGATTTCAGCAAGGTCACGATCACGCGCCGCGATCCCAAGACGGGAAAACTCACCGACATTCCGGTGGATGCCGCCGCGCTGGTGGCGGCCGGCGATTGCTCGAAGGACATGCCGCTGGAATGGGGCGACTTGGTGGACATCCCGGACCGAGAGCACAAACTCAACGAACAATGGCGGGGCTTGCCAGATGGATTCGTCGGTTCGTTGGCCAAGTGCTTGGGGCGCAAACTAACCGTCGAGGTGAAAGGCCAGCAACAAACGGTCAGCCTATTCACAAGCTTTGACAGGATGCCTGCAGGGCCACCTTACGGCGCACCAGTGGAATTCGTTGTTTCCTCCATCGCCCTCCCCTTCCGCCTCAAAGCCGTCCTGACCGGCAGCGCGCGGTTGCTGAGCACGTCGGACCTGACGCGGGTGACGGTGCGGCGCGTGGATCCCGCCACCGGCCAGCCGCGCGAGTGGGTTTTCAACGAGCAGACGGTGGACCCCGTCAGCGACCTCTGGGTCCGCGACGGCGACGTGATCGCCGTGCCGGAGAAGCCGTAGCGCGGAGATTTCCCGGATTCCCGTCCGGGCCGACGCCGGCCCCGCTGGCGCTCCGCGTGCCGGCCTTGCGCACGGCGCTTCCGGTGCCGCCGCGGCCTCCACCAAGGAGACGGCCTCGGGACCAAGAACCGCCGGCGGCAAGGAGCGCGGACAGCCTTGTCCGCGAGTTCATTGGTTCCCAGTCGCGCGGACACGGCTGTCCGCGCTCCGGGGGACGATTCACGGAGGAGGACCGGGCGTTTACGTGAGGACGATCTTGTCGCCCGCCTTCAAGGTGACGATGGCCTTCTTCCAGTCGGGGGCCTGGCCGGCCTGGTGGGTGCGCTGGCGGCGGAGCTTGCCGAAGACGTTGAGGGTGTTCACGCGGAGCACCTTCACCTTGAAGAGTTCCTGGACGGCCTGGCGAATCTGGGGCTTGGTGGCCCGGCGGTCGGCGACGACGGTGTACTGGTTCAACTTCTCGGCCTGCCGGGTGCCTTTCTCCGTCAGGCGCACCGTCTTGATGATCTCAAAGCTATTCATGGGAGGTCTGCTGGAGCCGCGCCTCGACCTGCGCGAAGGCGCCGCGGGTGAACACCAGTTTGGCGGGGCGCAGCACCTGGTACGTGTTCAGCGAATCGCCCGTGGTCAACTCGACGCCCGGCACGTTGCGCGAGGCGCGCACCAGGTTCAGGTCGGATTCCCGCGACACCAGCAAGCTGGTGCCGGTGACGCCGAGCGCCGCCAGGACGCCGACGAAATTCCGGGTCTTCGGGGATTCCAGTTTCAGGTCGTCCACGAGGATGACGTCGCCGGCGCGCAACCGCTCACCCAGGGCCTTGCGCAGGGCGAGCGTCTTGGTCTTGCGGTTGACTTTCTTGCCGAAATCGCGGGGCCGGGGACCGAA
This sequence comes from bacterium, assembly GCA_021780115.1. Lineage (GTDB taxonomy): Bacteria > Verrucomicrobiota > Verrucomicrobiia > Limisphaerales > JAJXZI01 > JAJXZI01. Next base: position 5,164 of record JAJXZI010000200.1, on the reverse strand, counting down.
GACGACGCCGCCGCCGCGCCAAAGGGGCGACTGGAAGGAGCCGGCGCGGGCGCGGCCGGTGCCTTTCTGGCGCCAAGGTTTCTTGTTCGAGCCGGCCACTTCGCCGACGGTCTTGGTGCAGGCGGTGCCCATCCGCTGGTTGGCCCGATAGGCGACGACGGCATCGTGGACGGCCTGGGTGCCGCGGCCGTTTTCGATCAGGGGAAACGAGATTTCGTATTCGCCCTGGTCGCGGCCCTGGAGGTCTTTGACGGTGAGTTTCATGGCGTGCTATTTCTTGGCGGGCGCGGCTTTGGCGGGCGCGGCTTTGGCGGCGCCTTTCTTGTCCTTGGCGGCCGCCGCCTTCTGGCCGGCGTCCTCGCGGCGCCGGCGGGCGAGGGCCTGCGGCAGTTTCTTGGCTTCGCGGATGATGACGTAGTCGCCGTTGGCGCCGGGGATCGCGCCCCGGATGAGCAGCAGTTGCTCCGCCTCGCGCACCTGGATGATTTCGAGGTTCTGCACAGTGCGGCGCACCTGGCCCATGTGGCCGGGCATCTTCATGCCGCGCATGACGGTGCCGGGAAACAGGCGCTGGCCGATGGCGCCGCTGCGGCGATGCCAGCCCTTGGCGCCGTGCGTCGAGTCGCCGCCCCGGAAGCCGTGGCGGGCGACGACGCCTTCAAACCCGCGGCCCTTGGTGACGCCGATGGCGTCCACGAAATCGCCGGCCGCGAACAAGGCCGGGCCGAGGAGGTCGCCGGTCTTCACGTCCTTGGAGAAATCACGAAATTCCCGGATCCGGGCGACGGCGGCCAGCGCGAGCTTGTCGCCTTTGTCCCGGGCTTTGTCCGCCGCGGCCTGATCGAGGACGCCAAACTTGACGAGGTGGCCGAGGGCGGCCCGGGTGAGGCGCTGCGGCTTCTGGGGGCCGAAGGCCAGTTGCACCGCGTTGTAACCGTCGGTGTCGGTCCGCTTGATCTGGAGCACGCGGTTGGGTCCCGCCAGGACGATGGTCACGGGTTGCGCCACGCCGTTGGCGTCATAGACGCGCGTCTGGCCCAGCTTCTTGCCGATGAGTCCGAGGGGCATAGGTGGCTAGATCTTGATGGTGATATCGACGCCCGCCGGCAGGTTGAGCTTTTTGAGCTCGTCCACGGTCTTGGCGGTCGGCTCGATGATGTCGATGAGCCGCTTGTGGGTGCGCTGCTCGAAGGTCTCCTGGGACTTTTTGTCCGAGTGGGGCGAGCGCTGCACGGTGAACCGCTCGGTGCGGGTCGGCAGCGGGATCGGCCCGGCCACGCGGGCGCCGGTGCGCTTGACGGTGTCCGCGATGTCGCGCGCGGACTGGTCGATGACGCGGTGGTCAAAGGCCTTCAATCGGATGCGGATGCGTTGTCCAGTCATACAAAGAACAATTTGATGGTTGGGCCGGTCAACTGCGCGCCGCCGGCCGGGACTTGGCGGTGTCGAGAATCTTTTCGGCGATGCTGTTGGGCACCGGCTCGAAGGCCAGCGGCTCCATCGAGTAGGCCGCGCGGCCTTTCGAGAGCGAGCGAATGGCGGTGGCGTAGCCGAACATCTCGGCCAGCGCCACTTCCGCGCTGATGATCGTCGCCGTGTCTTTCACGTCAATGGCGATGATCTTGCCGCGGCGGCGGTTCAGGTCGCCCAGCAGGTCGCCCTGGTACTCATCCGGCGTCGTGACTTCGACTTTCATGATCGGTTCGAGCAAGATCGCGTGCGCCTTTTTCGCCGCGTCTTTCAGGGCGAAAATGCCCGCCATCTTAAACGCCAGCTCGCTGGAGTCAACCTCGTGGAAAGTCCCGTCCGTGATGGCGATCTTCAGGTCCACCATCGGGTAGCCGGCCAGCACGCCGCCGGCGACGGCCTCCTCGAGGCCGTGGATGACGGCCGGGATGTATTCCTTGGGGATGGCGCCGCCGACGATCTCGTTTTCGATCTCGACGCCCTTGCCGCGCTCGTTCGGGCCCAGCGTGATGCAGGCGTGGCCGTACTGGCCGCGTCCGCCGGACTGGCGGATGAACTTGCCTTCGCCCTCGGCGGACTTGGTGACCGTTTCGCGGTAGGCGATCTGCGGCGCGCCGGCCGTGGCCTCGACCTTGAACTCGCGGAACAACCGGTCGCGGATGATTTCCAGGTGCAGCTCGCCCATGCCGGCGATGATGAGCTGGCCGGTCTCCTCGTTGGTAAAACAGCGGAACGTCGGGTCTTCTTCCGCGAGACGCTGCAAACCTTCGCTCAGCTTGTCCCGGTCGGCGCGGGTCTTCGGCTCAACGGCCATCGAGATGACCGGTTCGGGGAAGGTGGGCGGTTCGAGCGTGACCTCGAAATCCTCGTCGCAGAGCGTGTCGCCGGTCGTGATGTTCCGCAGGCCCACCAAGGCGGCGATGTCGCCGGCATAAACCGTGTCCACGTCAATGCGCTTGTCGGCCTGGATCATCATCACCCGGCTGACGCGCTCCCGTTTGCGGGTCCGCGGATTGTAAATGATTTCGCCCTTCTTGAGCGTGCCGCTATAGACGCGGAAAAAGACGAGTTTGCCGACGTAGGGGTCGGTCCAGAGCTTGAAGGCGAGCGAGCAGAATTTGCCGTGGTCGTCCGACGGCACTTCGATGGCGCGGGCGGCGTCTTCGGGATCCTGGCCGCGGGCGGCCGGCACGTCGAGCGGCGAGGGCAGATAATCCACCACCGCGTCCACCAGCGGCTGGACGCCGCGCTTCTTGAAGGCGGAGCCGCACAGGACCGGCACCATCTCGATCTTGCAGGTCAGGCGACGAATGGCGGCCTTGAGCACGGCTGGCTCGATGCGTTTGTCCTCAATGACGAGTTCGGCGATCTGGTCGTCCTTGTTGGAGACGGCATCGATCAACTCGGCCAGGGCCATCTCCGCGCCGGGTTTCAGGTCGGCGGGAATCTCCGTGACCTCGTACTTCATCCCAAAATCGTCGTCCGGGTCGTAAAGAATGGCCTTCTGGTTGACGACATCGATGACGCCGCGGAGGGCATCCTCCTTGCCGATCGGCAGGAAAACGGGATAGGCGTAGGCGCCGAGCTTCTTGCGCATCTCGTTGACCGCGTTTTCAAAGTTCGCGCCGGTGCGGTCCATCTTGTTGACGAAGGCGATGCGCGGAACCTTGTACTTCGTCGCCTGCCGCCAGACGGTTTCGGACTGCGGCTGGACGCCGGCGACGCCGCAGAACACGGCGACGGCGCCGTCGAGCACGCGCAGGGAGCGCTCGACCTCGGCCGTGAAATCCACGTGGCCGGGCGTATCAATGATGTTGACGCGGTGCGGGGTGTTGGCGAACAACTTGACCAAGCCGTCGTCCTTCTGAGTCCAGTAACATGTGGTGGCGGCGGAGGTAATGGTGATGCCGCGCTCGCGTTCCTGCTCCATCCAGTCGGTGACGGTGTTGCCGTCATCCACGTCGCCCATCTTGTGGATGAGCCCGGTGTAAAAGAGAATGCGCTCGGTCGTGGTCGTCTTGCCCGCGTCGATGTGCGCGGCTATGCCAATGTTGCGCGTGCGCTCCATCGGATACGGCCGAGTCGGCGAATTCACCGGTCTGTTGTTTTCCATCACGGCTTCCATCTCAAATTCCGGAACCAATTCCAGGGAACAAAAACGCCCCGCGTTACCACCAGCCGTCGGGGCGCTCTGAATTATCGTTGTCCTACCAGCGGAAATGCGCAAAGGCCTTGTTGGCCTGGGCCATCTTGTGGACCTCGTCGCGCTTGCGAATCGCGTTGCCCTGGCCCTGGTAGGCTTCCAGGATTTCAGCGGCCAGCGCCTGCTGCATCGGCACGCCCTTGCGCTTGTCGGCAAAGTCCACCAGCCAGCGCAACGCCAGCGCCGCCTGCCGGTCCGAGGGCACCTCCAGGGGCACCTGATACGTGGCGCCACCGACACGCCGGGGTTTGGTTTCGATGCGCGGCTTGGCGTTGTCCACGGCCTTCTGCAGGATCTCCAGCGGGTTGGAAGCTGGATTCTTGACGGTGATCTGGTCGAACGCCCCGTACACGATGCGCTGGGCGACGCTCTTCTTGCCGCACACCATGACGGTGTTGACCAAGCGGGCCACCAACACGTGGTTAAACTTCGCGTCCGGGACCACCGGGCGCCTGACTGCTTGACGACGTCGAGACATCGGAGAGTGGGATCGTTAAATCGTTGAACCGGTCACGCGGCGGCGGGCGCCGCCGGCGCGGCCGCGACCGCCGCGGGTTTCGCGCCTTCCTTCGGCCGCTTGACGCCGTACTTCGAGCGGCTCACGCGGCGCTTCTCCACGCCCGCCGCGTCGAGCGTGCCGCGCACAATGTGGTAGCGCACGCCGGGCAAATCCTTCACCCGGCCGCCGCGCACGAGCACGATCGAGTGCTCCTGCAGGTTGTGGCCCTCGTCGGGAATGTAGGCGATCACTTCATACCCGTTGGTGAGGCGCACCTTGGCGACCTTGCGCATCGCCGAGTTCGGCTTCTTGGGCGTGCGCGTCATGACCTGGATGCAGACGCCGCGACGATACGGCGAACCTTCCAAGGCCGGCGACTTCGACTTGTGCCGGAGCTTGTTGCGGCCCTTGCGGACCAGTTGATTGATTGTCGGCATTGCGTGCTAACGGCTTCCTGCGTTTGCCCTTACCCGGAAAAACAGGAACGCGGATAATAGCAAAGGCGCATTTCGGTGCAACTAGTATTTCGGCCTTTTTCCCGAACTTCAGCCGGCCGCCGGGGTGTCGCCCAGCAGCGCGGTCTCCAGCTCTGATTCTTCCTCGATCTCAACGAGCGGTTTGAGATGCACCTTGCGGTGGAAATCGTAACCGGTGCCAGCCGGAATGATGTGGCCCATGATCACGTTTTCCTTGAACCCGCGCAGGTAGTCCACCTTGGACCGCGTGGCGGCATCGGTCAGCACCCGGGTGGTGTCCTGGAACGAAGCGGCGCTGAGGAAGCTCTCGGTTTCAAGCGAGGCCTTGGTGATGCCCAGCAACACCGGCTGGGCCTCGGCGGGCTTGCCGCCCATCTTCTCGACGCGCTGGTTCTCATCATCAAACTCAATCTTGTCAATCTGCTCGCCCCAGAGGAACTGGGTGTCGCCCGGCTCGGTGATGCGCACCTTGCGCAACATCTGGCGCACGATGATCTCGATGTGCTTGTCGTTGATCGT
>JAJXZI010000224.1 GCA_021780115.1 bacterium | reverse complement strand
TGCCGGGCGATCTCGGCCACCTTCACCGGCTGGAAGGTGCCGGCCCCCACGTGCAGCGTGACATGGGCGCGCTGCACGCCGCGCGCGTCCAGCGCGGCGAGCAGCGCTTCGTCGAAATGCAGCGCGGCCGTAGGGGCGGCCACCGAGCCCGGGGCGCGTGCGAACACGGTCTGGTAACGCCGCGCGTCGTCGGCGTCGTCGGCATGGTGGATGTAGGGCGGCAGCGGCACATGGCCATGCGCGTGCATCAGGGCGTAGGGATCTTCGCTCAGGCGCAGGCGGAACAGGGCGCCGTCGGCGTCGGGCCAGCGCCCGCGCATCTCGGCCTGGAAGCCGCCTTCCATGTCGAGCACCGTACCGGGGACCGGTTTTTTGCTGACCCGCATGTGAGCGAGCACTTCGTTGCCGTCCAGCACGCGCTCGACCAACAGTTCCACCGCCCCGCCCGAAGGTTTGGCGCCGAACAGGCGGGCCTTGATCACCTGGGTGTCGTTGAACACCAGCAGGTCGCCGGGCTGCAACAGCGCGGGCAGGTCGCGAAACACGCGGTTTGTCGGCGGACGGCTGCGGGCGTCCAGCAGCCGGCTGGCGCTGCGCTCGGCTGCCGGATGCTGGGCGATCAACTCGGGAGGAAGGTGAAAATCGAAGTCGGCCAGGCGCAGGCCGCCGTCGGCCGAGGATTGGAATTTGGTGTGATCGGAGGGCATGGCTCGGATTGTCGGACACGCGGCAAACGAGGCGGAAGATTTATTTAATCAATCGCATGAGAACATTCAATTTTCAATTTCTAACGCCATGGCCTACAGTTGCCCTTGCCGGTTTCTGGCACATGCGCACCAAGGAGCCATCCGAGGCTGATTCAAACGACCCGAGGTAGAGAAACATGTCAACCGAAATGAAATGTCCGTTCCATCACGCCGCTGGCGGCGGCCAGTCGAACCGCGACTGGTGGCCCGACCAACTCAACCTGAAGATGTTGCACCAGCATTCGTCCCTGTCCGATCCGATGGACAAGGGTTTCAATTACGCCGAAGCGTTCAAGAGCCTCGATCTTGCCGCCGTGAAGAAGGATCTCCGGGCGCTGATGACCGACTCACAGGACTGGTGGCCGGCGGACTTCGGCCACTATGGCCCCTTCTTCGTCCGCATGGCGTGGCACAGTGCCGGCACCTACCGCATCGGTGACGGCCGCGGCGGCGCCGGTGCGGGCCAGCAGCGCTTCGCGCCCCTCAACAGCTGGCCGGACAACGTCAACCTCGACAAGGCGCGTCGGCTGATCTGGCCGATCAAGCAAAAATACGGCCGGAACATTTCCTGGGCCGACCTGATCATCCTCACCGGCAACGTCGCGCTGGAATCGATGGGTTTCAAGACTTTCGGCTTTGCTGGCGGGCGGGCGGACGTCTGGGAGCCGGACGAGAGCGTTTACTGGGGATCGGAGAACACCTGGCTGGGCGATGACAAACGCTATTCCGGCGAACGGAATCTCGAAAATCCGCTCGCTGCAGTGCAGATGGGGCTGATCTACGTCAATCCGGAAGGGCCTGGCGGCAAGCCGGACCCCGTCGCGGCGGCCAAGGATATCCGCGAGACCTTCGCGCGCATGGCGATGAACGACGAAGAAACCGTCGCCCTCATCGCCGGCGGCCACACCTTCGGCAAGACCCACGGCGCTGGCGATGCGTCCCTGGTGGGTCCTGCGCCCGAAGCCGCCGGCATCGAGGAGCAGGGCTTCGGCTGGAAGAGCAGCTTCGGCACGGGCAAAGGCGCCGACACGATCAGCAGTGGTCTGGAAGTCACCTGGACCACCACGCCGACCCAATGGAGCAACAACTTTTTCTGGAACCTGTTCGGCTACGAATGGGAACTGACCAAGAGCCCGGCCGGTGCACACCAGTGGACGCCCAAGCATGGCGCGGGCGCCGGCAGTATTCCGGACGCTCACGACCCAGCCAAGCGTCGCGCGCCGACCATGCTGACCACGGACCTCGCCTTGCGCTTCGACCCGGTCTACGAAAAGATTTCCAGGCGCTTTTACGAGAACCCGGACCAGTTCGCCGACGCCTTCGCGCGGGCGTGGTTCAAGCTGACCCACCGCGACATGGGGCCGCGCGCACGCTATCTCGGCCCGGAAGTGCCGGCCGAAACGCTGATCTGGCAAGATCCCATCCCCGCGGTCGACCACCCCTTGATCGATGCGAAGGACATCGCCGCGCTCAAAGCCACGATCCTGGCGTCAAACCTGTCCATCTCGCAGTTGGTGTCGACCGCCTGGGCTTCAGCGTCCACCTTCCGTGGCTCAGACAAGCGCGGCGGCGCCAACGGCGCGCGGATTCGTCTCGCGCCGCAGAAGGATTGGGAGGTCAACCAGCCGGCGCAACTGGCGAGCGTGCTGAAAGCCCTCGAGAGGATCCAGGCCGAGTTCAACGGCGCGCAGGCCGGCGGCAAGAAGGTTTCGCTTGCCGACCTGATCGTGCTGGGCGGGTGCGCGGCGGTCGAGGCCGCGGCGAAGAAGGCCGGCCACGCCGTGACGGTTCCCTTCACGCCAGGACGCATGGACGCCTCGCAGGCGCAGACCGACGTGGATTCGT
>JAJXZI010000289.1 GCA_021780115.1 bacterium | reverse complement strand
TGCCGCCAAGTTCGGCAGCGGCTTCAAGGCTTCCGGCTTCCGTTCATTCTTCATGTCATCTCGCTTTCTGCCGGTTGAGGAACCTTTTACCCACTCATCCTAAGGACAGTGTCAAGATGCACCCCAACCGCACCGCCGACCATCAGTTGCGTTGACAAACATCCTCAGGATGAGTACTGTGTCGCCGCGTCTGCTTGCCTGTTTGGGTGAGAGACGCCTCTGCCTTGAGTCCCATGCTCGAGTGTGCTTGTCGGCGCGTCGCTTGGCGCCCGCGGACGTGGCGCCGCGGACGGCCTGCTCAACGCTGGTGGGCCGGCATTCTGGGTTGGTGGGCAGTGGGGTCGGCCCTATGGGCACAAGGCACGTTCACTGTGCTCCAGACAGGCCGTGGTACGCCGCTGCAAAGCCAACAGGCGGTCCTCTCGTTCAAAGGTTTGACCGCCCCGATGATCCTCTTCGATTTTGGATTTGCGAGTGGCGAAGTGCCGGCGCCAGGGGTTCTTCTCGACTCGTTCACGGTTTCCCTTCAAGGCGCCTCCACGAACGAGACGGCCGTGGTGGTGACGGCCGACGCCAGCGGCGTGCTCTGGGCGCCGCCGGCGCCAGGAGCGGTGCCGTTGGCCGATGCTGCGATCCAACGCCAGGCTATCGCGCCGCCCAGCCTCCAGCCGATCAGCGGCCAGGGCGTTGCCTTTGCCGTTCAAGTGCCCGTCCCGGCGGCGTTCACGGGCTCCACTCTCACGGTCGGTTGTGATCTCTTCGACAATCTGAACTCGGCGATGTCGTTGGGGTGGTTCACTCCACCGCAGGTCGCTTCCATCCCGGAACCCCCGAGCGTGCGACTCTGGGCGCTAGTTGTGGCGCTAGGCTGGGTCTTCCGCCAAAGCTCGGTGCGCAGACGGTTCCCGATCGCTGCGGCAGCGCCGCAACCGGCAGTGCGAGAACCAGGCGTGTTGCGACCCCACGACCATCCACAGGGGAGGGAGGGCCGCCCGCGCTCCTGTAGTGGAGAGTGTTCCGTTGAAGGAGAAGCTGTGAAGCGCCGAAGTGCATCCGAGTGGCCAAGCGTGAGCCGGTGGCTAGGGGTCGGTTTGGTGGCGGTGGGCATTGCACGCTGGGCCGCAGCCCGCGAGTTTCCGCTGGGCGGCGTGACGCTGGATTTGCAGGAGGTGACCACCAACCTCGATGTGTATTTTACCGCGATGCGATTCAACCGCGCGGCCAACGAGTGGGACGTGGAGGTGACACTCAGCAACAAGGCCAGCGCGACGTTCTCCGGCCCGGTCGTGTTGCTGGTGGACCGCTTCACCGGCACCAGCGGGGCGTTGCGCCCGGACGGCGTGTCGGCGGGGCAAGCCTTCTTCGATCTGAGCCCACAGTTGACGCACAACGCGCTGGCGGCGGCCGGCCAAACCCAGCCGCGCACGCTCGCGCTGGAGTTTACGACGAATCTGGCGCCGCAGCTTGTGACGCGGGTGTTTGCGCCGACGGTCCAAGCCTCGGCGGCGGCGCTCGGGTTCACTCGCTCGCTCAATCAGGTGGGCCAGCCGCTGGCGGGTGTGACCATCCTGGAAAGCGGGCCCGCCGGCAGCGCGACGAACACGACTGACCCGGCCTTCGGGGTAGTGACGCTCGGACCGGCGGCGGGTCATTACACCTGGCAATTTAACCAACCAGGTTATCTACCGGTCTGGCGGCAGGCGACCTTGATCTCCAACCAGGTGACGGTGGTTCCGTATCCGTGGCTGACGACGCGCAACGCGCAAAGCTTCCCGGTCTCACCGCTGACCGGCGGCACGACCAGCAACCAAACCGTCCAGGTGCAATTTGCCCCGGCGAGCGTCTCGCAAAACACCACGGCGACAATGACCGCGCTGGACGGCCAAACGCTGCCGGCGTTGCTGCCACAAGGCTGGAGTCCGCTGCAGGCGTTTTGGTTGGAACTGGATCGCGAACCGACGCAGCCGGCCGCCGCGACACTGACGCCGTGGGGCCCGCTCGGCACCAATGACACGGTGGCGTTGGTCAGACTTGATCCAGGCTCACTGGCCTGGCAGACGCTGCAACTGGTGACGGGCCACGCCACGAATGCGTTGAGCGTCGTGTTGCCGGGCAGCGGCGCCTACGCGCTGGTGGTGGCGGACGCGACGCCCGTGGCTCCACCCGCGGCGGTCGTCGGCAGCGCTCTGTCGGCCAGTGCGGCCCTCGCGCCCGATCCCACGAATTTCTTGGCCAGCGGCACCGTGACGCCCGCCACCAGCCCGGCGAGCCCGATGCCGGAACTCGTGACGGCGACCGCCGACGTAGCGGTGACCAACATCACCGGCTCGTTGGCCAGCGGTACTCTGCTGCGTGGCGAAGTCAGCCAAAGCTACCAACTCCAGGACAATTCAACGCGCGCGCCGCCACAGTTTGACAGCTTCATCGTCGGCTACCAACGGCCGGGCGATCCGAGCAACGGGACGCTCCACGCGCGGTTTCCGCTCCGGCCGGTGCTCCTCTTCGGGCCAGACCGCCTGAACCAAGCCGACGTCCGCGTGGACCTGTTTGCCCCGAGCGACTTCAGCGGCGGCGTGCTCGACACCAACGGCGGCCAAATCGCCAGCGCGCCCGTCCGTCTGCTGGCGGCGCCGGCGACGTTGCCGCGGCGAGAAGCGATCCTCTTGCGAAACGTCAGTCCCACGAATTTCGTCGGCCTGACTGGGACAAACCAGCCGGTGCTGGCAGCCTTTGAGGCGGCCTTCGACGGCGCAGCCACCAACCAGGAACTCTCGGTCCAAGCCAGCGGCTTGCCCGCCAATTCCACCTTCGTGTTGGCTCGGGTGATCGACTCGACCGGGCTTTACGGCCTGGAACCCCGCGCGCGAGTGCATAGCGATGCCAATGGCAATCTCCTGAGCGACGAACCAACCAACAGTGACCGGTTGGCCGGCCTGACGGGTTCGGGCCAGTACGTCCTGGCGCAGGTCCAGCCACAGCAAGGATTGGTGGAAGGCGTCGCCAAAGACGCGAGCGGCCGGCCGGCCGGCGGTTTGCCGGTGAGCGTCGCGGGCGAACCGTGGCTGACTTTCTCGGCCGCGGACGGCTCCTTCAAGTTGCTGGCGCCGGTCGGCACAGACACGGTCAGTTTGCTGAATCCGGTCACCGGCGATACCGGCGCGCAGCCGATCACGGTGCCAGCCGCTTTGACGCCGGTGAGCACGAGCGTCGCCTTGGGTGTCAGCGGTCTGCGCGTGGCGTCGATCACGCCCGCGGATGCGGCGACCAACGTGCCCCAAATCACCTCGGTTGCGATCACCTTCAACCGGCCGCTCAATCCGGCAACGCTGGTCAGCAATGCGGTGCAATTGCTCGAAGGCAGCAACCAAGTGGTGGGCGCGACCTTCAGCCTCGACTTGGCCAATACCACACTGACGCTGCTGCCAAACGGGCAACTGGACGCCGCAAGCCAGTTCACCGTCGCACTGTCCACGAACATCGCTGACAGCCTGGGCCGCCCGCTGCAAGGCCAGAGCCAGTTCACCTTCGCGACGGTGGCGTTGTCGGCGCGCAGCGCGACGGCACAGTTGATCATTTACGAGCCGGGCGCGACCAACGTGGATACCAACGTGGTGGCGCAAATTCCGGGGTTTGTGCCCGGAACCAACAAGAACTTGGTGGTGGTGCAAGGCACCGCGGGCGCGGCCGATTCGGGCGTGCCGGTGATCGTCGTCAACGAAGGCACCGGTGAGACGACCACCATCCTGTCGAAATCTGACGGCAGCTTTGCCAGTGCCGTCAGCGGCCAGGCCCAGGACTTCATCTCGGCCACCTTTGTCAGCCTCAACGGCACGCGCATCTACGTGCCGGTCAATCGCCAATTGTTCGACGACGGCTCGGTGGGCCTCTATCCGCAAGGCGGCACACTGCAGGCGAGCGGAGATGGTGGCGCGGTGTTGGTCACGGTGCCGCCGAACGCCATCCAATCGCGCACGAAGTTCAAGTTAGTGTCGGTCAATACCAATGAGCTGGTGACCCAACTGGGCGGCGTGATGCCGACCAACGCCACCGTGGCGGGTGGCGCGCTCAATTTACACATCGAAGGCCCGCCGCCCACGCTGCCGATTCAGGTGAGTTTCCCGGTGGACCTGGCAGCGTTGGGTTATCCAACCAATGAGCCGGGGACCAATGCCGCGGCAGCCGTTGCCTTGGTCCGGAACACCCAGGATGTCACCACCTTTGAAATCATGGATCAATTGCAGTTCGTGCCGCAGTCATCGCCCGCCATTTCCCTCAAGAGGCGCCAGAGCTCAGGCGGCCATCGTCCTAAGGATCCTATTCCTGGAACTCTCGCGGGCGCCTTGGATACCTCGACGGGCTTGCTGGTTTCGTCGCTCGGGTCAGCCGGGTTGCTGGCACAAGTCGCCTTCAATCAAGTTATCGTCCCATTGCTCTTTGGTCCGAGGCCGGTGACTATCAAAGGCAAGGTGACGGCGGTTCCCTATGAGATCGCCCAGCAACTAGAGACGGCCGGCTTGGTCAGCCAAATCTACAATCTGCAAGTCGGCAGCATTGTCGGAAACCAGGACATAGGTGTGCCACTCCAACTCGCGCAACAGATGGGTTTCCCGGCAACCATCCTTGGCAACACCACCGTAGGCAATCTGGGAAGCGCTCTGGTGGAACTTTCCTACCAAGCACTGAAAATCAAGGAAATGGATCTCGCCACGCCGCTTAGCGGGGCCTTCATTACTGTCTCACTCGTAGGCGGAGGGCTGGTCAACGAGCCAGGCCGATTATATCCCGGTATGGTCTATGCCACGAGCGGATCGGACGGCTCCTTCCTCACCGTGGCACCGGCTGCCGGCGCCAGATATATCGCGACCTGCACCCATCCGCTGTTTGAGGACGTTCTGCAGGAACCGATCGCGCCTATCGCCGCGCTGCCGGGCCAGCAGGGACAACTAAGTCTAGCCGGCGCGGTGTTCGAGGACTTCTTCTTCCAGTTGGCGGTGACGAATCAAATTCCACCCTCGGTCCAGATCGGCAACGAGCCGGTGCAACCGGCGGCGGGCCAACCGTGCCAAGTGGTAGTGGATGCCTCACAACCGTCGGGGGCGCCAAACATCCGCGTCAAAGTCAGCCTTGGCACCGAGAACTTGCTGACCGGGCAGCCCGCGACTAACCCGCAACTAACGCAGTCCACTCCCGTCGTGACCCAGACGCCCACCAGCACCCACTGGACCAGCACGCTCACGGTGGACCAGCCGGTGCTGGTCACGCTCACGGTACTGGTCCTCAATCCGAACGGTGTCAATGGCGCGGACAACAGCGTCAGCGTTCCCTACCAGATTGCTTTCACTGGCCCGGTGCCGCCAACGCCCGTGGCCAACATCCCCGCGCCAGATACCAACGACGTGCATGGGCCCGTGGTCATCGAGACTGACCCTCCTGACAACGGTTTCATCGGCGAGGACTCAGAAATCACGATCATTTTCAACAAGCCGATTGATGCCTATGTGACCAATCACTTGGCCGGAATCAGCCTCAACAGCCTCGGGACTTCCCTGGCCGCGCCGATCGTCCCTAATGTCCGACTGAGCTCGGACCAACAGACCCTTGCGTTGCAATATCCCGGACTGCCGGCCGGAACGACGTTCCAGCTAACTCTATCCGGGCAGTCAATCCGGGACTTGGCCGCGCAGCCCTTGAATCAAGTGCCCAGTTCAACAACACCCGTCAGTTTTACGACGACTTTCCGCACAGCGCCACCGGCTACATCGGTGCTGCCCCAATTATTCAATGGGCGCGGCGCCGTCATCAGTGGCAACTGGTTGTATGTACTAGACCAAGCGCCACAAGGCAATTTCCTGGATATCTACGACATCACTTGGCCTCTGCAACCGCACGCGGAGCCGCCGCTTCATTTGATCGGCGCGCCGCGGGACTTGGTGGTCATTCCGCAGTTTCGTTACAAGCGCAACGCCCAGGACAGTATCCAGACCAACGATCTGGTCGTGGTGGTTGGCGGCGACCTAGGCACGCAGTTTACCTCGTTTGGAAGCGTCCAGGGATCCGCGGTCAGCGTGCCCGGTCAGTATCTATGGGTGATCAACATGGGCGATCCAACGGACCCACAGGTTCTGGCCTCGCCGATGGTCAGTTTCCGAGTGGGCTCAGCCGTCACCAAGGTCCGCTGGGCGCCGCCGTACTTGGTTTACGAGGAAAATGGGGCAGACATTCAATTGCTTGGCTTTGTCAACTTGCAGGAACTCATCTTCGGGTATGGATCCAGTCCGGCCCAACAGGAGGCGTTCCAAAACGGCCGGCCTGGACTCGACTTGAACAATGACGGAGACTATGTGGATCCGGGAGAGCAAATCCCCATCCCGCCGACGCACCCACCGCAGTTTTTCGGTTTGGACTTTAGCTACGTGCTCCAAGGGACGACCCAGAAGATCCTCGACTTTTCGGTCAGCCCCGGCGCGCAGACGGTCGGTATCACCTTGCGAGACGGCGTGCAACTAGTGCCACCCGACAACACGCCAACCGGTCCGCCCCTCCCGGCGATGTACCGCACGGTCATTGCCAATGGGCAACAATTGCTCAACACGGCGACGCCGACCGATGCGGCATTTGCTTTTACCGGTGCCTATCCGCGCTGGGTGTCCGTCTTGGATGACCTGCAGATTCTGACTAACGGCGTTCCCACGACGATCAACGCGGCCTTGGTTTCACTCGAGCCGGATACCAACGGCCTTCAAACTCTGGCCGTGCTCGACGTCTCCTTGCCGGAACAACCGAAGCTGGTGAACAAGATTCCCATTCCCACTTCGGTGCTGGGCGGCGACATGGAATCCGTGTCGATGCGTTCGGGCGGTTTGCTGGAACTGGCGGGCGCGCAAAACACCGTGGTGCTCGACCCATCGTTGCTCGCGGTCAACAACGTGCCCGCCGGCCAGTTGCATCCGGCCATCGTGGATGTCATTCCCGGGGCCGGCGGGATTACTCGCAGCTTTGGGACCACGGACTATGGTGTCCACGCCGTGGCGGACAGCGGACGGGGAACCGTGGTGCAATCTCCGCCGCAGATGGAATTTGTCAGTTTCCCCAACAACACGACTTTGGTAGATCCGACGATGCTGAACCTGAAAGGGGACGCGGAGCTGGAACAGTTGTTCAGCGGCGCAAGCCACCTTTCCGCTCTGGCACCTGCCAATCTCAACACGAATGTTGGCCTCGCCTCTGACTTGGAACCGACCGACAAGCCGCCCAACGCCGCCTTGCACTACTATGTCGTGGTCTATGCGCCCGGCGGTGACTTAGCCAACTCCCAGATTGACTTGGGTCTGGAATCGTTAAACCCAGCCGGACGGCCTCTCTCGAATCTGGGTAGCGGTTTTGCCCCGGTCCGCGCGGTGTCGGACAGCACCCAACAAGCTATCGGCCAAACGCCGCGGCCGTGCGGCGCGCCGATCCGGGCGCTGCCTGCCTCCCGCGTCAGCAATAATCCGCATAGCGTCTTTTACAATTGGTTTCTGTCGCGTCCCTTCGCCCTGATCACCGAGTCGGTCTCGCCGCGCGACGTGGCCCGAATCCAAACAGATGACGGAGTGGAACGAGAGATTCTGTTTAGTGGCTATTGGTTGCGCGCGTTCATTGATCCCGACGAATCGCGCAACGTCGTGTTTGGACCTTTCACAGCCCAGGCGGATACCCAGCGGCAGATCATTTATCCCATCGCCACCGTCAAGGCCCGCACGGTCAACCGGTCCTACATCACCGGCGACAACCCGCCGCCCGCGGGGGGCTACGAACCCATGGATGCGACGTTCCACACGATCTGCGCGCACAGCGGCGAATCGCGTGTGCAGGCCGTGGACATGGCCTTGCCGAGTCCGAGTATGCCCATCCAAATCCAGCGCGCGATCGGGAACCAGGATACTTATGAAGGTCCTTTCGGCGTGGGTTGGGACTTCAACTACAACCAGCGGCTGACTATCCTCGATCCGCTGACGTTCCCGGCGGGGTTGCAGATGCCACTCGTGGTGCGGGACAGCAAAGGCGACAGCCAGATAGCCGGCAGCCAGGACGTGCTGTTCCATTCCGGTTTGGGCGAGACCTACCATTTCCAGTGGCGAGGCACGAATATGCCGCCGGGCTATGCGCAAGATCCGCTGGTGAGAGACTTCGATTACCAGCATCGAGTCTCGGACTACTATCTGCCCTCGCCGGGCCAGGGCGTCTTCGATCTGCTGGTAAAGTTTAAGGAAGGCACTTTTGAGCGGCTGACACCAGGCGGCATGCGGTTCCGCTACGCGCGGGACGGCAAGCTGCAAACGATTCTTGACCGGTTCCCCAAGAACCGGCACGAGTTACAATACGACCGCAATGGTTGGCTGGTGCGGATTGACGACCGATCCGTTTCGGCGCCGCGCTACGTTCGCTTCGGTTACTGTCGCCGGCAGGGCACCGATCCCGACTTCGATCCCACAGTGGACATGAACACGGCCAACCCGCGGGTGGAGGGGAAAATCTGCCGGCTGCTGGATTATGCCGGCGGGGACGTGCTCTTTCAATACGACAGCGATGGTTTCCTGACCAACCGACTTGGCATTCCGGTTAATGGCGAGAATGGCGGCTACGCTGGCCGCAGCCACACATTCTACAGCTATCGAGACTGCAAGATTGCTAGCGTGTCCGCTACGGTGAACGGCACGCCGATCGTTGGCGCGGTGAACACCTCTGGTCCTTCAGGCAAACCGGTCGCGCTCTCGGTCGATGGCATCGGCGGTCAGGGGAAGTTCACGATCCCCGTCGATAACAGCGCGGCGAACGTGGGCACCGAGACCACGGCCCAGCAGCTTGCCGATAAGAGCACGGTCGTCCGCACGTTCGACAAGTGGGGTCATGTGGCCAGCGAGACGGTGTGTGACGCCACCACCCTGTTCACCAACAGTCCAGACGGGCTGCTCTTGTTCGTCAATCGCCCGGAAGGCAACTCCGACACGATGGTCTATGACAGCAACGATCCGGTGTTCCGGTCTCGCGGCAATCTCCTGAGTCGTACGGTGGATCCGGGACCACGCGGCGGATCGGGTTACACGGAAACCTTCCAGTACGATCCGCGGTATAACCTGAAGTCCGGCGCCCAGACGACTGCGGATGGTTTCGTTTGGACTTATACGTTGAGTGCGGACGGACGCTCCGTGAGCTCGATCCAGTACGGCAACGCCGGCATGGATACTTTCAGTTACAACGACAACGGCCAGCTTACTTCGCACACGGACATTCGCGGGGTCACCGTCTCAGTCACCTATGATTTCACGACTGGATCGGTGAATACTCGGAAGCTTGGAGATAGCGCCTACACCTACACCTACGGCAGCGATTACGCATCACAACTGGGGCGGCCTAGCTCGATCGCTCTGCCCGAAGGCGCGCCTATTCAGTTCCAATACAATGCCAATCTCCAAGCGACGGAAATTACGCGCGGAGCGTTGGATGAGAAACTCGCCTACGACGAGCAGGGCCGCCCTATCCTCCGGCAAACGGCTTTAGGCGACGGCAAGGTCCTCACCGTCCGCAACACCTTTGACGAAAAGGAGTTTCTGAGAACCAACATCATTGACGGCGTCGAGGTCAATGGCCAAGTGACCTCGCTGGAGTGGGACCTGACCCCGGACCCACTCTCCCGACTGCAAAGCATTCGCCACCCCCAGGGCACGGTCCAGAGTTTTGGTTACGATTGCCGCGGCAATGTCAAGGCCATGACCAATGGTGATTACGTCGAGGAATACACCTACGACTTGAACGACAACCGAGTGACGGTCAAACAGGGCGGCGATCTCGTCGGGCAAACCGCCTACGATGGACTGGATCAGCCGGCCACGATCACGCGAAAGACCGGAACCCAGGACGAAAGCGAAACTCGAACCTATTATCCTGGTGGAGAGCTTCTGAGCCGTTCGATCACCGACCCTCAGTTCGGCGTCGTGCAAGCGGAGAACGATGACCAGATCGACGCCTTGGGCCGGAATCTCCACGTGAAGCTGGGCGGCACCACCATCTCCCCGACCTACCAATACACCTACCCTTCGGGCTCAGAGACAGTGGTCGGACCTCGCTCGACCACCACCACCACGTGGAACAGCGCCGGGTACGAGACGGGGCTGACCGAAGACACGATCGTGAACGACGTGTTTCACCCGGACAGCAACGGCCACGTCCGCCAGATTGACCGGCAAGAGGACGGCGCGACCTATAATGACTTCTTCACCTTCGATGACCTGGACAACCGCACCTCCGCGAGCGACAATTTGGGCACGCAGTTCCTGTATCTGTCGCGTGCCGAAGGCAGTCTCCTGGCGGTCACCAACGCGCTCGGCCACGTCACCACCTACGATCAATCGGTGCTGAGCGAAGTTTTGAGCCAGCGCCGGGCCGATGGGATGACCTTCCAGTTCCAACACGATCCCGAACGCTTCACCACTTACGCGGGCGATCCCGGCGCCGGATTTCATCTCACCTACGACCGGGATTTTCGCCTGGCCACCAGCACCCTGCGCAACAGCGCCGCGACCACACGGACCAGCTTCGACCCGCGCAACATGCCGACGGCGCTCACCATTCCCGGAGGCTCCGAAACCCGGCAATACGATCTGCTCCGGCGGCTCACCCAGCGAAAAGTCACCTATCAAGCCACTGCCTGGGAGGAGGACCGCACTTATGATGCCCTCAATCGGGTGCGTGCGGAGACTTACATCCAGAACGGCGGCGCCAATGACACCGCCAGTTTCACCTTCGACGAGGGCGGTCCGCTTCTCCAAGCCGCTTATCACGAAGACGGCGCGGATTTTACCGTGGCCTACAGTTACTACGGCGACGGCACGCGAAAGTCGGTGACCTATCCGTCGGGAGTTACCATCACTGAAAACCGTGATGCCACGGGTCGGCTCACAGGCGTTTCAGATGCGAACGGCAACATCATTAGCGCTAGTGCCTGGCAGGGAAACGAGGAACCCAAGGTCCTTGACCTCGGCGCCACCATGCGGGTGGTGAATAGTTACGACGCCCGTGGACGCCTCAACGGCAGCCGCGTCACGCGCCTGAGCGATGGCGCCGTGCTGGCGCACATGCGGTACCAGTACGATGCCGCAAACAATCTCCTGGTGCGGCAGTTCGTCCATCGCGGCGGGCGTGCGGATGTGTTCAACTTCGACCTGGGTGAGCGTGTGTCGCTGGCGCAGATTGGCGTCCTGGCAACCAACTCTACGGCGGCTGGACCGGCCCTCTACCAGCGCCAATACAATTACCACGCCTCCGGTTTGGATTACCTCACCACCGACTCACGGAGCGGCCCGCTCCCTGACCCTACGCCGTTCGCGACGAATTGGACCGCCCACGACAACTTCCTTCTGCCCGGCTTCGTGGATGGTGTTGCCCTTGGGTCCGACCCGATGGGCAACGTGTCGCAGATGCAGCTCCAGGTGCGGCCGGCGAACGCCTTTGGCCCACAGTCCGTTTCCGCCACGTTACAACACGACGGCTTGGGCCGGCTGGTGACCGTGACCCGTGCCGATGGCGTTAGCATCCAATGCCAGTATCGGCCTAATGGACTGCGCTTTTCGCGCAAGGTTTTCCAAGCCGGCGCGCTGACGGCGTATTCCGCCTATGTCTATGACGAAACCGGGAGGCTGATCGAGGAATATGATCGTACCGGAGCGCCGGTGCTGATCGGCCGTTATTATTACGGCAACAGTGACGCGCCCGCAGCGGCCGATTTGCGCGATCCGAGCAGCGGCCAGTTGCGCCGCTATTACTTCCTGCGCGACGCGGCAGCGTCCGTTATTGCCGTTGCCGATCAGAACGGCAACGTCGTAGAGCGGGCCTGGTATGACACCTTTGGCCAGCCCGCGATCGAGCGCCGCGACACTTTCCCGCCGGTGGTGCAGAAGATCACGGCCGATGCGGGCGGCGCGCTGCTCATCTCCATGTCCGAGCCGGTTGTGCCAGCGTGGTTTGACCCCGGCCCCGGTGGCGGCGTGGTGACGTTGACGAATAATCTGCAAAGCGCCTTCACCTTCCAAGGCGGCATCACCGGCGCCGTCACCTTAGTCTCCGCTTCAACGGGCACCAAGCCGTTCTCCGTCGTGCGTTTCACGCCATCACAAACCGTAAGCGGCTCGATGACCTTGGGCCTTGCCGCTGGGACGCTCTCCGACGAATGGGACAATACCAACGCGGCCCAGTCCTTTACGCTCACCAACCTCGGAGCGCCGGCCGGCACGATCCTCTTTACCAACCCGTCGCCGACGGACACTAGTCCGGTCTCGCTAGCCCGCAGCGACGTCGGTTCGCCCTTCTTGTTCCACGGCCAGTACTTCGATTATGACACTGGGCTGATCTACCTCCGGGCGCGGTTCTATGATCCTTACTCCGGCATGTTCCTTGAACCTGACCCGCTGGGCTACGAGGACAGCGTCAATCTCTACGCCGGCATGGGCAATAATCCGGTCAGTGCGCGCGATCCGTCTGGTTTGGCGCGCCGCAACATCGCTGGACAAAAGATCCCGAGTGCCCGCTTCGGCGAACCGCGGTTGCGGGTCGACGGGCCTCTGGACTTCGTCGCCGAAAGGGGGAACGTCTGGAAGGCTGACTACTACAAAGGTCCGGGAGCGCCCAATCCACGTCGGGATTTCTCACAATTCAGACGCTTGGCTCTCAGGTCAGTCCGCGAACCGACGCCTTTCCGTCCCGGCGGCGAGGATACGATCCTGCCAACCCAGATGCCCCGTCGCGCTGGCGCGGCCGAGGCCGAACCTCCCGGGGGCGCGAAGGTGATCGCTCAGACGCCGCTGGCGGCGCGGCCCGTGGAAGGGGCCGCCAACGCGGAATCCCCCCTCGCAGCGGCGATGCGGCGGGAGGGAGATTGGTTCAACCAGATGGTCAGAGAGGGCAAGATGAATCCGAAGCCACTGGAGGAACTCGGCAACTTCAGGCCGTGGCGCGATCCCCAGGCCAAAATACGCCCCGCCGCGCCCGAGGAGGTGGCCGCATTGGAGGCCGGCGGTGAAGCTCTCCAGGCTGCTGGATTCGGCCCGAACAAGATGGCACGTTTGAGATTTAATCCGCTTACGAACGAGGAGGATGCCAACGGCCGGTTGCTCAGGGAAAACGATCTGCACGCCGCTTACCCGGACCTGTTCGAGGAGAGGCCCAAGTGGGAGGTGCTGGAGCGGCCCGATCCCTTCCGGGAGCTCGGGGATGCGATTCAACAACTCGCCCCGGCCACGGAGCCGCAGTGGCATCCGACCGTTCAGCAACCGCGGCAAGCGATTGCGGAGCCTTACCAGCCGAACCGCCCCACTTTGCCTCTTGGGTTCGCCATGCCGGAGTTTTAATCCAAAGCGTGAGGCCGAACGATGAACACCAACGACCATTCCGCCTCGGGTAGGTTCGGCAGCGGCTTGGAATTGTCCTCCGTCGGAAGATTCAAGCCGGTTCGGCGCCTACCCGCGTTGTTTCTTGCCGCACTCGCTGTGGGTTTGTCTCTCTCGAACGGCTGGGCCATCAGTCCTCTCACTAGTCTCGACTATCACATCGCAGGCACGTTCTTGCTGGTCACTCCGTCGGTGCTCACGGTCCCGAAAGGCATTGCCGGCTCGATCTTGGTCTCCGTCGTGGCCGGCGGCTCGACGAATAATGCCGCCGTGGCCCAACTTGCTTCCGGCGCCTACGTCCAGGCGATTATTCGCGGACCGAGCTTCCCGACACCTCAACGCCTGGTCAGCGCGCCCAACGCGCCGCTCATGTTGCCACTGCTGAACCTGGTCGGGGACTACGAGTTGGACAACATCGCGCTGGTGGATGCGGCGACCGGCCAGACGAGGATGGAAGGATCACCTTCCACGGTGCCGGTGCATGTGTTCGACCAGGTGCTCATTTCGAGTGTCACGTCCCAGCCGCTGACGCTGGACCAAATCCAACAGAAAGGCATTGCGATTGACGAGTCGAACTTCCGCGCGGTGCAGTTCAACGTCTCCTTTGTTCTCAACGGGCAGACCATCCCGGTCAGTTTCCCAGTGGTCTCGCCGAAGTTCAGTGACTCGACGGAACTCATCCCGGCCGATCAGGTCGAAGCCAAGCTCCAGCAGGCCGCAGTCATCAACCAACAAATCGCTGCGAGTGTCGTGCAACTCCCGCCCCAACTCCAGACCGCGGGACTCAACCTCCAGGTCCAAGGACTGAACTTCCAGGTCGCCGACCCAGGTGATCCCGCCACGCTTGGTTTGGCCATCCCGCCGATCCCGGCGCTGATGGTCATTCCGGGCAACATCGGCTTTCTTCACCAGTTCTTCAGCGTGAAGATCTTCACCGAAAACGGCGCGCCGACTGGCTCCGGCTTGAGCGTCGATAGCATCCAAGCCACGCTGCATCTGCCGCCTGGACCCGACGGCATCCTCAGCACCAACTACGATCAGCCCGGCGACGATCCCCTGCGCTTTGCCCGCATCGGACCGAACAAAATCATTCAACCGGTCCAACCGGTCGTGGATCCCGGTCCCGACGGTCAACTGGGCACGGCCGATGACATCAGCCGTTTGCAGCCCGGCGAGACCGGCCAGGCGGAGTTTCTGGTGGAAGGTCTGCAGGAAGGCTTGTGGGTGATGAACCTGGACCTGACGGCCAATCTCTACGGTCTGGCCGCCGGTGTGGTGCCGATCAAAGGCAAAGCCGCCGGCTCGGTGCTGGTGCGCAACCCGAGTTTCTCGCTCACGTTCAGCCACCCCGACGTGGTCCGGGTCGGCGAGCCCTACACCGCGAGCATCACGCTCCTCAACACCGGCGTGACGCCGGCCAACCTCGTTCAGGTCAGCCTCAACAAGAACTCCATCAGCGGCGCGATCCTGGACGTCGGCCAAGCGGAAACGATCCAACTGGGTACCATCCTGCCAGGCCAGAGCGCAACGGCCACATACCGGATGGTCGCCCAACGCACCGGCCAAATCCAGTTCTCGGATTTGACCACCAGCGACAACAGCGTGCTAGGCCAGTTCCGGTTCAGCATGGGCGTCGATGCCCAAGGCGTGCCGCTGTCGCCGGACACCATCGCGATGCCTGATTTCGTGAATAATTTGCCGTCCAACTTGGTCTTCGCTGCGAATCGCGTGCTCGGCCAGGCCCTGAGCATTGCCACGGCGGCGCAATTGCCGCCGGGCATCGTGCCGATCGGCAACACCATCATCACCCGCCGCGTGCTCGATCTCGCCGAGGCGGGCCAGCGCGTCCAATACGGCGATCCGCTCAAGCGCGTCCTGGCCGACTTGCTCCGGGACTGGCAAGGCGGCCGCGTGACTGATGACGGTTTCGATGCGCTGCTGCGTACTTCGGACGCCGGTACCGAGTGGCGCGCCGTGCTCTTCGGCGACATGGAAATTACCGACGGCTTCACTGGCACCGGACGCCTCCTCGACCGCGCGCCGGACTTGGCGGGCTTGGGGCAGCAATTTGTGGTGGCCAGCGCCGGGCCGGGGCAGTTGCGCGCCGACTTTACCGGCGGCACGAACGACGCCACCTTTGCCGGGAGTTCACAGCCGTACTCGCTGGTCTATACCGGCACCAACGGCGAATGGGCCGTGACGCCATTTCTCACCAACGCCGTTTTCACTTGGACCTTCACGAACGGCCCGCCGACTGCGGACATGGCAGTGCTGCTGGTGAATACGAACGGCCAAGCCACGCAGTTGCGTTGGCAAGTCGCCAGCCCGCCGGTGACGGCCGTGTATCAATTCGCTCTCACCGATCCGACGCAGTCGCTCCAGGTCGATACCAAAGGCAACGGCACGATCGATCAAACGCTCCCGGCCACGCCCACGACCGTGAACGAGTTGCCACCGACGCTGGTGGCGGTGCAGCAGGATCTCACCGTCGTTGCCGGGCGGTCCGACCGCCCGTGCGTTGGGCCGAGCTACGGCAATTACGGCACCGTCGTCGCCATCGTCTTCTCGAAACCCATCACGCAGGACTCGGCCGGCGCGACCAACTCCTACACTGTGGAGGGCGACAACGGCGCCAACTCGGTTCAGGTCCAGCCCAACGGCCGCGTCGCGTTGCTGAACCTGCGCAAAGGCGTCAGCGCGATCCTCCCGCGCCAACTCACCGTCACCGGCGTCACGGATGTGCGCGGCAACGCGCTGGTCGCCGTGCCGATGCCGATCCAATCGTTTTACCCGGGCACGACCAACCGCTTCACCGGCGGCGTGGCGGTGACGGGCCGTGTGCTCAAAGGCGACGGCTCGCCGGCCGTCGGCGTGCCGGTGACGCTGACGATGTACGACGGCACGGCTTCGGACACCGGCTGCCAACCGTTCACCCGCCGCGTGAGCCAGGTGCTGACCGATTCGGGCGGCAACTTCAACCTGGACTTCGTGATGTCGGGCATTCCGTATTCGATTTCCGCCAGCGACACCAGCAGCCTGCCACCGGACGCCATTCCGTTGATCATGCAATCGACGATCACCGAGTCGCCCGACACGCAGGAAGTCCAGCAACTGATCAACGCCTCCGCCAATCCGAACAATCTGCTCGGCCTGCTCTCCGCTGGTTCGCTGCCGCAAGCCGTGGCGATCGTCGAAGGATTGGACCGCGCAGTGTTGCACGACGACGTCGGTATCGGCTCAGGCCGCGAAGGACAGACCGTGCCATTCGTCCTGCGCTTCCGCGGACGCGGCACCGTCACCGGCCAGGTCGTCGATGTCGATGGCGTCACGCCCATTCCGAATGCGGCGGTGAACCTGTTTCCCGATCCCAGTTCCAGCGAGCTAGGCCGCGGTGTGTTTTCCGACGGCACCGGGCAATTTGCCTTTCCCGGCATTCCGTTGGGCGTGTTCACGATCCAAGTCGCCACATCGGACCGCCGTTCGGCAACGGTCCTGGGCCTGCTCAACACGCCCGGCCAGGCCACGAACGTCGTCATTGCGCTACCGACGAACATCGTCCTCTACGCCACGTTGCGCGGGCAGGTCTTCGACTCGGACAACATCACGCCGGTCCCGAACGCCCGCATCTTCCTCGGCCAATACGGCGGCAACACGGTCAACAACGTCGTGAGCATCGTCGATGCAGATACCAGCGGCGCCTGGGAGGCGACCAATGTGCCGATCAAGCAACTCGATGTGGTGGCCGTCACCTTCGACGGCACACGGCAGGGCGTGCGGTTGGGCGTCACGCCGGTCGCCAACCAAATCACCTACGCCAACGTCACGCTCCAAGCGGCGACCACCGTCTTCGGCCAGGTCCAATTCGACGACGGCAGGCCGGCGACCAATGCCCTCGTGGCCGGCGGCGTCACGCTCGTGCGCTCGGATGCCAACGGCAACTTCCAGTTGCAGGGCGTGCCGGTCGGCAGCGCCACCATCAGCGCCGGACTGGAGCGCAATCCGGCCGCGGGCATCGATTTCCCGCGGCTCGGCTCGACCATTGCGACGGTTATCGCCGGCCAGGCGAACTATGTCGTCGTCAAGTTGCGCCCCGCCGGCCGCATTTTCGGAAAGGTCTTCGACGCCCAGGGCAACCCGCAGCCGGGCATCCGCGTAGCGATTCCACAGGAAGGCGGTTTCTATTGGACCGATGCCGACACCAACGGCAATTACGCCTTCGAGAACCTGGGCCTCGGCTCCTACACGATCAGCGCGCCGGCCAACGCCGTGGCCCCGCAACTCAACACCAGCCAACTGGGCCAGCAGCTCGCCTCCGGCAACGAGGACCAGATCCTCGCCGCCTTCAAGGAAGCCGTCACGGTCTTCATCGGCGCCAATGATCCGTTGATCAACGGCGACCAGTTGAACTTCCGGCCTTCGAGTTGGGGCTTCACCAAAGCGAGCATCAGCTTCGACGGCGCCGATGTGAACGCCGACATCCATTTCATCCCGCAAGGCACCGTCGCCGGCACGGTGCTCAATCCGCAAGGCGTGCCCATCGGCGCGGCGGTGCGGTTGACCGGCATTGGTCCGGACGTCGAGGGCAATCCGGTGGTGAGCATTCGCGGCGACACGACCAGCGACCCGGCGACCGGCGCCTTCGGGTTCACGAACGTGTTGCTGGCCGGACCGTGGGGCGTGCAGGCGGCCTCGCCGTTTTATCCGGTCGTCATTCAGACCAATGGGTTCACGACCGAGATCAGCCCGGACGCCACCGGCATCGTGCTCCAGTTCCCGCCGATCCAGGATGTCAACGGCAGCATCGCCGGCCACGTGTTCAATCCGGACGGCTCGCTGGTCGGCGAAGGCACCGAGGTCCACATCGACGTTTCGTCCGACTACCTGATCCAGACCGACACGAACGGCTACTTCAACACGCAAACCGAGTTTCCGGCGCTGGGCCGAAGCTACACGGTGACGGCCACCAACCTGGCCAACGGCTTGATGGGCCGGGCCAGCGTCGGTATGACGCCCGGCATCACCAACCTCGTCGATGTCCACCTGCTCTCGCGCAACTCGTCAATCATCGTGACGGTGCTGCAAGCCAGCGGCCAGCCGGCGGCCGGCGCGCAAATCGAACTGGACCAGGGCACTTGGCCCAACTTTGCGCCGTTGTTCCTGACCGCCGACACCAACGGCGTCGCCGAGTTCGACGGCTTGTGGGAAGGATCGTATTCGGTGATGGCGCAGTTCACCCAGGAATCGACCAAGCTCTTCGCCCGCGGCGGCGGCACCGTCGGGCCGAACCAATCCATCTCCCTCACGCTGCGACTCGGGGCGACCGGCTCGATCGTCGGCAGCTTCGTGAGGCAGGACTTGGTCACGCCGGTCTTCGGCGCCGAGGTGGCCATCGGCAATCTCGGTTTCGCGACGACCGACACCAACGGCAACTTCGAGTTCGACGGCGTGCCGATCGGGACTTACCCGATTTCCAGCTCTGATCCGGTCACCAGCGGCAACGCGCAGAGTTCCGTCTCGCTCACCTTCAACGGCCAGACGCAATCCGTGCAATTGGTCGAGGCGACGCTGGGCACGGTGAACGGTTTGGTGCTCGATCCGTACAACAACGGCTTCGTGCCCGGCGCCAGCGTGACGATCAGTTTCAGCGACGGCGTCACGCCCGGTCGCACGGTGACCACCGGCCCGAACGGCGGCTTCAATTTCCCCGGTTCGCCGATGGGCGCGTTTCACTTGAGCGCCAGCTACCCGCCGCCCGGCACCGTCAACCTGACCGTCTCCGGCCAGGCCAACGGCACGCTCTCGACCGTGGCTGCCAACGTCAGCGTCAACATCCAGCTTCAGCCACTCACCGCCCTGCCGGTCCGTGTCGTGCGCAACGACGGCGTCACTCCGGCGCTGAACACCACCGTCACGCTCGGCGATCAGTCCCAAGACACCGGCACCAACGGGACGGTCGTCTTCAGCAATCTCCGTGTGCCCGGGACTTACTTGATCACCGCCATCTCGCGCACCGGCGGCGACCTGTTCGACGGCGCGCAAACGAACGTCACCATCACCACGCGCGGCACGAACGCGCCGGTCACGCTGATGCTGCCGGGCGTGGGCGCGGTGTCCGGCAACGTGGTGGGCAGCGACGGCGTCACGCCGGTCACCAACGCCGAGATTACGCTGCAATTGCAGGGGCCGCTCTTCAACAACGTGGAGACCGCGCTCAGTGATGGTGGCGGCAAATTCGCCTTCACCGACGTGCCGGTCGGCCCGTTCCTTATCAGCGCCGCGAGCGCGTCGTTGGCCGCGTCGGAAAACGGCGCGATCGCCACCGCGAATCAAACCAATCTACTCGCCTTGCGCCTGGGCGCCAGCGGCTCGCTGCTGGGCGTGGTGGTGCGCGCCGACGGCGTCACGCCGGTGGCCGGTGTGGACGTGGCCATCGACTACAAGCCGCAAAGCCAGAACGCCGGCCGCGCCGTCTTCTTCACGGGACTCGACGGCGCGTTTCGCTTCGACAACATCCCCATCGGCACCATCCACGTCTCGTCGGCCGCGCCCGACTTCGGCGGCATCATAAATTTCACCACCGCTCTGACCACGAACGGCGAAGTCCTCAACCTGGGCGCGATCCCCTTCGACGAAGACCTGCCCGCCGTCGTGCAAGTCGATCCCATTAACACGGCCGTGAACATCCCGATTACGAACGCCGTGACTCTGCTTTTCAACGAGGCGCTCGATACGAACTCGATCGATCCCAGCGGCATTTTCATCCGCGGCACCAACGGCAACGTCACCTCCACCGTCACGCTGCTGCCGGACACGAACGGTGTGTTGCGCCGCATGCGCATCCAGCCGGTCAAGCCACTTCAGAGCCAGCAGGTCTATACCGTGATCGTGCTCAGCGGCGATTTGCCCGGACCGACCGGTGGCCTTCTCGGCTCCGGCCCGCGCGACCTCGTCGGCCGCGCCCTGGCCGCACCGTTCCAGTCCTTCTTTGCCACGGCCGACAACACGCCGCCGCAGCTTCTCTCGCTCTTTCCGAGCAACAACGCGGTCCAGATTGATCCCGCCGCTGTGCCGCGGCTGACCTTCGACAAGACGCTCAACCCGGCCGGCTTCGTCTTCCTTGTGTTTGGCCCGACCGGCCCGGTTTCCGGCACCGCGGCGGTCGGCATCAACGGCCAGATCCTGAGCTTCGTGCCGACAGTTAACCTTCAGCCTAACGCCACCTACTCGCTGATCGTCAGCAATGTTTTCGATCTGGCCGGCAACCGCGCCGCCGGTGAACCGTTCACCTCGACTTTCGCGACCATTGACACCATCGGTCCGACTATCGCCAAGGTCTTCATCGCCAGCAACGCGCCGCCCACCGCCGGCGCGCTGTTACCGATTGAAGCCGACTTGGCGACCAACGAAATCGGTGCCAGCGTCCGGTTCACCCAGGATTTCACCCCCCTCGGCACGGCGACGAACGTGCCTTACATCGCGTTCGCGAAATTGCCGACCAGCGGCAGCACCACCATCCGCGCCATCGCCACCGACCAATACGGCAACGACGGCCAGTTCACGCAACTCGTCGTGACCGTGCAGGCCGCGGTGCCGCCGACAGTGTCGTTCACGCTCATCTCGCCGACCAACGGCCCCGTGCCCACCGGCTCGTCGCTCACCGTCGATGTGACCACGACCGCCGACACCGGCATCTCCAACTTCACCGCGGTGGCAGGCGGCGCGGCAACCGGTCCGTTGCTCAGCACCAACGGCGCGCATTTGCGCGTCACCGGCTTCGTGCCGACCAACGCCATCGAAGGCCAGCCGGTGCAGATCTTCGCGCAGGTCACGGACAACGTCGGTCTGTCCAGCGGCCAGCAAGTCTTCACCGTGCCGACGCGCGACACCGCGCCGCCGACGTTGGCGATCCTCGGTCCGACCAGCAACGCCGTCTTCAACTCCGGCAGCTTGCTCGATTTGGCCGTGCTTGCCTCGGATAACGGCACCAACCTCGCGCTCAATCTAGCGGTCTTCGGCAGCATCACGGCAACGCAATCCTTGTCGCTGCCGCTGGTACCGAACGCGCCGACCACGAACGTTTTCGCGCTATCGCTGACGAATGGCTCGCCGCTCGGCGGCCCCTTCACCGCGACGCTTTCGGCGGCCGATCCGGCGGGCAACGTCGCGTCAGTTTCGCGCAGCTTCCTCCTGCGCGGACCGCCGCCGACGGTGCAACTCGTTCGCGTCGCGCCGACGAACGGTCCGGTGCCCAGCAGTTCAACTCTGGTGGTCGATGTGCTCGCCTCCGGCGGCAATGGCATCGCGCAACTCACCGCGAACGTGACCGGCGCAGTCACCAACACCGTGACGACGAACGCCGCCAGTCTGCGGCTGCCACTCCCGGTGCCGGCGAGCGCGCTGGCGGGCCAGCAAATCCAAATCGTCGCTCAGGCAACCGACACGCTCGGCCAAACCAGCGCTTTGCAGACCCTCACGCTCACGATCAGCGACGGCACCCCGCCGACGCTGACGGTCAACGGCCCGACCAACGCCACACTCTTTTTGCCCGGCCAGGAACTGGACCTCCCGACGATCATTTCCGACAACAGCAGCAACGTGACGCTCGGCCTCGTCCTTTCTGGCAGCGTTTCGGCGACGCAGACGCTGGCGCTCACGCTCCCGCCCAATGCGCCGGTGACAAACCTTTTCGCGGTGCCGCTGACCAACACCGCCCCGCTCGGTGGGCCGTTCACCGCGACCTTCACCGCGACGGACGCGGCGACGAACACCACGGTGCTGACGCGCACCTTCCAGTTGAGAGGACCGGCCCCGACGCTGGCGTTCAACCGCGTCACGCCCGCCAGCGGCCCGGTGCCCAGCGGCTCGCCGTTCCGCGTGGAAGTCCTCGCCACCAGCGGCAACGGCATCACGCAGCTTACCGCCACCGTCTCCGGCGCCGTCCCCAATGGGACGAACTCGACGCAAGGCGCGACGCTGTTCGTGCAAGGTCAGGTGCCTCCCACCGCGCTGGCCGGCCAGCAAATCCAGATCACCGCCGAGGCCACCGACACCCTGGGCCGCTCCAGCGGCGTGCAAACGTTGACGCTAACGGTCAGCGACGGCACCCCGCCGACGGTGGCAATCCTGAGTCCGCCGGACAACACAACCTTGTCGCTCGCCCAGCCGCTGGACCTCGCCGTGCTCACTTCGGACAACAGCAGCAACGTCACCTTGAACCTGACGCTCGCCGGCAGCCTCGTCGCCACGCAAACGACCGCGCTGGCCCTGGTCCCGAACGCGCCGGCGACGAATCTTTTCGTCGTGCCGCTGACCGACGCGCTGCGGAGTGGAGGTTTGCTCACCGTGACCGTTAGCGCGACGGATGCCGCCGGCAATCCCTCGTCGTTCGCCACGCGCAATTTCTTCTTGCCGGCGTCGCTGACGACCACCGTCACCTGGGACCGGCAAGCCTTGGGGCAGACCTTCGCCTGCACCAACGGCGGCGGAAGTTACTCCTGGCCGAGCAACAATAATTGGAGCCAGTCGGCGCAGTTCGGCGATCCATGCCATTCCGGCCAACTCGTCGAGACCGCGCCGAGCAACTGGAGCACGACGAATTATCCGACCGGCGGGACGAACGACGTGATCCTCAGCGCGTTGGGCGGCGCGCCGGCGAACCTTGATCTCTCGGTCGCGGTCCGCAGCCTGACGATTCAAAGCAATGGCGGGCTGAACATGCAGTTCGGCACGACGCTGACGGCGAGCCGGTTTGATTTTCAGGGCGACTCCGGCATCACGGTGAGCGGGGGCAGCGGCGCGGCGCCGGCATTGGTCCTGACGCCCGGCGGCCGGATGACCAAATCGGGCGGCATCGGCGTGTTCGCCATCGGAGCAGTCCTCACCAACGAAGGCGGGGACATCGAGGTGGACGCCGGCACGCTCGCGCTGACCAACAGCGACTTCGCCCAAAATGGCGGCGCCCTGAGCGTCGTGCTGGGCGGACGCGCCGCCGGGCAATTCGGCCAACTCGCCGTCGCCGGCCGCGCCACGCTGGGCGGTCCGCTCAACGTGACCCTGACCAATGGCTTTGTGCCGGTCGTCGGCGACCAGTTTGCCCTCCTCACCAGCGGCGGGCTGAGCGGCGCGTTCAGTTCGGCCACGCTGCCGTTCGGCGGCATCTTGCGGTTCACCAATGACGCGGTGGTGCTGGCGTTTACGGGACAATCCAACCTGCCGCCGACGCTCCAGTTCACCCGAATTTCGCCGACCAGCGGCTCGGCCTTCGCGGTCGCGGTCAGCGCGGCGGACGAGGACGGCATCGCGCAACTGACGGCCAGCGTCACCGGCGCGCTCACCAATTCCTTCACGACCAACGGCGCGAATCTGCTCGTGGCGGGCGTCGTGCCGCTGACGGCTGTCGCTGGCGAATCGGTGCAAATCATCGCGCAGGCGACCGACAACATCGGGCAAACCACGTCCCAAAACTTCATCCTGACGATTAGCGACGCCACACCGCCCGCGCTGGCAATCCTCAGTCCGCCGCGCGACACGCTGCTGCCGCTCGGTCAACCGCTCAACGTGTCGGCTCTGATTTCGGACAACAGCAGCAACGTCACGCTGAACCTGGCGGTCTTCGGCAGCCTCACCTTCACCCAGACAGTCGCCGTGCCGTTGTTGCCGAACGCGCCCGTCACGAACAGCTTCACCGTGCCGGTCGGCGCCCACTCACCCGGCGGCCTGTTGACGGCCGCGCTCACCGCGACCGACGCCGCCACCAACGTCACGGTGGTCACGCGCAACTTCTTCCTGCCGCCCTCGCAGCCGGTACCGATCTCCTGGCAGGATTGGAGCGGCAGCGGTTTCCCGAGCAGCAACGCGCTCCAGGTGACGCTCGGCGGAGGAACCTTCACCCTGAACAACGCGGTCACGATCGACACGCTGATCATCCAGCCCGACGGCACCTTGAACATGGCGCTCAACGGGCCCGGCAGCTCGATCACCGCGGGGAATTTCATTTTCCAAGGCGATGGCGCGATCACCCGCAGTGGTTGCTGCTCCCCGACTATCCTGAACCTGGACGGCGGCACCATGGAAAAAACCGGCGGCACGAACACCTTCAGCATCGACCCCGGCATCGTGCTCAACAGTCTCGACGGCACGCTGAAGGTGGATTCGGGCACGCTCGCCTTGCCGGGCAACAACAGCTCCTACACCGACGGCGCGTTCAACGTCGCCTCCAACGCTACTCTCGATCTGGTTCCGTCTGGCAACGCGGCCAATTTCAGCGGCGCCTTCACCGGCTCGGGCAGCGGCTTGGTTTCGTTGAGCGCCGGTACGCTCAACGCCGACACCGCGGGCGCCAACTTCAACCTGCCTGGCCCGCTCTTCCAGTGGACCGGTGGCACGCTGCAAGGTTACAACCCGCTCACCAATGCCGGCACGATCAACTTGCCTTCGACCAACAGCGTCCGGCTCGCCGGCACGCTCAACAACACCGGCCTGCTGAACCACTCCGGCGCTGGCACGCTCAACCTCACCGAGGTCGGTCCCGGCTCGGCGCTCGAAAATCTCCCTTCGGGAATCTATTCGCTGACCGGCGATGCGGGCCTGGCGCCGAGCGATTGCTGCGGGCCGGTGAATTTCGACAACTTCGGGCTGCTGCGCAAAAAAGGCGGTGCGGGCGACTCGGTCATCTCCGTCGCGTTCAACAATCGCGGCGGCGCGGTCGAGGTCGACACGGGCACGCTCACATTGGCCAACAACGGCACCAGTTCCAACGGCACCTTCACCGTCGCCGCCGGTGCCACGCTCGATCCGACGGGCGGCGCGAATCCGTCCTGGAGCGCCCTTATGACCGGGACCGGCGCGGGCCAAGTCTTGCTGAGCCAAGGCACGCTCTCGGCGGCGCCCAGTCTCGAACTGAATTTCGCCGACCACCTGTTCCAATGGGCGGGAGGCACGCTTATCGGCCCGGTGAGCAACCTCGATGTCGTCAGCATTTCGGGGACGAACGCGAGCACGCTCCTTTCCGAATTCGATAACCTCGGGCTCGTGCGCCAGACCGGCTCGGGCGGACTGGGCGTCAGCGAGCGGGGATCGGGGTCCCTATTGCAGAATCTGCCCGGGGCCACCTATCAATTCGAGGCCGACAGCGGGCTGTTCCGAGTGGATTGTTGCGGTCCGGTCGTCTTCGCCAACTCTGGGCTCGTGAAGAAAATCGGCGGGACGAACGAGTCGCGGATCGACGGCGTCGCCTTTGACAACTTGGGCGGTACGCTCGAGGTGGACGTCGGTCAGTTCACTCTCGCCAACAATGGCACCAGTTCCAACGGCACTTTCAACGTCGCCGCCGGCGCGCTGCTGGACCTGACCGGCGGTCAGTCGCCGACCTGGGCCGGCGCGGTCACCGGCAGTGGCGCCGGGCGCGTCGAGTTGAGCAGCGGACAAATCGTCGCCTCGCCCAGTCTGACGCTCGGTTGCGCGCCGGGCCTGTTTCAGTGGACCGGCGGCACATTCAACGGCACGGTGATCAACACGAATGTGCTGACCATCTCCGGTGGCGGTGACGTGCGCGCCATCGGCTCGTTCCTGAATTCGGGACTGTTGCGCCACACCGGCGTCGGCGGCCTCGCGCTGAGCCAGCAAGGACCGGGCACGCGCTTCCAAAACCTGACGAACGGCACCTATCAACTCGAAGACAGCGGCCGAATCTTCCCCTCGGACTGCTGCGGTCCGGTGAACTTCGACAACTTCGGCAGCTTCATCAAACTGGGCGCGCCGAGCAACGCGGTCGTTTCGGTCGCCTTCAACAATCTCGGTGGATTGGTTGATGTGGAGAGCGGCACGCTCACGCTGGCGAATAACGGGTCCAGTTCGGGCGGGGCGTTCATCGCGGCGGCGAACGCCGTTCTGGACATCACTGGCGGAGGAAGCCCGACCTGGTCCGGCCTCATGAACGGTCAGGGTGCCGGCGCCGTGCTCTTGGCCAGCGGCACGCTCAACGCCAATCCCGGCGTCGCGCTGAATTTCACCAACGGCCTGTTCCAGTGGACTGGCGGCTCGCTCGTCGGCGTGACCACCAATCTGGGAACGATGATGTTCTCCGGTCCGGGCACGCGTCGGCTTTTGGGCCAATTTCTAAACGCCAGTCTCGTCCGCCACACCGGCGTCGGGGCCTTGGCACTTTCGGAAAACGGCTCCGGAACCCTGTTCCGCAATCTCGTCGGCGGCACGTATCAATTTGAGACCGACAGCTCCATCGGACCCAGCGATTGCTGTGGTCCGGCCAGCTTTGAGAACGACGGCCTGATCCGCAAGAGCGGCGGCACCAACGACACCACGATTTCGGCTGCTTTGAACAACCTCGGCGGCGCCATTGAAGTGGATGTCGGGAGCCTCACGCTGGCCAACAACGGCAGCAGTTCCAACGGCACCTTCACCGTCGCGGCCGGCGCATCCGTCGATCTCACCGGCGGCCAACAACCCACGTGGAGCGGTCGCCTGGCCGGCACGGGCGCCGGCCAAGTGCAGTTGAACAGCGGCCAGCTCAACGCCGCGAGCCTGACACTCAACTGCGCGCCGGGTGTCTTCCAGTGGAACGGCGGCACCATCGCGGGCGTCGCTACCAACGCGGGCGAAGTCGATGTCGCTGGCGGACGGATTGCGGGCAGCTTCTACAACGCCGGCCTGATCCGGCAAACTGGAGGGACGCTGAACCTGAGCCTCGTCGGACCCGGTTCGCAGTTCTTGAACCTGCCGGGCGGCGAGTATCGCTTCGAAGCGGACGCGACCGTCGCGCCGAGCGAGTGTTGCGGCGCGGATGCCTTCAACAATCTCGGCCTCGTGCGCAAGAGCGGCGGCACGAACACGGCGACGATTTCGGCACCCTTCAGCAACCAGAACGGCGCCATTGAAGTGGACCTCGGCACGCTGGCGCTGACCAGCGGCAACTACGTCCAAGGCCGCGGCGCGTTCACCGTGCAACTGGGCGGCACCAATGCCGGCCAGTTCGGGCAATTGCGCGTCAGCGGAAACGCCTCGCTTTCCGGGCCACTCAACGTCCTCTTGACCAACGGCTTATTGCCGTCCGTGGGAAGCCAGTTTCAGATTCTTGCCTGCGCCAACCGCGGCGGCGTCTTCAGCAGCGAGGCGATGCCGACGGGCATTTCGGTCAACTACAGCAACAGCGGCGTCTTCCTGGTCGTGACCGGCGCGGTGAGCCTGACGCCGCCGGCCATCGTGAGCCAGCCGTCCAACGTGACGAACGTGGCCGGCGGCACCGCCATCTTTGCCATCACCGTGTCCGGCGCGGCGCCACTGAGCTATCACTGGGAATTCAACGGGACGAACCTCACTGACGGCGCCCACGTGATGGGATCGCAAGGCAGCGTGTTGCTCCTCGCCGGATTGTCGTCCGCCGACTTGGGCAACTATCAACTCCTCGTGACCAACTCGCTCGGTGCCGCCACCAGCCGCGTGGCCACGCTCACATTGGTGTCCTGCACGCCGGTGCCATCGGGTTTGGCCGGCCTTTGGTCGGGCAGCGGCACGGCGGTGGACTTGGTCGGCACCAACGATGGCACGCTCCAGAGCGGCGCGACCTATTCTTTGGTTCAGAATCCCTTGGGCCAGCTCGACTATGCGTTCGACTTGGACGGCGTGGCGGCCTACGTGGATTTGGGCGCCTGGAACGCGGGCAGCAATTGGACGTGGACGGCGTGGGTCAATCCCTCTGCGACGCCGGCCGGCCGGCACACCATCGTCGGTGGCATGAACGAGTGTCACGACTGGGGCCTGACGATGCAGGATGGCACGTGGAGCCTGGAGATCCGGCAGCTGGGCGGCTGCTCGCAGACAGTCAAATCAGGAACGAACGCCGTGCCCGGCACCTGGTATTTCGTCGCCGGCAGCAGCGACGGCACGACTGCGCGGATCTATGTCAACGGCCAGGTGAGCGGCGCCGCCGCGGTGGATCCGGGTTACATCGGCACCGCGACGGGCGTGCGCATCGGCGGCGAAGTTTGCTGTGGGGGGGACAATTTCCCCGGGCTGGTCGAGCAAGTGACTTTGTTCAACCGCGCGCTCACCGAACCGGAAATGGAAGCGCTGTATACCGCCGGCACTGGACGGCTTTGCACGGGCAAGACGCCCGCCGAACATGGGGCCTTGACCGGCCACCCGATCACCCCGCTGCCGATCCTGGCGCCACCCGCGGCCGACGGCCAATTCAGCTTCAGCTTCCCGACGGTCGCCGGGCGAAACTACGTCGTCGAGCGCAACGACGACCTGGGTACGACCAACTGGGTCGATTACACCAACCTTGTTGGCAACGGCTCCATCATGCAGATCAACGTTCCGGCGTCCGGCGTTCAGCGTTTTTATCGCCTCCGTGTGAAGTGACCCGGTTGCGGTGCAGCCAGGCAACGTCGGCCTGCCGGGCCACCTTCGGCGTGCGGGTGAACGGAAAATGACGCCGAGCATCCCGACGTCCAGGAGCCGCTTGGCGGTCCAGAGTTCGTTGACCGGCGGGCGGGCGAACGGCACCGCCGGCAGCCCGCGTGTGGCCAGAACGATGCTACGCACCGTCTCCAGCGCCAGCGGCGCGTGCTCCATCTCGAGCCAGAGAAAGTCGAACCCCAGGCCGGCGGCGTGCGTCGCGACCTCGACGTTGTTCACGGCGTCCGCGTATGCGCGGACATGAGATTCTGACGTGCGGGTCGTGGAGGCGCATGGTTTTTTTTCCACGGGCAGCTTCTCTGAGACGACAAGCCCGCTTCCATCAGCCGCCGACAGCCTGCCGCCCGATGCCGGCCGCATCGGGCCAATGGGAACGACATCCAGGTCGCGGCGCGCGCAGCGGTCCCGCGGGCCGCGGCGCGCGTTTGAATTGCATTTGGGACGAGGGCATTGCTGAATAGGCAGATGAACCGCGACTTCCGCCACCGCGCCAAACGGGCGAACAACAGCGGCGATTTCCCCTTGGTCCTCGGCCTGCTGCTGGTCAGCGGCACGGCCGCACTCGGCCATGAGATCCTCTGGACGCGCCGCATGATTGACCTGCTTGGCGCCAGCGCCGAAGCCAGTGCCCGGGTTTTTGAGTGCTTCTTCCTCGGATTGGCGTTGGGGGCGGCGACGGTTTCCTTCGTGCTGCCCAGGGTCCGCAGGCCATGGCGCGCTCTGGGTTGGGTCGAACTCGGCGTGGCGCTCTTTTGCTTGCCCGCGTTATTTCTTCCGGAGTGGACCGGCTGGATTTGGCCGACCTTGGGGGCGGAGCGGCTTTTGAGTTGGCCAGGCTCCGTTTTGAAGACCGTTCTTTCTGTTCTCATCATTTTGCCGCCAGCCATTTTGATGGGGATGACCTTGCCTCTCGCGGTCTCGGTGCTCGGCGAACGTCTGCCTGATCTCCCCCGCCGCGAGATTTGGCTCTATGCGGTCAACACGTTGGGCGGCGTGTTGGGTCTGGCGCTGGTCGTCCTGCTGCTCCTTCAGTGGGCCGGAGCATTCGGCTCCATGTTGGCGATGATCACTTTGAATTTGGCGGTGGCCGCCAAGTGCTTCCAGCGGCACCGTCAGAAGTCTCACCTGGATGCGAAGGACGCCCTGCGCGCAGAAACTGGTCCGGTGTCGCCGCTGCGCTTCGGTGGGGTTCCGTTCTTCTTCGCCTTCTTCTCCGGTGCCGGCGTGCTGTCGCTCGAGGTTCTGGGTCTGGCGATGGCGAATCTGGCTGCGCCCCTGGCCATTTACCCGCAAGCCGGCATTCTCCTTTGCGTCATCTTGCTGCTGGCGGTTGCAGCGGCAGCCGTTCCGAAGTGGGTTCGGCGGTTCGGCGCTCCGGCGCCCATTCTTCCCGATTGTCTCGCTGCCGCGGCGCTGTTCATTGCGGTGGCACCGATGGTTTTCATGGCGTTGCCGGCGGTGCGCGCCGGTTACTTTGGGTATGGCGTCGGGTTCGAAGGGTTTCTGGGTTATTGGGCCGGGGTGACGTTTCTGGCGCTTGGCCCCGCCGTTCTGCGCTGCGCGGGGGAAGGAATGACGCTATCCCCTATAACCCTTTATGCCCATATTGATTACGGAGATACAATCTGTGGTACCTCAGGCGACGCGGCGTTGGATCTCGCGTTGGACTTCGGCTTCAGGGCTCATCCAGTTCTTACCTGACAGCAAATTCATCAGGTCCGCCCATGTGACCACTGCAAGGCCTTCGGTGACTTCCTTGATCTGGGTTGCAGCCCGGTGCGGCAGCGCGCAGCACAGTTTCGACGCATCCCGATATTGCTCCATCAATTGGATGTAGGCCCGCGTTGGTTGCCGATCTCGAACGAACATCCAAAAGACCGGGTGCCGCTTGCCGCAGACCTCCAGGACGCAGTCTATGTTCCGGACGATCTGGTTCCGCTCCGGGTCATAGGTGGTGCTGAGGGAGATGTCCGAGCCGAGTTTCGCCTCTACGAAAACAAGGTAACTCCGGCCCTCGAATTGGATGTCGATTTCGGACCGGCCCTCCACGGGACTCCTGTCCAGACTGCGTGCGCACCATGCCGGGTCGGGGGAGTTGCGCATACGTTTCCGGCTCTGCGCTTCATAATCTCGCGGTGCGGGTGTCGTTTGCCAGAGCCGGACCGTCGGTGTGTCACTCGAGTCGATTGAGTTCGTTCCCGTGAGCCTCAGGATCGCCGGCCACCAGTTTGAGGCCGGAACTGTTTCGAGTAACTGGAAGAAGTTCCATGTGACGTAGTCCTCGCTGTTCTCCGAATGAAAAATGCGCTCGAGGTCGCCGCGCTTCTGTGCCTTCCGCAACGTCTTCAGCTTCGGCAGGTTCAGGATCGGAAACCGGGGTGCCGAAGTCCCGTCGGACGGCTGTGTCTGGGGGGCGGATCTGTTGTCAGCGGCTTCGCCAGTCCACCGGCCAGGTACTTGGTGTTCATCGCCTGGATCTGCGCGTGCCAGTAATCGAGGTCGGTGGTGGGATGCGCGGGCGCCGGAAAATTGTACTCAGCTGTTGCGCGGATCTCGTATGCCGGCGGGATTTGCCCGGCCGCGTCTTTGAATTCGGCGGCGTACTGGAGAGCGACGGAACCGGGCACGGAATAATCGCGGACACTCCAAGATATCTCGGTTGGTCCTTTACTGAAAAAGAAAACAAACGTGTTCGGTTTGATCCGTTTGTTGTAGAGTAGCCGACGCTTATTCTCGGCAAGCATGGCCCTATCCTAGCAATTCCGGAGGTGGCGTCAACAGACATGTCACCGTTTTGTTGGGCCGTTTTGGGCCATAGTGGATGGCCCTTCAGCGTGGCGGCGGTGGGGCGGGAGCGTTTGCCCTGGGCTTTGCGGGCGTGCGCCCGCAGGCGGTCGTTGAGCCGGACCAAGTGTTGTCGAGGGTCCACGGGCGAACAATATGATAGACGGTCTTCCAGGGCGGAAAGCTGTGGGGCCGGAGGCGCCAGGGGATGCCGCCTTTGATCATATAGAGAATGGCGTCCATGATCCGACGACGGTCGGTGGGCGGACGTCCGCGCTTCTGGCGCTTGGGGAGCAGGCGTTTGCGAAAGGCCCATTGGGCGCCCGTGAGGCTCGTATGGAAAGTGGCGGCTTTCATCGCCTCAACAGAGCTGCGCTGAAAATTGAACGCACCCGCCCGGCGCGCGATGTCAAAGCATTTCCATACTTTTCTCACCGTCCGGCAGCACCGTCTCGACCCGATCCCGGCGCGACTTTTCCTCCGTCATCCTTTTTCAGACAGGCTCTGAGACGACAAGCCCGCTTCCATCAGCCGCCGACAGCCTGCCGCCCGATGCCGGCCGCATCGGGCCAATGGGAACGACATCCAGGTCGCGGCGCGCGCAGCGGTCCCGCAAGCCGCGGCGCGACGACCGGGAACAGCGTCCTTGCTCAATGCCTGTCGGAACGCAATATTGGCGCACGCAGTCTGACTGGGACATGAACATGGGTGCCACGCTGGATCGACTTCGCCGCTTCGCCCGGCTGGGGTGGGGTTTGCTGCTCGGTTTCGCGCCGCTCGTCGCGGGCGCCGCCGGGGCGCTCACCTGGCACCCGGCCGAGAATCGCCTGGACGCGGACGTGCGTGACCAGCCGCTGGCCCAGGTGCTCGAGGAGGTCGCCGCCGCCACCGGCTGGCAGGTCTATCTGGAGCCGGGCACCGAATCCATCGCTTCCAGCAAATTCAAGAACCTGCCGGTGACGGAGGGGTTGCGGCGTCTGCTGGGCGATGCGAACTTCGCGCTGGTCCCGGAAACCAACGGCCACCCGCGCCTGTTCGTCTTCAAGACCTCGTTGCGCGAGGCCACCAAGCTGATCGCGGCGGGCGGGACCAAAACCGGAAAAACCGTCAAGCCCATCCCCGATGAACTGGTCGTCCGCCTCAAGCACGGGGCGAAGATTGACGACCTGGCCCGGCAACTCCACGCCAAAGTGATCGGCCATCTCGACAGCCTCGATGCCTACCTCCTCAAATTCGACAGCGCCGACGCGGCCCAGGCGGCCCGGGCGACGCTGGCCGCGAATCCGGACGTCGCCGCGGTGGATTCCAACTATCCGATTGACCGGCCCCAGTTGCCGCAAAATCTGCTGGCGGCGTCCGCGGCGCCGGTGAGTTTGCAGGTCAAGGCGCCGCCTTCCACCGGGCGCATTGTCGTGGGCTTGGTTGACACGCCGGTGCAACCGCTCGGCGGCGGCCTCGATGCGTTTCTGCTGCCCGCCGTCTCCGTGGTCGGCAGCGCCACGCCGGACCCCAGCGTCCCGACCCACGGCACCTCGATGGCCGAGACGCTGCTGCGGAGTTTGCAGAACGTGACGGGCGGCAGTTCCTCCGTGCAAGTCCTGCCGGTGGACGTTTACGGCAACAGCCCCAGCACGACCACCTTCGACGTTGCGCTGGGCATCGCCAGCGCCGTGAACGCCGGGGCCAATCCGATCAACCTGAGCCTCGGCAGCCCGGCGGACAATCCGTTCCTGCACGAGGTCATTCAGCAGGCCAGCCAGCAAGGCGTCGTCTTTTTCGCCGCGGCCGGCAACCAGCCCGTCACCACGCCGGAGTACCCGGCGGCGTATCCGGAAGTGACCGCCGTGACGGCCGGCGACGCCCCGGGCCAGATCGCCAGTTACGCCAATCGGGGCGATTTCGTGAAGCTCATGGCCCCCGGCTCGAGCATCATCTACTACCAGAACCAGCCGTACTTTGTCATGGGAACCTCCGCCGCCTCGGCCTATGCCAGCGGCCTGGCGGCGGGCCTGGCTGAAACCAGCGACAAAGGTCTCCCGGCGGTCCAGGCCGCTCTGCTGAATTCTCCCGCGCTGAGACCGCCGCTTCCATAGGCCCCGGCAAGCTCCCGGCCATGAACGGCCTGGCTGGGCGTCGTTCGCTGGCTCGGCTTCTTCACGGCTTGCCGGCCTGCCCGGCTTGGAGGGCCTGGAAATACTTCCGCGCCACGGGTTGGTCCGGAGCGAGCCGGAGGACTTCCCGGAATTGGCTGAGCGCTTCCTCGTTGCGCTGCTGGTTCATCAGGGCGATGCCCAGGTTCAGACGCGCCTCCAGCAAGGCCGGGTTGAGCCGGACCGCCGCGGCAAACTGTTCCAGCGCCTCCGCGTCTTTTCCCTGACGGCCCAGTTCGATGCCCAAGCCCAGGCGGGCCTCGGCGTAATCCGGATTCAACCGCACGGCCTCGGCGTAATGCTCCCGCGCCTCGCGCCGGCGTCCGAGGGACGCCAGGGCCCCGCCCAGACAGAAATGGGCCGTGGCCTCGGTGGGATCCAGGCGGAGGGCATCCGTGAAGTTGGTGAGGGCCTCGTTCACCCAGCCCTGGCTGAAGCACATCTTGCCAAGCGTGACCAGGGCTTCGGCGTTGTTGAACTTGCGGTCCAGGGCGTGACGGAACTGTTGCCGGGCCGCTTCGGTTTCGCCCAGGGTGTTCAGCGCCATGCCCAGGTTCAAGTGGCTCTCGGAGGAGTCCGGCATCACCGTCAGCGCCCGTTCGTATTCGCGGATGGCTTCGCGATACTGCCCCTTTCTGGCCAGGGCCAGGCCCAGGCCGTTCCGGGCCGGCACGGAATCCGGCGTGAGCCGCAGCGCCGCTTCCAATTGCCCGATGGCATCGTCGGCCCGGCCCAGTTGGGTCAGCACCAAACCCAATTGGACGGCGGCCTCGCCATCCTGGGGCAGCAACTGGGTGACTTGGCGCCAGCACTCCTCCGCCCCGGACAGATCGCCCAGCTTCTGGAGCAAGCGGCCGAGGTTCTTGTGAAGGACCCAGTCCGCCGGCGCCGCGGCGAGCGCGCGCCGATACTCCATAGCCGATTGGCGCAACGCGGCCGGGGTGAGCGCGGGCCGAAGTTCCTCCATCTGCTCTTGCAGCCGTTGGTACTGCTCCGCGTGATCAAGTTGCGAAGTGAACGGCGGGTCGTTGACGCGCAGCATCACCGACGCGGCGGCCTCGTAGCGGTTCCACCCGGTCCAAGCCAGCCGCCGGGCGCAGTCGGATGGCGTCGGCCACGCCGGTCGCGCCTCGGGCCGGCGCGTGACGGCCTCGGGCAACTCCTTCACGATTTCGTCGGCGAGGCAGCGGGCCAGTTGGTAGTTCCCGTCAAAATTCAGATGAACGTGTTCGTAGAGCCATTCGCCGCCGGGCAAACCGTGTGGGCTTTGCCGCGCCAGCGTCTCCTGGGCATCGATGAACAGAATTCCGTCCCGTTCGCGGCCTGACGCGGCCTGGCGGATGACCTCGTTGATGCGGCTGTCGGCGCGAAACCGCAGCGCGTCGTCGTCGCGCGCCAGAACGAGATGCCGCCGGGCCTCCGCGTCGCGCCCGAGTGCCAGACAGCAGCGGCCCCAGCGGAACTGCAGGTCCGCAAAACAGTCATCGCTCCGCGCGGCCTGCTGGAAGAAGCCGGTGGCCTCCGCGTTTTTTCCCGCCTGTTCGGCTTCCATACCCGCCTGGTAGAGCCGGTTCCACTCGGCGGTCTGGGCCGCGTCCAGGTCGGGCCGATGCAAGGAGGCAAACGGCGCGCAGTCCTTCAGGTTGCTCACGACGGTGCTGACGACCATTTTGACGCCATGCTCGCGCCCGACTTTCAGGATGTCGGAAAGGTTCCGCGCGAAATGGGCATACACCCGCGCCATACGGGGATCGTCCTGCCGCACCTGATGGTTCAGGAACATCGCCATCCCGCCCCAATCCGCCTCGCTGGTCCGGCGTCCGGCCAACCGGCGCGACACGGCGGCGAGCAGTTCCCCCGTGCGGGTCGCCTTGAGCGCGAGACTGCCGCGGATGAGCGCCAGACTGGGCGTTTGCGGGCCGAAGACCGTCCCCGCTCCGAACGGCCCCACCACCTCGTTGTTGCCCATGTAAATCACCCACAGGTCGCCGTGCTGCCGCGCGCAGTCGCGGGCAATCGGCAGGAGAACATTCGAGTTGATCGCGGTCATCGCGGCGTTGACGACCTCGAAGCGCGTGCCGGGATAGCGTTCGCTGAGCAGCGCTTCCAAAACGCGCGGCAAACCGAAGTCCGGCTGCGGATCGCCGAACGCGGCGGACTCGCCCAAAACGAAGATGCGATACGTCTCCGCGGGTTTGACGGCAGGCAGGACGGTCGGGCGCGGCGCGCGGGCCAGCGCGGGATCGAAGAACCGCCAGCCAAATCTCTGGTTCTCGGTGACCGCGTCTTTTCCGTCGATCGTGCGGCGGAGAAAAAATCCGGTGGGATAACCATAGTGAACCAGGCGCAAGGCGGTTTCCAGCCCCGCCAGAACCAACAGCGGCGCCAAGATCATTGCCACTATCCGGAACGCCCACCGGCGCGGAGCGCGCGTGTCCAGCCGCCGCGGTCCGTCCCCCGCGGCGCGACCGCGCCCGTCGGACACCGGCGTTCCGTTGGTTGCGGGCCGCGTCGCCGCCGGAATGTCCTTGGCGGTCGCGGCGGAAAGCCGCTTCGGGCGTTGTCGTCTCGCTTTCAACCCGCGGTGGTTGCCGGCTGGGCGAGCCGGCCGTCCACCAGACGCCAGAGGCCGAGCGGATTGCTTTCCTTCAACTCGTCGGGCAACGCGGCGTCGGGAAAGTTCTGGTAGGCGACGGGCCGGGCGAACCGCGCCAGCGCCCGGCCGCCGACCGACGTGGAGCGGCCATCGGACGTCGCCGGGTACGGTCCGCCGTGGACCATGGCGGGGCAGACTTCGACGCCGGTTGGGAAGCCGTTGAAGACGAGCCGGCCCGCCTTGGTTTCCAGGATCGCGAGCAACTCGCGGTGCGCGGCCAAGTCGGCTTCCGTGCCGTGAACGCTGGCGGTGAGCTGGCCTTCCAGACTTCGCGCGGCGGCGAGCAATTCCTCGCGACTGCCGCATTCGATCGCCACCGTGGCGGGACCGAACACTTCCTCCATCAGGCTGTTGTCCGCCGCGAACGAGTGCGCCGTCGCGCGGAACAACGCGGCACCGCCCGAGCAGCCTGTTGGGCCAGTCTCCCCCCGCGCCAGCGCGCTCACGCCGCCGGTTTGCGCGAGGCGAGCGACCCCCAGACCGTAGTTCCGGCAAATGCCTGGCGTCAGCATCGGACCCGGTGCCGTGTGGGCGATCAACGCGGCGAGGCGGAGGAGGAATCGGTCGGTCGCCGCGCCGCTGAGCGTGAACAC
The DNA here is from genome assembly GCA_021780115.1 of bacterium. Lineage (GTDB taxonomy): Bacteria > Verrucomicrobiota > Verrucomicrobiia > Limisphaerales > JAJXZI01 > JAJXZI01. Next base: position 3,642 of record JAJXZI010000289.1, on the reverse strand, counting down.
GAGGCCGGGATTCGTGCAGAATTGCCCGACGCCCAAAGTGACGGACGCGTGCAGGCCCGCCGCGATTTCCCCGCCGCGCTGCTCCATCGCCTCCGGCAGGATGAAGACCGGATTGACGCTGCCCATTTCCGCATAAACGGGGATTGGTTCCGGTCGCGCCGCCGCCAGGTCCATCAGCGCCCGTCCGCCGCGGCGCGAGCCGGTGAATCCCACCGCCTTCACGAGCGGATGGCTCACCAACGCCGTGCCGATCTCGGTGCCGCCGTCGAAGAGCAGGGAGAACACGCCTTCGGGCAGGCCAGCGTGTTTCACGGCCTGCTGGACCGTGAGTCCGACCAGCTCGCTCGTGCCGGGATGGGCCGGATGCGCTTTGACGATGACCGGATTGCCGGCCGCCAGCGCCGAGGCGGTGTCGCCGCCCGCCACCGAGTAGGCCAGCGGGAAATTGCTCGCGCCGAAGACGGCCACCGGGCCCAGCGGACGCAGCATCGAGCGGACATCCGGTTTGGGGACCGGTTGGCGCTGCGGATCGGCGTGGTCAATCCGCGCGTCCAGCCAGGCGCCCTCCGCGGCGAGGTCGGCGTAAAGGCGCAACTGGAAACAGGTGCGGCCAAGTTCGGATTGGAGGCGCGGCACCGGCAGAGCGGTCTCCCAGTTCGCGCGTTCGACGATGGCCGGGCCGGCCTGCTCCAGCCGCGCGGCCAAGTCATGCAGGAAATCCCGGCGCCGTTGGACGGAAACATGGGCGTAGTTCTCGAACGCCGCCGCCGCCAGTCGGGCCGCGCGTTCCACGTCTTCCGGCGTCGCGGAAAAGTAGTCCGGCTCCAGCGCGCGGTCCGCGACGGGATTGAAGGCGCGGAATTTCCGTTCGCCGGCCAGGGCGCGGGCGCCACCAATGATCGAAGTGCCGTTTAGCTTCATGCGGAGGTGATCCTTTCCCTCAAACCGCCCGATCCGCGGGCGTCCAACCGGCGCTGGCTGCGCGCGGTCTCGGTTGGCGAATCGGGTGCCGGTTCATGGCCGCACTTCCGTCACGTTTGCGGCCGGCTGGCCAGCGCCGAGCGGATGGTGGCCAGGGCGTCGTCCCGTTCCCGGCCGACGAGTTCGAGCCGGGGCGGCCGAACTCGCGCGCTGCCCATGCCGACTTCCTGCTGCGCCAGTTTGATGAGTTGAACGAACTTCGTCACCGTGTCCAGGCGGAGCAACGGCAGGAACCAGTGGTAGAGTTTGGCGGTCGTTTCCTGTCCGCCACCGCGCGCCCGCTGGAAGAGCGCCACCGACTCGCGCGGCAGGGCGTTGGCCAGGCCGGCGATCCAGCCCGCCGCGCCGGCTTGCACGCCTTCGACAATCAAGTCGTCCACGCCGACCAAGAGCGCGAGCCGCTCGCCGAGGAGCGCGCGGATGGCGGCGAGGCGCCGGATGTCTCCGCTCGATTCCTTCACCGCGTGCAGGTTCGGATGCGCCTCGGCCAGCTCGCGGATTTGCTCCGGCACGAAGTCGGTTTTGTAGGCGACCGGGTTGTTGTAGAGCAGGCACGAGAGCGGCGTGGCCCGGAAGATCGCTTCGACGTGCGCCTTCATTTCCCGCCCGTCGCTCGAATAGACATACGGCGGTAACACCATCAAGCCCTGGCACCCGGCCGCCGCCGCCTTGGCGGCCAGGCGGACCGCCTCGGCGGTGCTGAGCGCGGAAATGCCCGCCGCCAACGGCGCGCGGCCGTGAAGCGCGGCGGTGCAGGTCCGCAGCACCTCGATTTTCTCCTCGAAGTCCAGCGTCGCGCCTTCGCCGAGCGAGCCGAGCGCGACGACCCCGGCGCAGCCGTTCTCAACGAGCCATTGGGCGTGGCGTGCGAGGAATGCGTGGTCCACGCCCCCGTCGGCGTGGAACGGCGTGGTGATGGCGGGGATGACTCCGGCCCAGTTCATGGGCCACATTCTCGGGGCAAGCCGCGCTCGGCGCAAGCGCGGCGGGGATTGCCCCGAAATGGGGCGGCTCTTGATGTTGCGACATCGTGGAGCGAAAGCCGGGCCGCGGAGGGGTTTGCAAGGTGAGCGGCGAGCGGCGGGACTGGTATTTCTCGGGACAACCCGCCTCGGACCGTTCGCAGTGGTGGTGGACGCACCGCCAGAGGGGCGATTTCCCCAGGTTTCTGGCGCGATAGACTTGCATTGGCCCACCCGCCAGTATAACGGGAACGTGTGCGATCTAACGGCATAGGTCCGAAAGTGAGATCAGCCGCGAGCGCCCGAAGGCATGGTCGCTTGTTATCTTGAAAACCTGAAAGCCCTTTCCCCATGACCACCGAAGAACAAATCGCCACGTTTCGCCAAACCTATGCGACCCTCCGCGACGAGATCGGCAAGGTCATCGTCGGCCAGGAAGGCATCGTCGAGGGCACGCTGATCGCCGTGTTCGCCGGCGGGCACGTGCTGCTCGAAGGCGTGCCCGGCCTCGGCAAAACGCTGCTGGTGCGCACGCTCGGCGAGGCGCTCGACCTTTCTTTCAACCGCATCCAGTTCACGCCCGACCTCATGCCCGCCGACATCCTCGGCACCAACATCGTCATGGAGACGCCCGGCGGCCGGCGCGAGTTCCAATTCCAGCGCGGGCCGATTTTCGCCCACCTGGTCCTCGCCGACGAGATCAACCGCGCCACGCCGAAGACGCAATCCGCGCTGCTCGAAGCGATGCAGGAGCACCAGGTCACCGCGGGCGGCGAACAGCGGCGGCTGGTCGAGCCGTTCTTCGTCATGGCCACGCAGAACCCGATTGACCAGGAAGGCACCTACCCGCTGCCCGAGGCGCAATTGGACCGGTTTTTCTTCAAGCTCCTGGTCGGCTACCCGTCGGCGGGTGAACTCACCGAAGTCCTCAACCGCACGACTGAGACCGCGAGGGCCGAAGTCGCCAAAGTCCTCCAACGCGACGCGCTGATCGAACTGATGGGCCTGGTGCGGCAGGTGCCCGTGGCGTCGCACGTGAAGGATTACGCGGTGCGTTTGGTGCTGGCTACGCATCCCAAGACCGAGACCGCCGTGTCGATCGCGAGCCAATACTTGCGCTTCGGCAGCAGCCCGCGCGGCGCCCAGACGTTGTTGCTGGCGGGTAAAGTTCGCGCGCTGGCCCAGGGCCGCTTCAACGTCAGCTTCGACGACCTCCAGGCTATCGCTCACGCCGCGCTGCGCCACCGGCTCATCCTCAACTTCGAGGCCGAAGCCGAAGGCATCACCACCGACCACATCATTGACCAGGTGCTCCAGCAGGTACCGAAGACGGCGGAAGCGGTCAGCGTGTGACGGCGGGAAGCCGCACCCATCACCGGCGTGCGGGTCAGCACGGCTGGAGCCGCGGCGCCAGCGCGTCCTGAACGGCCGCCGCCAGACTCCGGGCATCGTAGGGCTTGGGCAGGAGCGTCTTGATCCCCAGGGCGGCGAGGTCCGTCTGCAACGCCGGCCCGTCCTCGCCCGTGGCCAGGATGATGCCGAGGTGCGGCGCCAGTTTGCGCAGGGAGCGGGACAGTTCCAGGCCGTCCATATTCGGCATCACCAGGTCGGCGACCACCAGTTGGATTTCCTCCCGATGCTGCACAAAGGCGATGAGTCCCTCCGCGCCGTCGCTGGCGGTTAGCACACGGTGGCCGTG
>JAJXZI010000117.1 GCA_021780115.1 bacterium | reverse complement strand
CGTGGAAGGCGCGCACGAACGCCGCCTCTGCCGCCCCAACCCAATCCCTCACCGGTTTTGACTGGCTTTTAATGTTGGCTTGAACGCGAAATAGCATCATTCCCAGGCTCTCTTCAAGCCGCAAGCTTGCCGCTGCGCCGCGATCTGCGCCAACGGGAACGGATTGAGCCGCGCGTGCTCCCGCCGCAACTCCGTCGTCTTGGCCGCCCGTACTTCCGGCGCCGCCAGCGCTCGCACATAGGGCGCCAGCGCCCCCCCACACCACGCGGGTTCCCACCCGCCGCTTCTCCCGAACTGCTGCGTCGGCAGGAAATGGTTGGGCCACTGCCCCAGCGGGCCCCGGCACGGGGCGTTGACCTGCGGCCACACGTCCGGGGGGGGGCGTAGCGTCCGTAGCCCAACCACCGGCGCACGTGGAGGGAGTTCTTCTGCTCGATGTGGGCCGGGGCGTTCTTGCGATCGGGCCGCGCGCGGGGGAAGGTCACGGGCGGGGTTGGCCCGGCGCAGTAGCGCCCGCGTCGGCGCGGCCCAAATTAGCAGTTGCCGCGTGGCCCGCCCCTGCTATGTTCAGCGCCCCTTCGTCGGCCGCCGGGCGGGACCGACAGCGACGGAGAGGACAACGGCCATTAAATGACCCGCCGCTCGACGGAGCCGCGGTGGCCACAAGAACAACGCAACCCAATCCCGTCGTTCCGCGGGATGGTTCGTCGGCGTGCCCGGCGGGCTGACAACCAAAGGAAAACCGTGATCAGTATTGGCGTAAAAGAATTGTTGGAAGCGGGCGTCCATTTCGGGCACCAGACCCGGCGGTGGAATCCCAAGATGAAGCCCTTCATCTTCGATGCCCGCAACGGCATCCACATCATTGACCTGAGCAAGACCCTGGCGCAGATCGAAGCGGCCTGCGATTTCCTTGCCACGACCGTGAGCAAGGGCGGCCGCGTGCTCTTTGTCGGCACCAAGAAGCAGGCCCAACAGGCCCTCAAGGAAACGGCCCAGGCCGGCACGCAACTCTTCGTGACGGAACGCTGGCTGGGCGGCACGCTGACCAATTACCACACCGTCAAACGCTCGATGGCGCGGCTCAAAGAGCTGGAGAAGATGGAGGTGGACGGTTCCTTTCACCACTACGGCAAACAGGAGCAGGCCGTCCTGCGCCGCGAGATGGCCCGGCTCTTCAAGTACTTTGACGGCATTCGCGCCATGGACCGCCTGCCCTCGGCGATGTTCATTGTCGATATCAAGCGCGAGCGCAACGCCGTGGCGGAGGCGCGCCGGTTGAAGATTCCCGTGGTGGCAATCGTGGATACGAATTGCGATCCCGACCTGGTGACCTATCCCATTGCGGGCAACGACGACGCCATCCGCTCGGTGCGCATGATCCTGGTCACCGTGGGCCAGGCCATCATGAAGGCGAACGCCGAGTACGAATCGAAAACCGCGCGGCGCAAGCCGGTGGACGCCGAGCCGTCCGCTCCCGCGGAACCGGTGCCGGCGCCCACACCCGAAGTGGCGATGTCGCCCACGCCGGTGGCTGCCGCTCCGCCGGCTTGACCGCCCCGTTGCGCCGCGTGAATGACCGGCCGCCGGGCTGGGCGGGTTTGAATTCCCAACACTGCACCGACAACCACTGACTGAATTATGGCTGAAATCACTGCTGCCGCCGTGGCCAAACTCCGCGAGATGACCAACGCCGGCATGATGGACTGCAAGAAGGCGCTCGTCGAAGCCGGCGGAGACACCCAGAAAGCCGTCGAGATCCTGCGCAAAAAAGGCGCGGCGACGGCCCAGATCAAAGCCGCCCGCTCCGCCAAGGAGGGCCTCATCGCCCAGCACATCCAACCGGGCGCGCGGCTCGGCGTGCTGGTCGAGGTGAATTGCGAGACCGACTTCGTGGCACGCAACGAGAGCTTCCGCGCCTTCGCCGAGGAGTTGGCCCGGAAACTCGCCGTGGATCCGGGCGCCGACCCGGAGGCCGACCGCCAGAAGTTGGTGGGCGCGATCCGCGAGAACATCCGGATCGCCCGCCACACGCGGATGGAAGTCTGCGCCAACGGCATGGTCGCCGCCTACATCCACACCGGCGCCAAAGTCGGCGTGCTGGTCGAGGTCGGGGCGGGCCAGGAAGCGACCGTGGCGAACGACGACTTCAAACAACTGGTCAAGGACATCACATTGCAGATCGCGGCGGCGCATCCGTTGAGCGTGTCGCGCGATCAGATCGATCCGGCCGTGATCGCCAAGGAGAAAGAGATCGCGGCCGAGCAGGTGAAGAACAAGCCGCCCCAGGCCATCGCCAAAATCATCGAGGGCAAGCTGGAGAAGTTCTACCAGAGCTATTGCCTGCTCGATCAGGGCTTCGTGAAGAAGAACTCGGAGGTCTCGGTCAAGGACCACGTCGCCACCGTCGCCAAGCAACTGGGCGACACCGTCATCATCCGCCGTTTCGTCCGCTACCAGGTGGGGGAATCCCCGGCGGCCTGAGCGGGGAGTTTTTTCGCGGCAACGGGCGTCCCTTCGTGCTGGACGCCTGGATGGCGACCTTTCGCGCTTTCGCGCCGGCGCCGAACAGCCAACTTGACCGCGCCGCGCGTCGGCCTGATGATCGCGCGGTTTCTCCGCCAGCCAAACAAACGATTCGCGTGCCAACAGCGGTCCAGCCGGAACGAGCGGTCGCCCCCAAGCCGGGCGTCTGGGACGGCGTCACCTTCTACCACTGGCTGGTCTTGGTCATCGCCGCGGCCGGCTGGTTGTTCGACTGCATGGGGCAGCGGATCTTCGTGCTCGCGCGCCAGCCGGCGTTGAAGGAGTTGCTGGGCAGCGCGGCCACCGACGCCGATGTCACCCGCTGGGGTTCGCTGGCCACGGCCGTGCTCATGGTCGGCTGGGCGACCGGCGGGATCGGCTTCGGCATCATGAGCGACCGGTGGGGCCGGGTGAAGACCATGGTCGCCACGTTGATGGCGTACACCGTTTTCTCGGGACTGAGCGGGCTGGCCCGCGATGGGAACGAGTTCCTGATCTACCGCTTTCTCTGCGGCCTGGGGGTGGGAGGCATGTTTGGCTCCGCGACAACCTTGGTCGCGGAAAGTGTCCCCGCCCGGGTGCGTCCTCTGGCGTTGGGGGCGATGCAGGCGCTGTCCTCGTTCGGCAACATGATCGGCTCGTCGCTCAGCCTGTGGATTCCGCCCGGCCAGGCGGACTTTTGGCACGGCTATGCGGGCTGGCGGTGGATTTTCTTTGCCGGCGCGGCCCCCGCGGTCCTGGCGGTGCCGATTGCCCTGCTGCTGCGCGAGCCGGAGCCGTGGAAGGAGGCCAAGCGCCGGGCCCGGGAGCACCGCGGCGCGGCCACCCAGGTCGGCTCGATCGCCGACCTGTTCCGGCATCCGACCCGCCGCCGGAACACGTTCGTCGGCATCGCGCTCGGGCTGGCGGGGATGGCCGGCCTGTGGGGCATCGGCTTCTTCTCGCCGGAACTCATTTCCACCGCGCTCCGGAACGAGCCGCAAAGCGTGGTCAGCACGGTGCGCGCCTACGGCACAATTCTCCAGGACGTCGGGTCGTTTCTGGGCATGTTGACCTTCACGCTGGTCGCCACGTATGTCGGCCGCCGGCGGGCGTTCGGCGGCGCGTTTGTCTTGTGCCTGGCCTCGACGGTGTTCGTCTTCAACTTTCTGAAGAGCGGCGCCGACGCTTACTGGATGCTGCCTCTGATGGGCTTCGCGCAGTTGTCGGTGTTCGGCGGCTACTCGATCTATTTTCCGGAACTGTTCCCGACGCGGCTGCGGGGCACGGGGGTGAGCTTCTGCTACAACACCGTCCGCTATCTGGCCGCCGTGTTTCCGCTCCTGCTCGGCGGCTTGAACAAGCTGCTGCAGCAGCAGGGCGTCAACGAGCCTTTCCGCAAAGCGGCGACCATCTTGTCGTTCGTGTTCGTGCTGGGCTTGGTGGCGCTGATCTGGGCGCCGGAGACCAAAGGCCAGCCGCTGCCGGAGGACTAACCCGAGCGGCAACGAAGCTGGTGGTTGCGTGAAATTGGGAGATCAAGACCCCGCTCCGGGCGGAACAGGTCAAAACGTGGGGCGGGCCGCGTTTTCCGGGCTTTGCGGATGCAGCCGCTTCCACCGGTTTAGAACACGCTCTGGGCGATTGGAAATGTGATGGAAACTAAGGTCAGCCCGCTTTTGGATTGGGTGCTGCAAGCGCATCCGGACACGCCGAAGACCCGCGCCAAACAATGGATCCGGGCGGGACGCGTCAGCGTCAACGGCGTTGTCCTCCGCCAGCCCCATCAGCTTATTCCGGACCCAGGCGACACGCTGGAACTGGGCGCCCGCCATGCCACCACCCTGGCCTGCGGCCCCGGGTGGCAGATCCATCCGCGCGTCGCGTTGCTTTACCTGGATGCCGCCCTCGCCATCGTCAACAAGGGGCCCGGCCTCATCTCGGTGCCGGCGCCGAATTGTGACCTTTCGGCCCTGAGCATCCTCGCCGATTTTTTGGCGGGCAGGTTGAGGGCTTGGGACCGCGGCGTCGCCGGAAGGTCATTGCCGCCCGCTTATCGGCGGCTCCAACCCTTGCCGGTTCATCGGCTCGACCAATACACCAGCGGCGTTTTTTGCATGGCCACCAACCCCGCCGCCCGCGCGCGCCTCATCGAGCAACTCAAGGCGCACACCATGAAGCGGGAATACGTGGCCTTCGTGGAAGGGCGAGCGAGGACGCCCAAAGGGACTTGGCGGCAATGGCTGCAATTGAGCCCGGACGAACTGCGACAGCACGTCCTTTCCGAAAAGCCGGCAAGCGCCCGCGGGGCCGAGGCCCAGGAGGCCATCACCCACTATGAAGTCATCGCCGAGTATCCGCTGGCGGGCGGCGACGGCTTTGTCACGAAACTGCGGCTCCGGCTGGAAACCGGACGCAAACACCAGATTCGTGCCCAGGCGGCCTATGCCGGCCTGCCGTTGATCGGTGACCGCACGTACCACCCGGCGTATCGCGGGCATGACCCCGCGAACCCGCCCATTGAATTCCCACGCCAGGCCTTGCACGCCGAAGTCCTCTGCCTCGAACATCCCGATCCGCCGGGGACGCGCATGAGCTGGACGGCTGCGTTGCCCCCGGATCTTCGCCAACTCGAAAGCGCCCTGCGCTCCGCGCGGCTCCCAACTCGTCCGCCGAGTCGCGGGTAGTTCGCGGCCATGAACGTGCGCCCACCCGCCAGGACCGCCGCCGAGTTGGATGCCGTGCTCCCCGCCCTCCTCGGCCGTGCCTTCAACGGAGAGAGGTGATATGACCGGAGCCAAGAAACGAGTGCTTCCACTGGCCCAAGTGTATGGGTTGCTGGAACCGGGGCCGGTGGTGCTGGTCACGACGGCCCGCGCGGGCCGGGCGAACATCATGCCCATGTCGTGGCACACGATGATGGAGTTTGAGCCGCCCATCGTGGGCTGCGTCATCAGCAGCCAGAACCACACGTTTGAAATGTTGCGGGCGACCGGAGAGTGCGGGATCAACGTGCCGACGGTGGAGTTGGCGAAAAAGCTGGTGGGTTGCGGAAATACCACCGGGGAACGAGTGGACAAGTTCAAGCAGTTCGGTCTCACGCCGATGGCCGCCGCAGCCATCAAGGCCCCGCTGATCGCGGAGTGCTACGCCAATCTGGAATGCCAGGTCGTGGATCGAACGCTGGTGGACCGATACAACTTCTTCGTCCTGGAAGTAGTCAAGGCATGGATTGACCTGCGGCAGAAGCGCCCGCGAACGATCCATCATCAGGGGGAAGGCGTGTTTCTGGTGGCGGGTCGCACGATCAAGCTGCCGTCGCCAAAGACTTCACTCCTCCCAACCTGAGGCGCCGTTCGCCCACCAACTCCTCAGCCGGAGCGATGCGTTAGAAAATGGGGGCGCGACCGTCCCGTTCGCCCGCGTCGGCGTCGAGTGAGTATCGGCAGCGCACGATTTGGTTTTCGCTGGTCGGGGGGCCGTGTTTCGCCGGAGGCCGAAACACTGCGGGCGGCGCGGCGTCAGTGATTCTTTCGCAACCTCAACCGCAAGCATGTCTGCCTTGCCCGTGGCTGCTGGTTTTACCTCGACATGGAGTGGCCCTTCTCGCCCCAGCGGTTTTGCCGGGTCAAACTCAAGCCGTAGCGGGCGTGGCGTGGCATTTGACGCACAGTCGGGGGCGCGTTGGAACGCGGGAGCTCCGGCGTGCTGCGGCCTGTGAAAAAGCCGTCCCGGTGTTCGGGGCGGCCTTCGGCAAGGACGGAATCGCTCGGTCCACTCTTCAGTGCCGTTCGCGAAATCGTCGGTGTTTGAAATTCGCTCTTGGCTCCGCTGCGCCGGTTAGGCTGAAACAGAAGGGGAACAGTTCCCGCGCTTGCTTCAGCGCGCCGGTTCCCTATTTTGGCCCCGGAACGCCACATCATGATCGAGGACACGCTCAACAAAATTGAGGCGAAAATCCGGACCGCGGAAACGGTCCCGGACGAGCGGAAGACCGAGTTGGTGCAACTGCTCAACACCTTGAAGGCCGAGGTGGGCGAGTTGTCCAAAACGCACGGCGAATCCGCCGAGAGCATCGCGGCCTTCACCGAGGTTTCGGCGCACGAAGCCACCCGCGCCCACCAGAATCCGCGGCTGTTGGAGTTGTCGCTGGAGGGCCTGTCGTCTTCCGCCAAGGGCTTCGAGGAAACGCATCCGCGCCTGGTCCAGATCGTCAACGCGATCAGCAGCACGCTGGCCAATCTGGGGATTTAGCCGGGACGTTCCTCCGTCGGATCAGGGAAAATCTTCCTTGTCCTCCCAAGGCTCCAGCCGGGCGATGCCGGCCATGATCTGGTCCGCCACTTCCTGGTAAATTCCCTTGAGCCGCGTTTTCGAGCACCCCCGGGCCTCTACGCGCAGTTCCGCAAACCGCAACGGCGGGCCGAACTTGACTTGAATCCGATGCGGCTTCGGCCAGCGCGCGGTGCGGTCCATCGCTTCGAAGGTCCCGAACACACGCACCGGCACCACCGGGGCGCTCGACTTGAGCACCGCCAACCCGACGCCGGAGCGCGCGGGCTGCAGGCGGCCGTCGCGGGTCCGCGTGCCTTCGGGAAAGAGCAGGATGCCGCCGCCGGCCTTGAGGCGGTCGAGGATGCCCTTCAGCCCCGCCGCGCCGCCGCCCTCGCGGTCCACCGGAATGGCGCGGCACCACTTGAGCACCCCGCCGACGACCGGGAAGCGGAACAGCGATTCACGCGCCAGGTAGCTGATCTCGCGCGGGCACGCCGAGCCGACCACCGGCGGGTCCAGGAGGCTGGCGTGGTTGGAAGCCAGGATGAACGGGCCGTTCCGGGGCACGCGCCCGGCATTGTAAATGCGCCAGCGAAATCCCACCGCGAACACGCACCGGAAGAAATGCCAGACGGGCGCGAAGCCCACTCTCATGCCGGGCGGCAACAGCATCTAGTCCGGCCCCGTCCGCGCGAGGCGCTGGCGCACTTCCTCGATGATCGCCGCGCTGGTCTGGGCGGCGGTCAGACCGGAGGTGTCGATGACCTTCGCCCCCAGGGCGACCATCAGCGGGGCGGCGGCGCGCTGGCTGTCGCGCTGATCGCGGGCCGCCAGGTTTTCGTTCACGCCGTCCGCCGCGCGGCGGCGCGAGCGTTCGGCGAGGTGGGCGTCCAGGTAAAACTTGAAATCGGTTTCCGGAAACACGTTCGTCCCGATGTCGCGGCCTTCCATCACCAGATCGCCGAACCGCAGGCACTCGCGCTGCTTCCGCTTCATCCACGCGCGCACCTGGGGCCCCGCGGCGACGTGCGGCACGGCGGCGCTGGTCTCGGCGGTGCGGATTTCCGTTTCGGGGTAATAACCGTCCACGAGCAGGCGCACCTGGCGGAACCCGTCCGCGACGCACTTCAACTGCGTCTTCCACTGGCGGCAGGCGGTGCCGACCGCCTTGGCGTCGGTCACGTCAATGCGGTGGCGCAGGCAATGCCACGCCAGCGTCCGGTACATCGCGCCGGTATCGACATAGACGTGCCCCAGGGCCTGGGCGACCAGCTTGGCGTTGGTGCTCTTGCCGCTGGCGCTGGTGCCGTCGATGGCGATGACGATGGATTTCTTCACAGGTCCAGGGAAAGCCGCAGGTTGCAGGGTGAAGAACCAGCGGGCGGCCCTGGCGAGAACCGCGACTTGCGCCCTGCAACCGGCCCCGGCCGCTCAGTCGGCGAACAGCTCATCCCCTCCGAGCCGCCTTCCCGTGCGTCCGTCGCGGATCTCCGCGCCCAATCCGCCCGGCGGCGGCGCGGCCAGCTTCTGGAAAAAGTTCGGAAACGTCTTCTTCACGCACGCCGGATTCTGGAGTTTTATCCCCGGCACTTTCAATCCCAGAATCGCGAAGCACATCGCCATGCGGTGGTCGTGGTAGGTCTCGATTTCGGCGCCGTGGAGCTTGGACGGGTAAACCGTGAGCGTGTCGCCTTCCTCGACGACTTTCGCGCCGCATTGGGTCAGTTCGGTGCGGAGGGCGGCGACGCGCTCGCATTCTTGGAGGCGCAAAGGTGCGAGATCAGCGAATCGGATCGGCTCCAACGAGAACGGCGCAAGACTGATCGCCGTCATGATGCTGTCGCCGAGGTGGTCACGCCGGGAAATCACGAGCGATCCGTAATCTTCGCACATCATCTGCCAGTGCTGTCGCGCCAGTTGGCGGGGGGTAGGCGAGGAATCACGGTGGCGGCATAAGCTTTGGCTTTGGCTATCGTTCATCAGCGGATTTCTCTCAAATTCAAGACCAAAGTGCAGAGGGGCGGCCCGACGAACAATAGCGCCAAACTGCTCATCAACTTGCCAACCAGAAGCCGGCCAACGAGGAATGGATACGAGGTCGAATCGAGTGGTTGCAACCGTCGTCCCGGAGACGTTCGAATGCTCGACCGATTGCGGAACAAGTCTGCCCGCCGCCCAAAAATAACTCCCGCTGGACGCATCCGGCTCGACTTGGAAAGCCCCGCCCTTTGTCGGAAAGACTTCGCACATCCGCCGTGTCATCTCGACATACGGTGACTCATCGGCGTTGGCGCCGACGATCTGTACTTCCCAGCCGCCCACCTTCGCGCAGAGCAGCAGCGCCGAGGCGAACTGCGAACTCTCCTCAATGCTCACGCGACAAGTGCCCGGTTTCCAACCGGCGCCGTGAATGACCGCAGGGAGCTTGTCGTTCGGCGATTCCACGCGATACCCCAGTTCACGCAACGCGGTGAACAACCCCACCTGCGGTCGCTCGTGCATCCGCGGCACGCCGTGCAGACGGTACACGCCGCTGCCCAGGCACACCAGCGCCGCCAGAAATCGCGCCGCCGTGCCGGCGTTGCCCACGAACAGTTCGAGCGCATTCCCCTCGGTCCCGCCGCGCGGCACACGACCACCTTGCCCGTAAACCGTGATTGTCCGGTTGCAGGCTTCCTCCGGATCCGGCGCGACGTTCACCATGAAGCCGAGTTCGTGCAGGCACTCGACCATCACCTGCGTGTCCTCGCTCCACAGCGCGCCCCGCAGCGTTATCTCGCCCTCGGCCAGGGCCGCGAGCACCAGCGCCCGGTTGGTGATGCTCTTCGAACCCGGCACGGTGATCTCGGCGCGCACCGGTCCGTCCAGCGGCACGATTTCGATGAGGTCAGGCAGTGGCATCAGCCCGAAGATAGAGCATGGCGGGGGGAAAATAGAAGAGGGGAATCAGCCCCGGCGTCACACTTCCTCCTCCGTCTTCGCTCCTGCCCAGGAACCTCGGTTTGCAACAATGAGTTGGCGGCATTTACACAGTGGCAGTTGGCGGGCTGGGCTGGAGTTGGACCGATACGAGTTTGAAGCCTTGCCGGGCGGCCGGTTTGGCCAGCCGCCGCCGCCGACTCCCGGCAAACTTGTTCTCATCGCCCCGCAGGCCTTGCTCGGCATGGGCCAATCCGTATTTGAGAACTCGCTACACAGCCATCCCACAGGTTTTTAGAAAAAAGTGTTGGGTTGGCGTTTTGGCCCTGCCACAAGGCAGGGATGAAAAATAAAACCATCAACCCAACACGCTCCCAGTTCACCATCCTG
>JAJXZI010000338.1 GCA_021780115.1 bacterium | reverse complement strand
ATCTGCGGCGTAGGGATCGGACTGGCGGTGTTCTTTCTTCACGCCTTCTACCGTTGGCTCGGTTTTAATCTTTACGCGGCCAACCTCCTGGCGATCCTGCGGGTGACGTTGTGAAACTTCGGGCTCAACGCGCCCTTCAATTGGCGCGTCCGGGCCAGCGAAACCACGTGACGCGCGACATCACGCCGCTTCCCGCAGGGCGGATTCAAGAAAACTCCAACCGGCTGGTGCGCCGAGAGTTCATCGGCTTCGGGCGGGCGAGCGCGTGTTGCGCGCGGGCCGCAAAAGCCGGGCGAACTGAGGGGCAAGGCGCGCCGCGGCGTATCACGGGTGCGGAAGCAGTGGCCGGTGCCCCGCCGGCGCGGGTTTTCGCCTGTAGCCAGAGAAACACATGAAACCGAATGAACGCGATGAGGACGCCGTCTTGAGCGGCGTGTTGCGCGCGTGGTCCCCGAAGGCGGAATTGCCGGCGCGGTTCCCGGCGGGCGTCTGGCGGCGCATCGCCGACGCCGACGCCGGTTCCGGATTCTGGGCGACCATCCGCCAATGGCTGGAAGTCCGGGTCAACCGCCCCGCCGTGGCCGGGGTGTTTGTGGCGGCGCTGATGGGTTTGGGCGTCACGACCGGCTACTGGCACGCCCGGAGGGACTCCGCCCAGACCGAGAGCGCGCTCCAGGCGCGCTATCTCCAGTCCGTGGATCCTTTCCTGCCGGCGCGGCCATGAACACGAAACGGCTATTGGTCACCGCACTGGCCGGCCTGGCGATCGCGGCCCTGGGCTATTACGCCGCGTACTCGGTGGGCACGGCGCGATGCCGCAGCATGTGCCAAAGCCCCGCCCCAGACCTGGCGTGGCTGAAGCAGGAGTTTCACCTTGGCGACGCCGAATTCCAGCGCGTGGTCGCGCTCCACGAGGCCTACCGTCCCGCCTGCCAGGACCGCTGCCGTCTGATTGACGCCAAGAACGCCGAGTTGCGCGCACGGCTGCTCCAGACCGGCGCGGTCACCCCCGAAGTGGAACGCGCGCTGGCGGAGGCGGCCGGCTTGCGCCGCAATTGCCAGACCGCGATGCTGAAGCACTTCGTCGAAGTCAGCCGCGCCATGCCGCCGGCGCAAGGCCGACGCTACCTGGAATGGATTTGCGGTCAGACGCTGTCCCCCGCGCACGCCGCCATGATGGCGGGGGCCGGCTCCGTTCACGTTCATGAGCCTGCCGGTCACTGACGACCAAGACCAGCAGGACATGGCCGGGTTGGCCGCCGGCCGGGACTCCGCCCTGAACGCGCTCATGGCGCGGCATGCGGAGCCATTGTTGCGCTACCTCATTCGCCTTCTGCAAAACGAAACCGAGGCCGAGGACCTGGCTGAGGAGACGTTTGTGCGCGTCTATCAAAACCTCGACCGCTTCCGGCTGGGGGCGCGCTTCACCACGTGGCTGTACGCCATCGCCACGAACCTGGCCCGCGACCGCCGGCGCTGGCACGCCCGGCACCCGCAGGTTCCGCTGGAAGCTGAGAGCGGCGCGGACGGCGCGAGCCTGCGCGACACGCTGCCGGGCGCGGAACGCACGCCGGCGGAAGTCCTCGAAGCCGGCGAACGCGCCGAAGCAGTGCGCCGGGCCGTTGCCGCGCTGCCGGAGGAACTGCGCATACCACTGGTACTGGCCGAGTACGAAGAGCAATCCCACGCGGAGATCGCGGCCATCCTGAAATGCTCGCCCAAGGCGGTGGAGATGCGCGTGTACCGGGCGCGGCAGCAACTGCGGCAGTGCCTGGCGCCGCTGCTTGGCGGCGCGTGAGCCGCCGGGAGACGGGGTCGCGGGCCGCGCGTCGTTCGCGCTGATGGGAGGACGCGCCCAAGGGGTTGACTGCTTGCCGGGGGTTCGTTATTCAGAAGGCGACTGAGTTCGCAGTTTAGAAATATCGCAACTAGTATGCGCCCGGTTGACGACCGAATTTTTCACCTCCACGCCGAGGTCTGCAAGAGCATGGCCAACCCGACGCGGCTGAAAATCCTGGCGGCGCTCCAGGACGGCGAGAAGGCGGTGGACGAAATGGCCGCCGCGCTGAAGGTGCCCAAGACCAACCTCTCTCAGCACCTCGCCGTGCTGCGCCACCGCGGCATTGTCACCGCCCGGCGCGATGGCCTGAATGTGTTTTATCGCTGCGCCAACTCCAAAATGCTGAAGGCGTGCGAGCTGTTGCGGCAGGTCTTGCTGGAGCAACTCGCCGAGGGGCACGAGTTGATGAAAGCCGCGCGGAAATGACCCAAAACCCGCCCCGTTGAGTCCTCAAACGAACATGAAAATTGGAATCGTTATTTACTCCACCGACGCGGAAACCGTTTGGAACGCCTTCCGGCTCGGCGTCTTCGCCCTCAAGCAGGGCGACACCGTCAAGGTGTTCCTGTTGGCCAAAGGCGTCGAGTGCGAGTCGCTCGATACAGACCATTTCCAGGTCACCGAACAGATGAAGGCGCTGGTGGATTTGGGCGGCCAGATTCTCGCGTGCGGCACCTGCCTGAAAATCCGGCAGTCGCAGGGCACCGAGCTTTGTCCGCTGTCCACCATGCAGGACCTCTACAACATCGTGAAAGAGGCCGACAAAGTTGTTACCTTCTGAAGCCATGCCCCAGGCCGGCACCAAGATCGTCATCGTTGGCGGCTCTTTTGGCGGGGTGAACGCGGCGTATGCGTTGCGGCGGAAGCTGGGCCGGAGCGCGGAGATCACGGTCATCGCCAAAGACCAGGAGTTCCTCTTCACGCCGTCGCTGCCGTGGGTCATCATGGGCTGGCGCGACCCGGCCCGAATCCAGGTTCCGCTGGCCGAACCGCTGGCGCGCCGCGGCATTCGCTTTGTCCACGCGGCCGTGGAGGAACTGGACGCGGCCAAGGGCACGGTGCGCACCGCAAACACCAGGTTTCCCTACGACCACTTGGTCATCTCCGCCGGCGCGGAACTCGACTACGCCGCGGTGCCGGGCTTGGGGCCGGCGGGAGGCTTCACGCGGTCCACGTTCACGGTGAGCGAGGCGGTGGGCGCACGAGACGCTCTGGCGCGGGCGCTGGCTGCGGAGCGCGGACGCATCGTCATCGGCGCCGCGCCGGGCGTGAGCTGCATCGCCGACGCGGGCGACACGGCCTATTACTTCTCGGCGGACCCGTTTCTGCCGCCGCGCAACAAGGTGGCGCATAAAAAGGGCAAGTGGGCGCATTACTTGAAGCTCGCCTTCGAGAAATACTACCTGGCGCGGATTCGCCACGACTGGCCGTCGGTGCATTTCGGGTGGTGAAACTCTGGCGTGATGATCCCGATCCTAACGAACAAACATTTCGGTGAACCGTCGGTCTTCACCGCGGACAATCTGTTGCGCGAAGCTCGGCGGCAAAAGGGGCTTGCCTTGAAGCAGGTCCCGCCGCTGTGCGTCCTCGATCCCGACGGCGACATCGGCCGGCTCCTGCTGCACACGGGCCGAGCGCGCGTGTCGCCGGACTGGGCGTGCTACCACACGGAGTTGCTGGTGGGTGAGCAGGCGGGCGTGGAGATGGGGTTGGTGCGCTACGCGGTCGGCGCGTCTTTCGCGGTGTTGGTGGCGGAAGAACTGTTCGCGGCGGGCTGCCAATTGCTCGTCAGCGTGACCTCGGCAGGCCAGATTGCCGATCTTTTCGGCACGCCGCCCTACTTCGTGCTCATCGAACAGGCTTGGCGCGATGAGGGCACGAGCCATCACTACCTGCCGCCCGGCGAGCGGGTGGCCTTCCGGCCCGAGTTGCGGCGGAGGTTGGAGGGCGCGTTTGCCAGTGCGCCGATTCGCGTCCACGCCGGGGCGGCCTGGACGACCGACGCGCCGTTCCGCGAGACCGCCGCCGCCATCCAGTTTTATCGCGAGCAAGGCGTGGCGGCCGTCGAAATGGAGGCGGCGGCGCTTTACGCCTTTGCCGAGGCCCGAGCCAAGCCGGTCGTGTGCCTGGCGCATGTCACCAACCAGATGGCGGTGCGGCCCGGCGACTTTGAGAAGGGCCGCGACTTCGGGAGCCATGACGCTTGGGAAGTGATCCGCCTTACGGCGCACGCCTGGTTTTCGGCCGGCGGCCCAGCACCGTGGGAAACAATCCCGCCATCGCCATGAAAGTTCGGGAAAGTGGCATGCCCGACGAACAAATGTGGGCAACGTTTTTCGACGCGCCCCGCATCCTGACGCAACTGGATTTCGACGACCCGGCCGCCGACGTGGTCGAGTTCGGCTGCGGCTACGGCACGTTCACCGTGGCCGCCGCCGCCCGCACAAGCGGCATCATCTTTGCGCTCGACCTCGATCCGGCGATGATCGAGTTCACCCGGGACCGAGCCCAGCAGGCGGGGCGGCCCAACGTGCGGCTCGAGCGGCGCGATTTCGTGGCCGAGGGCACCGGCCTGGCGGACCACTGCGTCGGCTACGCGATGCTGTTTAACATCCTGCACGCGGAGAAACCGGACGCGCTGCTCCGCGAAGCGTGGCGCGTGTTGCGGCCGGGCGGGCGCTTGGGGATCATGCACTGGAACTACGATCCCACGACGCCCCGCGGGCCGTCCCTGTCCATCCGGCCCCGGCCTGAGCAATGCCGCGCCTGGGCCGAGGCGGCGGGCTTTCAACTCCGCGCTCCCGGCATCCGCGACCTGCCGCCGTATCACTACGGCATGGTGATGGAACGTGCCTGACTTGCCGGCCCCGCCAGTCCCTTCTCGCTCTCCGTTGCGGAGGGATGCCTCCCACTGCCGCGTATTATGGACAACCGTGGCAAGTGCCACCAACGAGTCTGCAACCTTGATGAACAGCAACTATGAAAACATCACCCTATTCGCTCAAACAACTTGGTCTGGCAGCCGGCATCGCTCTGGCCCTGACCTCAACAGGCTGGTTTGCTCCGACGCTCCGGGCACAGGAGGCCGGAAGCGCTCGCGGCGGCGCGGCGCAACTCATGCCGAAGACCTGGAACTGGTGGAATACGACCCCGCCCGGGCCGGCAACCGGAGCGCCGGCAAAGCATGACATCGCTTCGATGCCGTGCCCCAAGTGCCAGACTGTTGCGGTGACACTCACGAATGTGGAGAAAGGCCACATCGTCACCACGACGCCCGGCGCCAAGCACCTTTGCGCCGCTTGCGACAGCCGACTGGTGACCGAAGGCTATGGGCATCAGGCCGCGACCAAGCTGGTCCACTCCTGCACGAACTGTGGCGTCACAGACCCGGCTTGTTGCGCGACGCATCCGGGTGAACGGACTCCGGGCATGACGGTGAACTGACGCTCCGCTTCCCCGCGGTGAGCGCGGGCGAACGGAAGCGGCCGTTCGCCTGGTTCACCGAAGTATTTTGAGGGGATGGCGGGCAAGTGGCGTATTGGATGTGTGGCGCGCCGGCTTTTCGTTGCGCTTCGGGCGCGGAGACCGGCGGCTTTGTGTAGAACCCGTTTCCAATCATTATGCGCAGAATCGTTTCGTCGGTCGTTGCGCTGGCGTTCTCCGCCGGCGTTCTGTTTGGCCAATCACACTACGCCGTGGTGGACCTCGGCACGCTGGGCGGCACCAACAGCCGCGCCTTCGGGCTGAACAATCACGGCACCATCGTCGGCGACGCCATGCTGCCGGACGGCCGCACGCACGCCTTCGCCTTCACGAACGGCGTGATGATGGACCTGGGCACGATGGGCGGCACCAACAGCCACGCCTATTCGATCAACGACAGCGGCCACATCGTGGGTGCCGCCGACATGACGAACGGGATGCACCAGGGATTTTTGGCCACCAACGGCATGAACGGCTTCATGATGGGCGGCCTCGGCACTTTGGGCGGGAGCAACAGCATCGCCTATTGCATCAACGCCTTGGACAACATCACCGGCGAAGGTGATCTGCCCTCCGGCCTGGCCCACGCGTTCATGTGGACGAACATGACGCGCGGGATGATGGACCTTGACGCGAGCGACCCCGCTTCGAGTGCCGGGTACGGAATGAACGGCGGCGACCAAGTCGTCGGCTACGCGCATTTCAGCGGCGCGATGCGCGCCTTTATGACCGGTTCCGGCATGATGGGCGGCGGGATGACCAGCATGGGCACGATGGGCGGCGGCCCCTCGAGCGTCGCGAACAGCGTCAACGGCCAGGGCATGGCGGCGGGCGCGTCGCTCATGGGTGACGGCAGTCAACACGCCTTTTACTCCTCCGCTGGCGGCATGGGCGGGATGACGCTGCACGACCTCGGCACCCTCGGCGGCACGAACAGCCAGGCCTTCTGCGTCAACGCCGACGGCGCCGTCGTGGGCACGGCCGACCTGACCAACGGCCTTCCGCACGCCTTCATGTTCAGCGGCGGCATGATGCGCGACTTGAACGACCTGATCCCCACCAACAGCGGATGGATGCTGATGGAAGCCCGCGGCATCAATGACACCAACCAGATCGTCGGCTTCGGCATGATGGGCGGCCAGACGCACGCTTTCCTGCTCACGCCGGTCTCGGCGCCGGTGCAAATCAGCGCGATGCCCACCAATCGGGTCCTCGGCCCCGGCGCGACGTTGCCGATGGGCGTGGGCATGAGCACTGGCGATCCGCTGCGCTACCAGTGGATGTTCAACGGCACGAACCTGCCGGGCCAGACCAACGCCACCTTGATGCTCTCCGCCATGCAGTCGATGATGGCGGGCGAATACAACGTCGTCGTGAGCAATCCAGTCGGAATGGTCGGCAATCTGTCCGCCAGCGTGGCGCTGTTGATGATGCAGACGATGATGTCCGGCTCGGCGCCGGGCCTGACGCTTTACGGCCCGATGAACGGCCACTACCGGATTGACCAGACACCCAGTCTCGGGCCGACGGCAATCTGGACCATGATGACCAACCTCTCGCTCGCGACGAATCCCTACCCGGTCAGGCTCGCGCCCGGCAGCGGCCCAATGCGGTTCTACCGAGCCGTGCCGATGCCCTGAGACCCACCGCACAGTCCAGCCGGTTGCCGCGATTGTGGCGAGGGTTTTGTCGGCTCGGGCCGAGGCACCAGTGCGGGGGGCGGTTAGACGATCGCTCCACCGAAGAATCCGAAATCCATAGGAATGACCCAAAAGACCATGAATCAGTATTCAAGCGAAACGGCCGGGCCTCAATACTGCCACCTGCTCGCCACCACTGCCTGGTTCGCTTCAACCCTGCCTGCGCAGGAAGACGGTAGGCCGGGGGCACGGCGAAATTGATGCAAAAACCTGGGATTGGTGGAAAACGGTGCGGTTGCCGCCAATTGTCTTTGAGCGGGTGGAACGTGCTTCCTCCGGTGCAGGAACGGATAAAATGAAGATGGCCAAAATGACCTCTGACACCGCGTTGCTCGGCACGGTGCTGCATTTGATGACGGGCGCAAATCCGGCGATGGCCCAGACGCCACCGACGCCACCAGCAGCGTCACGCCCAGCGCGCCTCACGCCGCCCACCCGCGATCCAAACACGTCGGGATATGTCACGGCCAAGGAGTTGCCCGACGGCACCGTTCCGCCGGCGGATACCGACGGGAACTTCATCCTTGGCCCGACTCACCGTCCCGTGCCGGAAATGACCGCGCGGACCAACGTGCCCCAGGGAACCGTGTGCGAGTTCACAATGAGTTCGGCGGACAGCAAAATCTATCCCGGCATCGCGCGCAAGCCGGGCACTTTTGGCACGGTGGACCCCACTGATCCCGCCAAACTGGTGGTGACTACCAGCCACCCGGCGTCGTACACCCGGCGCGTGGCGGTTTATGTTCCCAAACAATACGTTCCAGGCACCGCTGCGCCGTTTATCGTCGGGGCAGACGGACCCGACCGCGCGTTGTTCACGGCTTTGGACAATCTCATCGCCGAACATCGCGTGCCGGTGATGATCGCCATCTCCATCGGCAATGGCGGCGGCGATGCCCAAGGCAGCGAGCGCGGTTTGGAATACGACACCATGTCGGGCCGCTATGCGGAGTTCGTGGAGACAGAGGTGCTGCCGCTCGTGGATAAACAATGCCACGCGACTTTGACCAAGAATCCCGACGCCCGTGCGACGATGGGCGGCAGTTCCGGCGGTTCGTGCGCCCTGATCATGGCGTGGTATCATCCTGAACTATATCACCGCGTGCTGACGTATTCAGGCACCTATGTGAACCAGCAGTGGCCGCCGAACGCTGAAACCCCGCACGGCGCATGGCAATTTCATGAACACCTCATCCCCGACAGCCCCGCCAAGCCGCTGCGCCTCTGGCTGGAAGTCGGCGACCGGGATCTTTTGAATCCAAATGCCATGCGCGACGAGATGCACGACTGGGTCGTCGCCAATGAGAACATGGCCAAGGTGCTGGCGACTAAGGGCTATCATTACCAGTTTGTCTTTGCCCGCAACGCCGGGCACACGGATCACGCCGTGAGACAACAAACCCTGCCCGAGGCGCTGGAATGGCTGTGGCATGACTACCCGGTGGCACAGTAACGCGGCGTGAATGAGCGGGTTGGCGGGGGTGCGACCTTCAGATCGCTTCAACGGGCGAATGAGCGAGGGCATTGGGCACGCTCAGTTTGCGGCTGATGACGTCGCGCGGCAGGATGGCGCGGTCGCCATAGACTTCCATGCCGATGCGCCACAGCTTGCCGTCGCCGCCCAGGCCGCTGCGGTTGGTCGCGCACAGTGTCATCCGGCCATCGCGGATCGACGTTGTTGAAAGAGATTGGCTGCGAACTGGATTGAGAGAGGGCGAGGGGGGAGCGATTTGAACTCGATTTGGCCATTTCACCAGCAGGCGCCCCGCCAGTTTACCGGAATGCTTACGGGAAAAGCCGTTTTCGCACCACTCATGGACTGGACTCATCCGGAGGAATTTTCAACCTGCTTCCCGGCTGGATGCCGCTCTGGCGCACTCGACCCCGGTGCGGCCCGATGGAGCCGAGAATAAGGCTGGCACTCGGTGAGCGGGTGGAACAGTGCATAATAAATCGGCGAACCATTTGGCACAGGCGACTCCGGTTTTCGCCCTCCTGTTGAGCCTGCGCCAGGTGCCCGGAGCGCCTGACCACACCGTTAACTCCCGCCTCCCACCGTCTCAGCCCACAATCCACTTGAGCACCGCCTTCTGGGCGTGGAGCCGGTTTTCCGCTTGGTCGAAGATCGTCCCGGCGTGGGCTTCGAGCGTGGCCGCGTCAATTTCCTTGCCGCGATACGCCGGCAGGCAGTGCATCACCAGCGCCCCCGGTTGCGCCAGCTTCACCACCGGCGCGTTGATCTGGTAGCCGGACAGGTCACGGAGCCGCCGGGCTTCCTCCGCTTCCTTGCCCATCGAAGTCCACACGTCGGTGTAGAGCACGTCGGCGCCGCGGGCCGCGGCCGGCAGGTCTTCGGTGCAGACGATGTTGCCGCCGGCCCGCCGCAGCAACTCCGCCGGCGGCTGATACGCCCGCGGCGCCGCGACGCGCAGCTCGAAGCCCAGCTTCGCCGCCGCCCAAATCCACGACACCGCCACGTTGCTGGCGCCGTCGCCGACGAAGGTGACGACCTGGTTCTGGATCGGCCCGCGCTTTTCCTGGAGGGTGAAGAGGTCCGCCAGAATCTGGCACGGATGCTCGGCGTCGGTGAGCGCGTTGATCGTGGGGATGCCGGCGTAGGCGGCGAACTCCTCCACCTCGGTCTGGTCGAAGGTGCGGATCACCGCGCCGCCCAGCCAGCGGCCCAGCACGCGGGCGGTGTCTTTGACCGGCTCGCCGCGGCCGAGTTGCATTTCGCGCGAGCTGAGGAAGAGCGTCACGCCGCCCAGCTCGCGGATGCCCACCTCGAAGGAGACCCGCGTCCGCGTGGACGACTTGGAGAAGATCAGCGCCCAGATTTGGCCGGCGAGCAGGCGGGAGGCGGCCTGGCCGCGCTCGCGCTTCATCACCGCGGAGGCGGCCAGGATGTCCTCCAGGTCCGTCCGCGCCAGTTTTTCGATGCTCAACAGATGTTTCATGGTCCCAGTCCGGTCGCCAAGCCACGCCGCCGTGTTCCCCGGCGCTCCTGGAAAAACCTCCTTTTAACCCCATTCCGCCCCGCTCGTCACGCAAGATCATCCGCGCGCCCG
>JAJXZI010000109.1 GCA_021780115.1 bacterium | reverse complement strand
TTCCGGGCACTGGATTGTTGACGGAGAAGTGACCAGTTCCCTCACCGCTGTTAAAGCCAAGCATGTCTCCTTGCGCCATGTTTGTTGACGCAATGATGAAACCGCCATTGATGAGAGCATCGGCATCAGCTAAACCATTAACCGACGAGCCATTCCAATAAGTTTTGATGAGCCAGCCCTGACCGAGAATGGCCGCGTAAATGTTCAACGAAGCTGCCACGCTATTTGTTGACCCAACACTGTTTGAAACCGTCAGAGAATATAAGCCTGCATTTGTGACAGCCACCGAGTTCAAGACGAGCGTAGCGTTCGTTGCGTCAATAATCAAACCGTTGTTGAAAAACCATTGATAAAACAGCGGCGGTTGTCCGTTTGCAACGACACTAAAGGTGGCGTTCGATCCGACTTGAACAAATTGGCTTGCAGGTTGAACAGTGACGTGTGGCGGAAGAGCTGCGTTTGTTTGAACGACTGGGATGCCGTTTGGATCACCAAGCAACGTGAAAGTCGAATTGAAAGATGTGATTTGCCCCGGTGCGGCGAACGCCTCTCCTTCTGCCCCGCCGCCCGCGTTGAACCACGTCCACTCGACAGCGTGCAATCCGACCGAAAGATTTGTTGTTACGTAAGCCGAATCGCTCGGACCATGCTGCGAATTATCAACAATGACATCCACGCCATCTATTCGCAGACGCGCACCATCATCGGTGTTTAGTGCAAAAGTGTAATTTCCGGCCACGGCGATTTCCAAAAATCCAGTTCCTTGCACCGCATAATTTGGGATCGTCTGATTTTGAGGAATTCCTGGAACGGGATTGTTCACAGAAAAGTGGCCTGATCCGCTGCCGGGATTTTCTCCAAGCAAATCTGCCTCGGTAATGTTGGTCGAGGCGATTGGCGCAGTGCTGCTGATTAGCGCATCCGCATCAGAAAGATTGTTAATCGTATTTCCGTTTCTGTAGGTGTTAATCAGCCAATCCGCTCGCGCATGAAACACAACTGCGGCGAACAACACGGCAGCCAGAATTCGGTTTTTCATCGGATTTACTTTTTATGCCACGCGTCCGATTCTGCCGAGGCGTTGGG
Source organism: bacterium (assembly GCA_021780115.1). Classification (GTDB taxonomy): domain Bacteria; phylum Verrucomicrobiota; class Verrucomicrobiia; order Limisphaerales; family JAJXZI01; genus JAJXZI01. The sequence continues at coordinate 9,010 of JAJXZI010000109.1, read as the reverse complement.
CGGACGTCAAGCGCGGTGTGGTGTATAGCCTACAGTCATCGCCGACGCTTCCGGCAATACTTCGGCAGTGCGCCATGACATTGCTAAGCGTTTCGGTCAGCGTGTTCGGAAGTTGCGAATGGAGCAAGAATTATCTCAAGAAGCTCTCGCCGCCAAAGCCGACATTGACCGCGCTTTTTGAGCGGCATTGAGCGTGGCATTGAAAATCCAACGCTGTTCACGATTCAAGCCATTGCCGATGCTCTTAAAACGAGCGTCGGAAACTTGATGAAGGGCATTTGACTTTGCATCAGGCGGGTCGCCCGATGCGGCAGGCGGGACGATTGCACTACGTTTACACTTTGCGGCGCTGGATCGGCAGATTGGCGAGTGGGTGGCCGGAGCGTTTCTCGCGCTTCCGTGCCTCGGCAAACAGCCGATGCACGTCGTGTCCGCGGGCGGCGGACAGTTCGTCCTTGATGCGCCAGATTTCCTGGAGCACCAAGTCGCCTCCACTGATTGCTGGTGGTTCTTTTGTTGTTTTCATTGTGTCATGCTCCGATGAGTTCTTCCGGTGTGTAAATTTCCGGCAGAGTGTAGCCTTGCTTCGCGACGAGTCTGCGCAGCCGTCCGACGATGGCGGCGTTGACGATGTGTCGGCAATTCCATGTGAGCAATATATCCATTCCGTAGGCGGTGGCGAGCGCGATGTGCGCGGCGTCGCCGTCAGCCTTCGCGGGGAGAAGGCCGGATTCCAGCACGTCGGCGGCAAGCGTTTCAACGTCGGGAGTCGAAATCAACAGCGCAAGGCCGGCGATGAGTTCGAGCCGGCGCTCCGCCATCGCCCGTTCTCCGGCGGAAATTTCGTCGAGAACGATTTGCGACGTGAAAAGCTCGTGCTTCTCGCGCTGCAAATCCCACCAGTCGCGGGTGAGTTGTTGGCGGGCGGCTTGCAGAAGGTCGCGAGCGGGTCGTGCGACAACGTAGCTCGGTATGGTGCTTTCGATGTAGATGCGTATGGGGTTCGGTTTTGTTTTTGGAAACGGCATTCACGCCTTGGCGTAAAGCTCGCTGCCTTTCTCGGCAAACTCTTTGGACTTTTCTTCCATCCCCTTTTTCAGCGCCTCTTCCTCGGCGATGCCTTGCTCCGCTGCATATTTCCGCACGTCCTCCGTTATCTTCATGCTGCAAAAGTGCGGGCCGCACATGGAACAGAAATGGGCCGTCTTCGCCCCCTCTTGCGGCAATGTCTCATCGTGAAATTCTCTGGCCGTGACGGGATCGAGCGAGAGGTTGAACTGATCTTCCCAGCGGAATTCAAAGCGGGCCTTGCTCAACGCGTTGTCGCGGTATTGCGCGCCGGGATGGCCCTTGGCGAGGTCGGCGGCGTGCGCGGCGATCTTGTAGGCAATGACGCCGTCTTTCACGTCCTTCTTGTTCGGCAGGCCGAGGTGTTCCTTGGGCGTGACGTAGCAGAGCATCGCGCAGCCATACCAGCCGATCATCGCCGCGCCGATGCCGCTGGTGATGTGGTCGTAGCCGGGCGCGATGTCGGTGGTGAGCGGGCCGAGCGTGTAGAACGGCGCTTCGCCGCACCACTCGAGTTGCTTGGCCATGTTTTCCTCGATCATGTGCATGGGCACGTGGCCCGGGCCTTCGTTCATCACCTGCACGCCCTTGGCCCACGCGCGCCGGGTGAGTTCGCCCTGCACCTGAAGTTCGCCGAATTGCGGCTGGTCGTTGGCGTCGGCAATCGAGCCGGGACGCAGGCCGTCGCCGATGCTGAACGCGACGTCGTAGGCGGCCATGATGTCGCAGATGTCGTCCCAGTGCGTGTAGAGGAAATTCTCCTGGTGATGCGCGAGACACCATTTGGCCATGATGCTGCCGCCGCGCGAGACGATGCCGGTCATGCGGTTCGCGGTGAGCGGCACGAAACGCAGCAACACGCCGGCGTGAATGGTGAAGTAATCCACGCCTTGCTCGGCCTGTTCGATGAGGGTGTCGCGGAAAATCTCCCACGTGAGGTCCTCGGCTTTGCCGCCGACTTTTTCGAGCGCCTGATAAATCGGCACGGTGCCGATGGGCACGGGCGAGTTGCGCAGAATCCATTCGCGCGTGGCGTGGATGTTTTTTCCCGTGGACAAATCCATGACGGTGTCCGCGCCCCACTTGGTAGCCCAGCGCATCTTCTCGACTTCCTCCTCGATGGACGATGCCACGGCGCTGTTGCCGATGTTGGCGTTGATCTTCACGAGGAAGTTGCGCCCGATGATCATCGGCTCGGACTCGGGGTGATTGATGTTGTTCGGGATGATGGCGCGCCCCGAAGCCACCTCATCTCGAACAAACTCCGGTGTAATCTGGCTCGGAATTCTTTGCGGAAACTTCTTAAAGACGCTCGGGGCGAATGACGAATGACGAATGTCCAATGACGAAAGCTGCGCGCTGCCGGCGTGCTGCTTGTCGATCTGGTTGCGGACGATGTCGTTGGCCATGTCCGAGATGCGGGCGCGGCCAAGGTTTTCGCGAATGGCGATGAATTCCATCTCCGGCGTGATGATGCCGGCGCGGGCGTAGGCGAGTTGCGTGACGACTTTGCCGGCCTTGGCGCGCAGCGTACGGCGGCGATTGCTCTTCAAGCCGGGGAATTCAACGAGGCGGTTCTTCTCCGCCGCGCTGGCGAACTCGGCGTGTTTGCCGGAAAGATAGCCGTTGTCCATCGGCTTCACTTCACGACCGTCGTATTCCTCCACGTCGCCACGCTCGCGAATCCATTTCGCGCGCAGCGCGGGTAAACCTTCCTCCGGCGTGCCTCTGAAGTCGGGGTCGCCCCACGGGCCGGAGCAATCATACACGCGCACGGGACGGTTGACGGTCACGTCGCACTCGTTACGCTTGGTGGGCGTGAGCTTAATTTCCCGCATCGGCACGCGCACGTCGGGATACAACTGGCCCCGAACATACACGCGTTTGCTGGCGGGCAGTTGCTCGCTGCTGTGAGGTTCAATCGAATCTTTGGTCGCGATCATAAAAGTGTCGAGAATCGGGTGGCGGGCGACGTGGTTCGCGTCACTCGCCGCGGTCACTTGTCACCTGAAACGGCTCGACAGGCGAGGGTCGTCGAAGATCCCTTCGCCGGCATTACCCGGAGCAGGTTCAAAGGGTCGGCAGCGCTCGCGCGCGGCCCTCTCAGCCGGACTTCCGCCCACACCAACGCGGAATCCTTTAGCTCCCCTGTGACGCCAAAACAATGGGATCGCAGAGGGCCGCTGTCAAGAATCACGCCGGGCGAAGCCGCTCAGCGCGGCGCTTCGCCCTGCGCCGCGGCGAGGTGTTCCTTCGCCTTGAGGATTCGATTCTCGATCATCGGACGCAGCGGCGGCAGCAACTCTTCCAGATACTGGTAGAGCCGGAGGGCTTGGTCCCAGAGTTGCGCATCCTCCGCCATCCTGGCGGCCTCCAGACCCGCCCGTTTCACCCAGAACGGATCCGCTTCTTCCCCGGCGCGCAGATTCTTCTCGTAAACGACGTTCAGGAAGTGTTGGAGGGCGAGCAGGCGATCCGGGGGCGCCCCCGCTCCGGCGCGACGGAGCGCCGGTTTGTCCAAGGCGAGGGCAAGGCCGACTTCGGCTTGGCTTCGCACGGTGACACCGGCGAGCGGGTTGGTCACCACGCTTCGGTAGCAGGCGATGGCATTGGTGAGGTAGTTGGGTTCCTGCGCGGCCAGTTGCAAATAGCAGTCTCCGATCCGGCCCACAGCCAAGGGTGTCAGGGGATTGGTCGGGTAAAGCTGCGGCAGTTTGTTGAAGATGGGGATCGCGTCAAAATAGTTGGCCGCCGGCTTGTTGGTGTCGCCGGCTCCCAGGACGGTGGCGTCGCCCAGTTCATAATAGACCTGGGGCACCAGGTCGGCGGGGCAGTTGGCGTCGCTGATCAGATTTGTGAGATAGCCCAGTGCGTCGGAAAAGCCGAGCCGCGCCGCCGCGGCACGCGCCGCCATGAGCCGCGCCTGGTAAGCGAGGCCCGAGGCGGCCCAGTTTTTGTTCCGGAAGAGCAACTGGTAATTGTCCTCCGCCAAGACGAAGTCGCCGCGGCGAAAGTAGTAATCCGCCACCCAGTTCTGCGCCAGCGCGGCCAGCGGGTGGGTGGGAGACTGCGCGACCAGATTGGTGAAGATCGTCAGGGCGTTGGTCCCCTGCCCCGCTTCGTAACTGGCCCAACCACGATAGTACTGGGCCTGCGGCCGGAGCGCGTTGTTGGTAAAGCGGGCCACCCAGGCGTCATAGACTTCCAGCGCGTTGGTCCAGTTATGCTCGCTCTCCCAAGTGCGGGCCGTGGCCAGCCGCACCTCTGGCAACAACGGAGACTGCGGGAAGCGCTCCTCGAATTTCGCAAACGCCTTGCGGGCTTGGGCCGGGTCGCCCAGCCGGGTGAGGTTCTGACCCTGGAGCAGCAGCGCGCTCTGGCACACAAAACTGTCTGGATACCAGGCGATGATCTTGGCCATCGCGGCCTCACCCGCGGCGGCGTCGCCCGCCTCGATGGCGGCGCGGACAGTCTGGTAGAGCGCGGGCTCCCAGAGCCGCGCGCGGACGGGCGGCAACGCGGCGTAGTTGCTGACCACGCAGACGTAATTCGTCAAGGCGCCGCGGAAGTCGCTTTGCTCGAACTGCGCGTCGGCCCATTTGAAACGGGCAACGGCCTGGTCCTCGGAAGCCGGCAGGGCTCGGGCAGCAGCCTCAAAGGCGGCCCGACTGTCGGCGAACCGTCGGGCCAGCCACAGGCACCAGCCCCGGTCCAACTGCGCGGTTGCGTAGAGCGCGCTCTGGGGGCCGTTGGTGGCCACGGCGTCGAACTGCGCCAGCGCCACTTGCAGATCGTTGGTGTCCCGCACCAGCGGGAGCGCGCCGTTGGACGGATTGGGGTCCGCCTCCATCAAGCAGCGCCGCAGCTTCACTTCGCCCAGGGCGAGGAGCACGGACGCCGAGGAAGCATCCTGCGGATATTGGGCCAGGTACTTGTCCAGCCGATCGGCCGCCTCCTCCAGACGCTTTTTCAGCCACGAGGAAGGCGCGTGCCGGGCGAGGAATTTCTCCAGTCGTTGGGCCGCCTCCTCCAGCCGGTTGGGGCCGATTTTTAGTTCCGTGATGGCCAGCAGCGCCTGGTGCCGCCACTGCGGCGGCACGGTTTCAGCCAGGTTCTTCTCGTACTCGGCGACGGCCGCATCCGTCTCTCCCAATTCGCGCAGGACGCCCGCTTGGAAACCCACGGCCGCGGCCTGCAGTTCGCGCTGTCCGGCGCGGGCGGCAATGGCCACGAGATTGGTGGCGCCGGCCAGGGCCTCGGCGGGGTGGCCTTCGGCCAGTTGCGCCCGGCACAGCAGATACTGCCGGGACCAGTCGCTGCGGGCCGGCAGCTTCAATGCCGCCAGCGGCCGCAGTGCTTCTTCCACGCCCCGGTAGTCCTTCAGTTCCAGGCGCGCTTCGGCCAGAAGCAGCGCGCTATCCACCGCGAGCGCATCGGTGGGAGTGGCTTGCTGCAGCTTCTGCAACACGCCGCCGGCGGCGCCGAGCAGCGCGGCCACGCGCGGCCAGTCGCCCAGCCGGGAGCAGGCCAGCGCCTGGTTGTACGCGGCCTGCGCCGCGTGCGGCGAGTTGGTGAACTGCTGCACGACGCGCCCATAAGCCTCGGCCGCCGCGAGATAGTTCGATCTCTGAAACTGCGCCTCCGCCAGCCAGAACTGGTACTCGTCCGCCAGGGGGCCGGCTTGGGCGAGGTTCGCCGAGAGCAGTTCGACCGTGCCGCCGGAGTTTTTCTGCTGGTAGCGGGCCTGGGCCTGGCGCAGCACCGCCTCCGGCCGCCGCCCGGAATTGGGGTTCTTCTCGATGAAGGCCGCGAACTCCTGCTCCGCCAAGTCCCACCAGCCACCCTCGAACGTTTTCAGGGCGGCAGCGAACGCACGTTCGTCCGGTTGGCTGGCGGCGGTCGCACGCCCCGTCATCAGGGTCAGCAGCGCCAGAGCAGCGGCGAGCACCGCGGCGAGGCGCGGAGCCAGTCTGGAAGTTCGCTTCATGGTTCGTATTTATCCGACACCGCCGGCGAGGAGGCGATTCAAATATTGTCCGGTGTAGCTGCGGGCACACCGGGCCACCGCCTCCGGCGGTCCCTCGGCGACGATGTGCCCGCCGCCGGCCCCGCCCTCCGGGCCGAGGTCAATGATCCAGTCCGCCGTTTTGATCACGTCGAGGTTGTGCTCGATCACGAGCAGCGTGTTGCCGGAGGCACGCAGCTTGAAGAGCACTTCCAGCAGCTTGGCGATGTCGTGGAAATGGAGGCCGGTCGTCGGTTCGTCCAGGATGTAGAGCGTTCGACCCGTGGCCCGGCGACTCAACTCGGCGGCCAGCTTGACGCGCTGCGCCTCCCCGCCGCTGAGCGTCGTCGCCGCCTGGCCCAGTTGCAGGTAGCCCAGGCCCACCTCGGCCAGGGTCTGGCACGCCTCGGCAATCGGCGGCACCGCGCGGAAAAACGTCACCGCCTCGTCCACGGTCAGCGCCAGCACGTCGGCGATGTTCCGGCCCTTGTAGGCGATTTCCAGGGTTTCGCGATTGTAGCGCTTCCCCCCGCAAGCCTCGCAGGTGACATAGACCGGCGGCAGGAAGTGCATCTCGATTTTGAGCAGGCCGTCGCCTTCGCACTTCTCGCAGCGCCCCCCCTTGACGTTGAAACTGAACCGGCCCGCGCCGTAGCCGCGAATGCGCGCCGCCGGCAACTTGGCGAAGAGGTCGCGGACGTGGTTGAAGATGCCGGTGTAAGTGGCCGGGTTGCTGCGCGGCGTACGGCCAATCGGCGCCTGGTCAATGACGATGACCTTGTCGAGGTTCTCGAAGCCGCGCAATTCGCGATGCGCGCCGGGCGCTTCCTTCGAGCCGTAAAACTTACGGAACAGCGCCCGCCGCAGGATGTCGTCCACCAGCGTGCTCTTGCCCGAGCCGCTGACGCCGGTGACGCACGTCAGGGTGCCCAGCGGGATGCGCGCGTCGAGGTTGCGCAGGTTGTTCTCCCGCGCGCCGATCACTTCGAGCCAGCCGCGGTCGGCATCGGGGGCGACGCGGCGGCGCGGCACTGGGATCGTCAGTTCGCCTTTGAGATAGCGGCCGGTGAGGGAGCGTGGGTGGGCGACAATCTCGTCGAGCGTTCCGCTGGCCACCAATTCGCCGCCCCGCACGCCCGCGCCCGGACCGAGATCCAGGATGAAGTCGGCGTGCCGGATCGTGTCGGCGTCGTGCTCCACGACGATGACGGTGTTGCCGAGGTCGCGCAGCCCCTCAAGAGTATGAAGCAGGCGGTCGTTGTCGCGCTGGTGCAGGCCGATGCTGGGCTCGTCCAGGATGTAGAGCACGCCGACCAGGCCGGCGCCGATCTGCGTCGCGAGCCGGATGCGTTGGGCTTCGCCGCCGCTGAGCGTGGCGCTTTCGCGGTCCAAGGTGAGATAGCCCAGCCCGACATCTCGCAGGAAGGCCAGGCGGGAACGGATTTCCTTGATCGGTTCGGCAGCGATCTTCTGCTGGAACTCGGTCAGCCTGAGCCTGGCAAAAAACGCGTCGGCATCCGCCACGGATAGGGCGCAGACATCCATGATCGAGAGGCCAGGAATTCCGGGTGGAACCGGCCTCCGGCCTGTCACCTTGGGCGTCGCGCCCAAGGCCTCCCAGTTGGGGCCTTCCGGTGAGCCGGTTTCCGGCGTGCCGCCGGCAACCACAGCCGGGACGGCTGTTCCGCCCAGCGTCACCGCGAGCATTTCCGGTTTGAGCCGCCGGCCCTGGCAGGCCTCGCAGAACCGTGGATTCATGAAGCTCTTGAGCCGGTTACGGGTGAACTCGCTCTCCGTCTCCTGGTAGAGGCGTTGCAGGTTCGGAATCACACCTTCGAACGGCCGCGTGGTCTTGCTCAGCGCGCCACCGCGCCAAAAATGGAACGCGATCTCCGTTTCGCCGGAACCCCACATCAAGACGTGTCTGAACTCGTCTGGCAGGGATTGGTAAGGCACTTCCAGGCTCTGACCGTAGTGGGTCGTCACCGCGCGCAACAGCGCCTTGTAATAAACGAGCATCCGCTTGCCGCCGCGCCGCCACGGCAGGATGGCGCCTTGCTCGAGGGACTTGTCCCGATCCGGCACGATCAACGCCTCGTCGAACACCATCTGCTGGCCCAAGCCGTGGCAGACGGGGCAGGCGCCTGCCGGGGCGTTGAACGAAAAATGCTTAGGCGTCAGCGACTCAAAGCTCCGGCCAGTAGCAGGGCTGTAGTTGCGGTTGGAATGGAGGGTTTCGATCCAGGTCGTGGAGTCGGGCGGCGAACGTCGAGGGGCGAGCGGGGGAGGCGCCGTCGCGCCTTCGGCCCGTGCCGGCGCCTGGTGCAGCGTCACCATCACTCCCTGGCCCCACTTCAACGCCGTCTCCACTGAATCGCCGAGCCGGACGCGGATCTTGTCATCGATCACGAGACGATCCACCACCGCCTCAACGGTGTGCGGCTGCTTCGGGTCGAGTTTATGGCGGATGTTGGCATCCAATTCCACCAGCGCGCCATCCACCCGGGCGCGGACGAAGCCCTCGCGCGCCAACCGTTCCAGCACGTCCCGAAACTCGCCTTTCTGGCCGCGCACCACCGGCGCGAGCACCATCACCCGCGTCTGGGCCGGCAGCGCGAGGATGCGGTCCACGATGTCGCTGCTGGTCTGCGGCACGATCGGCACGCCAGTATCCGGGCAATGCGGCTGGCCGACATGGGCGTAGAGCAGGCGCAGGTAGTCGTAGATCTCGGTGGTGGTGGCGATGATCGAGCGCGGGCTGCTGCCCGAGCTGCGCTGCTCGATGGCGATCGCGGGCGACAATCCTTCGATGTAATCCACGTCCGGCTTGTGCATCTGATCAAGGAACTGCCGGGCGTAGGCGGAGAGACTTTCGACATATTTGCGCTGCCCCTCGGCGTACAGCGTGTCGAAGGCCAGCGACGACTTGCCCGAACC
>JAJXZI010000190.1 GCA_021780115.1 bacterium | reverse complement strand
GCTTGCCGCTGTCGGCAGCGAACACCGCCCTGCCGACCCGCTGGCGTGGAGCCAGTCGGAGTGGGGCCAGGCCATCCGCCACTGTGCCCGCGACGCCTACGAACTGGCTTGTCCGCGCCAGACCGCCCGCCAGATGCAGGCGTTCGTCAAGGGCCTCCCCTGCCTGTATTACACTCGTGACAACAACCAGCCCCATTGAAACCTATGTCCAACACCTCACCTCCTGAGCGGGCCGCGGCCATCATGGCTCTCGTGCGCTCGCTGCAACGTGACCGTGGCGCCATGTCCAACTTGCGTTGCGCCATGTCCCCCGCCCGCCGACACCGCGCCTGGCCCTTGCTCGCCCGGATTGGTGGCATTGATGATCCGGTCGCTGAAACCATCGCGGGCTGCTACGCTTATCACCCGGACGAGACGCGCCAAGGGAACTTTGGCGACACCTGCCGCGCGCTGGCGGGCGCGCACAACAGTTTTGACGCCCGGTTCCGCCGGCTGCTCGCCTGCGACCGCGAGGAACTTTGCGAGCGCATCCGCCCCGTCATCCTCGCCGCCAAGAGCAAAGGCATCTCTGTGAATTACGAGACGCTGGGGGCCGACCTGCTCTGGTGGGGGGACCGGGTTCGCACCCGCTGGGCGCAAGCCTACTGGGGCGGCGGCGTGGCCACCGAAGAACAATCCACCTCGGCGACCACGGAGGCCGCATGAACTGGCTCACCCAACTCAACCTGGCCCACGCCGCCGTCGCCCGCCGGCAGTTGCGCGACAACTACGACTGGCATCAAGCCGCGTGGGAATGTTTCCCCGGCCGCCCCACCGACGCGCGCGATTTCCTCACGCGCCTCGACGAATCCCCGCAAGGCTTCCGCCTGCTCATCGTCTCGCCCAAGCCGCCCGCCCGTCCCGACTGGTGTCCGCCGGAAGGCTGGCAGTCGCGCGAGATTCCGACCGACTACTTCCAGCGCACCCGCTACACCTTCCAACTCCGGGCCAATCCCACGAAGAAAATCATCAACCCCGACAAACCGAAAGTCGTGCGTTCCGATGGGCGGCTTGACCGCAACAAGAACGCGCGCCGCGTTCCGTTGCGCCAGCCCGCCGAACTCGCGGCCTGGCTGGAGCGCAAGGGCGGGGCTGGGGGATTCGCCGTTGACGCGGATTCACTCCGCGTCATCCCGGAGGGACAGAACCACTTTAACCGGGGCCGCCAGCATGGCGCCCACGCCAGCGTGGAATTTCGCGGCACGCTGTCCGTCACCGATCCCGCGAAGTTCCATCAAACCTTTGTCACCGGCCTCGGCAGCGCCAAAGCCTTCGGGTTTGGCCTGCTGGTGATTGCTCCTTTGAACTGACCAATTCCGCAACTCTCAACAAACAAATACACAAACATGAAACTCATCGAATTACATATTCTGCAATCCTTCCCCGTCTCGTGCTTGAACCGCGACGACGTGGGCGCTCCCAAATCCGCCGTCTTCGGTGGCGTCAACCGGGCGCGCATTTCCAGCCAATGCCTGAAACGGGCCATCCGCGAACACGCGCAGGAGCTATGTCCCGCGCTCTTCCAAGGCCACCGCAGCCGGCTCATCATCGGCCCCCTGCGCGACGCGCTCGCCCAGGCAGGCGTGAAGGAGCCGGCGGCCACGGACACTGCCAAGCTCGTGGGCGAACACCTCGCCACCTTCGACAAAGAAGCGGAGAAGAAGGGCGAATTCAAGGTCAAGACCCTCATGTTCCTTTCGCCCGCTGAAATCGCGGAGATGGCGAAGACGCTGGCCGCTCTCCTCAAGGAAACGCCCAAGGCCAAGGACCTGGACAAAGCCGCCGCCCAAGCCGCGAAGAACGCCGCTCTGAAAGACGCCGCCGACATCGCCATCTTTGGCCGCATGGTGGCCAGCGACCACAGCCTCACCTTGGAGGGCGCCGGGCTTTTCAGCCACGCTCTGTCCACCCACCGCGCGGACAATGAAATTGATTTCTTCTCCGCCGTGGATGACCTCCAGAAAGCCGAAGAGTCCGGCGCGGGCATGACCGGCACGCTGGAATTCACGTCCGCCTGTTACTACCGCTACGCGGCGCTGAATGTGGACCTGCTCCGCACCCACTTGGCGGCGCTGGCCCCCGCCGAATTCAAGCAAGTGGTGGACGCCTTCCTTCGCGCCGCCCTGCTCGCCGTGCCCCGTGCCCGCAAGAACTCCATGAACGCTCACACCGTTCCCGCGTTTGTCCTGGGGACGATCCGCGCCAACGGCCAGCCCATCCAGTTGGTCAACGCCTTTGAAAGCCCGGTGCGCCCCAAAGGCGACGGCTTGGTCAAAGATTCTGTTGCCGCCCTGGAAGCTGAGTTCAAGAAACTCAAGGACACGTGGGGCGTGCAGGTGGACCGCGAGTCTCGTCTGCCGGGCACAACCCTCGAAGGGTTCTGCGGCGACCTCTTGGGAGGACTCTGAGCCATGCAATACCTCGCGCTCATGCTCGACGCCCCGCTGCAAAGCTGGGGCTTCGCCAGCCGGTTCCAGCGGCGCACCACCGGCTCGCACCCCACCAAGAGCGGCGTCGTAGGCCTGCTCTGCGCCGCGCTCGGCCTGGCCAAAGGCTCCGACGAGGAGAGGG
>JAJXZI010000228.1 GCA_021780115.1 bacterium | reverse complement strand
CGGGAGCGGATTGAACCAGCCGTTGCCCAGTATGACGCCGAGGGCGTTGCGGCCCGGCTTCAGGAGTTTCGTCACATCGTAGGTCGAGTAAAGCACGCGCTTCGAGTACGTCGTCCAGCCCGGATCAAGCATGTGGTCGCCGACGCGCTGGCCATTCAAGTGGAGTTCGTAGTAGCCGAGGCCGCTGACGTAAATCCGGGCGCGGGCGATATTCTTCTCGAGCGCGAACTCCTTCCGGAACAGCGGCGCCGGCTGATCGTCGAAGAGCTTTGCTTCCGGAACCGGTTCGCCCTGCTTGCGCGTGATCCACGAGGCCCGCCAGTCCTCCGGCGCCAACAAGGCCATTTCCCACCAGGCCGGCGCGCTGAACGACGATGGACGGCCATCGCGGTCCCAGGCGCGGACTTTCCAATAGACGCGCTGGCCGGAGCGCAAAGGCTTGCCGTCATAAACGACCGAGACCGACTCGCGGGAGGTGACCTTGCCGCTGTCCCACAAGTCGCCTTCGTTCCGGGCGAGCTTCTCGGGCGACGACGCAACCAGGACTTGGTAGGCGGTCTGGAGCTGGTCGCGTTGATTCGAATCCAGAAGCCAGTTCAGTCGTGGCTGCGGCGCGTCGAGGCCGAGCGGGTTGGTGCGGTACTCCGCTTTGAGGCCGCTCACCGTCAGGGCGGCGGGGCAGGTAAAACCGCCCGCGATGGCGAGGAGCGCAACGGCAAGTGTAAACAGCGTGTTCTTCATGACACCCAGAATGCGCGCCGAGGATAGGCCCTCTGCAAAAAGGCAAAAGTGGAATCGTTCGACCGGGTTGGCGCGGCTTGCACGTCACGGAACAAACGCTCCAAGCCGTGATGGTGATAGGGTTACTTGCAGACGCCCCCCCAGGAGCAGTGCTGCGGCCAACAGACGCCGTGCGCCGTCCCGCTCCTGCCCGCGGCGTCGGTGACGCGCACGGCCAAGAGCAGATCCCAAGGTGTCCATCAACAGATGGCGCTTGCTCGCTTGGTTGAACCGCTCCAACGGGTTGGTGCTCTTGCGGTGCTTGGGGTGCGCCCGCGGCAACCGGTAAAAGGTCCGCGTCTCTTCGATGTTCCTCTTCCCAAGCGCAGAGCACTACCGCAGTTCACGTCAGTTCCACTCGTAGATTTTCCCCTTCGCTCATCACTACTTCGCCGGCGAATCTGATCTCAACGTTCCCTCCGTTGGCGGCGAGCGTCGCCGACGCAGGCTTCCCTGCGACCGTCACCGTCACTTTGGTAGGATTCGCATTGCCCGCCGAACGCAGTGCCAGCGTGCGCAGCCGCAGTTGGCCGAACTTCACCTGGACATTTGCCGTCGCCCTTCCTCCTTCCGCCTTCTGCGTGAAAGTTCCCCAGCCCTCCGCCGTCGTGAACGCGCATCGGAAATTTTCCGGCGTCAGGCGCGGCGCGAACCCCAGGTGGCCCTTGGGCCCGTGATGCTCGTAGCCGCACGCCGCCAGGAACACGCCGTAGCTGGCCTTCGACCGCGCGTAGTGGTCGCCGCATTCCACCTCGTTCCACGGGTTGCGCCGTGAGGCGTGGTAACGGTCGTGGACGGCGCGCGTGACCGCCAGTCCTTCCAGGAGCATCCCTTCCCAGATCATGTGCCCGGCCACCTGATACTCGAAGCCGTTCATGCACTCGTCGAAGTAGCCCGCCGCCCACTCCGGGCCTTTGCCTTTGGCCTGCGCGTAGTCCCAGTCGGTCCGCGGGAAGGTACACATCAACAACCCGGCCTCGCCTGGCATCGCGTACCAGCGGCCTGCTTTGTAGGCGTCGCGATACGGCCCGACATCCGGCGTGAAGTTGTAGCGCCAAAGCGATTTCAGCGCGGAGCGCGTTTCCGCTTCGGGCAGCACGCGCGGCAGGCCGACTTGGAACGCCCAACTCTGCCCGAACACCTGGTCAATCTCACAGCCGGTGCCGGAGTTGATGGCGTCGAGATGTTTGGGGTCCACCTGGTTGATGAAGTAGTCGCCGTTGAACAGTTGCGCCACGAAGTTCTTCTGACCTTGGTTGAAGATGACACGGCATTGCTCGGCAAACGCGTGGTCGCCGACTTCATTCGCCATCGCTTCGGCCGCTTGCAGCGCCGACAAGTATAGTCCGCTGAGCCACGCCACCCGGCCAAACCAATCGGTGTCGAGCGTGTTGTGCTGGTTGCTCTCGATCAGGCCGTCGCCGTTGGCGTCCTTGGCGATGAGCCAGCCGGTGGCGCGCTTGATCTGCGGCCAGTTGCGCCGGAGGAAGGCCCCGTCGGCCGACATCTGATGTTCGCGGAGCGCGCGGAGGATGGTGCCGGCCTGCGCGTCGATGGCCGGGATGTCGTTGAACTCGCCGCGGAAGTGAATGGCGCCGTCGGGCTGCAAGGCCAGGCCGAAGTCCACCTGCTCGCGGACGAGGCGCTCCAACTCGGGAAAGAGCCGGGCCATGGCGTGGGCGTATTGCCAAACGTGGCCGCAGGTGCCTTCGCAGCAGCCGACGCCTTCCCAGGCCCAAAACCGCCCGTCACCGAAGCGGAAGCAGGTGGACGTGGCGAGAATCGAGGCGTTGAGGAAGGTGCGGTCGAGGAACCAATGCGGCAGCGTGGCGTCGTACCAGGTGTCGTGCCAGAGGCGGGTGTGCTGACGCAAGCGGGAGAATTCACGGCCCACGTGCTCCGCCACGGCCAACGCGGACTCGAATTTCTGGGCGTAGTAACGGCCCGGCGGCAGGCGGTTCATCTTCAAGTTCGGCAGGTGCCAGGTGAGGAGGAACGTCACGGTGGCCGAAGCGCCAGGCGTGAGGCTCAGTTTGCGACCGAGACCGCCAAGGAGGGGTTCGTCGAGTGGTTTTGTTGCCCGCGTAGCGGAGGAATCCGGCGCCGCGAAGACCGCTTCGGCCGGTTTGCCGGCAGCCAAGCCGGACACCGCAAAATCTCCGCCGGCTTGGTTTCGGATTTCGGCTTTGAGCAGCGCGATTCCCATCGTCCCAAAATCCGGCTCGGCTGCCAGTGGTCCGGGCGGAGTCTGTGGCCGGTCGCTGAAGACGATGTCATCCACGCCGATGTTGCCCCAACTGCCGGACTCGGCGTCCACGATTTGCAGCCGCGCGGTCTGGCCGGCCCAGCGCCGTACGTCGAGACTCCGGGGACGCATCCTGTTTTCATTCACCCCGGTGGCGGAGGCGACGACTTTGTCATCCACCAGCACGTTGAAGCACGTTTTCCCTTGGTGATTGCCGCCGCCGATGAGAAACGTGATAAAGTTCCGCTCGATCTTGAACGGCCGGCTGGTGAGCGTGCCTTGGGCGGCGTCGCGCGCGCCGACATCGGCGCCGGGCGCGGAGGCGTGTGAGTTCACGGCGCGCTGGCCGTGGATGCCGAGATCGCCTTGGTAATCGGGCGCTTGCTTCTGTGTCACCGGTCCCTGGCCAAACGCCGTGCCGGTGGCCGTCCAACCTTCGTACGTCGGTTTCTCGAAATCGTCGAACACGATGTCCGGCCGCCGGCTCGACGCGTCTTCCGGCGCCGCCTCGGCGCTGCATTCGACGAACAAGAAACCGTCGCGGCGTACGACGCGGTTCCTGCGGCGCATCGCGTGCATCGAACCGGTGTGAAGACAGATCGCGTTTTCCAGCCAGCCGGCCAGTTCGATTTCCGCGGCGTCCGCGCCGCCGTTCCTGACGGTGAATTGCATCACCGTGGCCGGCAGCGACGAATCCTCGACGTTCAGCGGGATGAACGGCGAAAACGCCTCCAGCGAAACGTTCACCGGGCAGTCGGCGTCGCGGTACTCGACGTAACCAAGGGGATACTCACCGATGAAGGAAATGTCGCGCCAGCCGTTCCGATCCAGCGGACGCACCTGCGGCGTGCCGCCGACGGTCACGCGCAGCGCGAAACCCTGGTCCAACGGTGACGCGGGCGTTAGCGGCTTGGCATAATGCTCGGCGCCGGTGCCGATGTGGCGATTGAAAATGTCCCAGTGCCACAGCTTGCCGTCGCCGCCGAGATAGACCTGGCCGCAGCAAATGCCGCCGATAGGCATGCCGATTTTCTCCAGGTCCGCGCCGCGGTACTCCGTGCGCGCGCCGCGGTCGAAGAGCGACTTCACCCATTCCGGGCGCAGTTTCTTATCGGCCGGAACCAGTTTCTCGAAATCGGCGCGCGTGAACGGCCCGGCCATCGCTTCCCACGGCGCGGCGAGCGCGGCGCAGGCGGCCAGGCCGCTGAGCTTGAGGAAATCGCGACGCGCAAGGCCGGGGGCGCCGCAGCCGCACTGTGGCGAGCGGCAGCCAGCCTGACTCGGAGACGCCGCAGTTGGGGTGAAGGACGATGGGTTGGGGTTCATAAAGCAACTTGCCGTGGGCGCTTGCGGCGCAACGAGGTGAAGGGGTACTTCGGATTCCAGCGCGTCGGAGCATCATCGGGCGGGCGGGGTTTTCGCCCGGTCGGTGGCCCAATTTATCCGCTCGGCGGCGGCGGGCAGCTTGGGAAATGGCGCGTGCGGCTCAGTTTGGTACCAGTAGGCGACGCTGTAGTAGAAGTTGCCGCTGCGAAACGGCGGAGTGCCGTTGCCCTGCTCGATCAGGAAGCGGATCGAATGGCGGAACGTCACCGGGTCTGGCACGTGCCACCGATAGGCGCTCACGAACGGTTCCTCCAGCAGGGGGACGCCGAAATAGGGGAAGCAGCCGGCCCGCAGCCCGTAAGACTCGCAGAAATAGTCTTCGGAGCCGGTGCCGTGGATGGCCTCCTTGCCATCGATCCGCACGATCTCGTCGCCTTCGCCCCACCAACACCCGTCGTTGTTCTTCACGCTCAGGGCGCAGCCGAGCAACTGGCCGCGGCCCCGGGCGTCGAGGATGAGGTAAGGCCCGGTCGGCGGCGGCGTGCCCTGGCGGTATTGCGCGTGGAAGTAGGCCTGGTGCTTGGGCGGTTTGCGGTAGGTGCGGTAGTTCACCTCGAACCAGTGGCGGCTGGGTTCTTTGCCCTCGTTTGTGATCGTGATGCGGGCGGAGCGGGCGAACGGCATCGGGATGTAACAGTTCCGCGCCGCGCCGAATGCCGCGGGGTCGGTGAGCCGTCCCGGGCGTTGGTCGATGCACATCAGCGCGGAGTTGAGCTTTTCCGTGAAACCAAAACCCTCGGCAAAGAAGTCGCCCACCGGCGTTTCGACGCTCGGCTCCTTTTCGCCGTCCCAATACATGCGCAGGACGTGGAGTTGCAGGTGGTGCGGCTCGCGGCTGGTGAGGTTGTCGCGGAAGTGGACGATGCGGCCCGGCCCGCGGATGTCGGCCAGCACGAGGGTTTGCCCCGGTGGCAGGTCGCGCCAATCGTCGTTGCCGCCCGTCGGGTCCGCCGAGGTGAGGCGGTGCGACGCGAAGTCCTGCCGGGCAGGCAGGTTGTCCAGCGCCCAGTCCTGACTCCGCGAAGCCGAAGCCACCGACAAGAACGCGACGACGCCGAAGAGCGCCGAACTGGGAAAGCGCCAGCCCCACGCGAACGGGGAACACTGGTAGAGAACAATGACCGCGTGTCGGCCACAGCGGGCCGCGACGGGCCGGAACGGGCTTGACGACGGGCAGCACATGCGGCGGAGTCTGAAGTGCGTCCGTGCGGCTGGCCAGACGAAAGGCGGCGGAGAGGAATTACGTGAGCGGCGAAAGAGATGGACAACTCGGGCGAATGGGCCTGCGAAAATCCTTTCGGCCCCGGAAGAAGGAAGACGTGATCCGGGACTTCATACCGGGAGAGCTATTTTCGATTTTCCACGCCACCAACGAGGGGGTGACGTTTCTGTGGTTGAAGGGAACGCGTTCCTCAGCCAAAGCTCAGCCCCGCTTGGCGCCCGGTGGCGAAAATATGCTCCCGTGCCGCCGCGTATTCTTCCGCGGTGGACAGGTGCTCCAGCATGAGCGGCGCGCCTTGCGGCAGCGCGGCCACGCGCCGCAAGTAGGTTGGGTAGTCCAGCGCGCCCTTGCCGGGCTGGACTTCGCGGAAGTGAAGATTCATCTCCACGTCCCAGGTCAGGTCTTTCGCGTGGCAACTGAGGATCCACCGGCCCAGCTTGTCGAAGCACTCGTTCAGCAGCGCGGTGTTGTGGTAAAACTTCGCCGGCGAATTGACCAGGTTGCACGGGTCCAGGTGCGCGCCAAACGCCGGCCGGTCCACCGCTTTGATCATTTTGACCGCGTGGTCCGGGCTGTCCGGCAGCGCCCAGCCCATCATCTCGTAGCAGAACCGGGCCCGCTTCGGCTTCACCGCGTCGATGATCTTCCGCGCGTTCTCGACCGACGCGTCAAAAAACTTCGGCGACAAATCATCCGGATGCGGTCCGAACCAGGACGTGGTACTGAACGAGCCGGCGATATCGACGCAGCACCGCGCGCCGACGGCTTCGGCCAGCGCCAGTCCCTCCGTCACGCTCTGGAGATTCTGACGCCGTTTGTCCGGGTCCGCGTCGAGCAGGTTGCACCAGCGGCCCACCTCGGCGAGGATGACATCATGCCGGGCGAAGGCGGCGTTCACGGCGCGGATGCGTTCGGCGTCGCTCAAAGGCATGTTCGGGCAATACGCGGCGCGGTAGCCGAGTTGGCGGTGCGCCCGCGCCAATTCCTCGGGATCGTCCGTCTTCGCGAAAATGGGACCGCCGAGCCGGATGGGTTTCAACTTCAGCGCCGCGGTAGCCGTCTGGGTCAGCGAGGTGGCGGCGAAGGAAGCCACCGCAACGCCGGCGCCGGCGCGCAGCGATTGGTGGAGGAAATCACGTCGGCAGAGTCTGTTCGCTTTCATGTTCACTTTCGGTTGCGTCACACAGGTTGCGGAGGGCGCTATCCTCACGGGTTGCTCAAACCGGCGGCCAGCCTCGCAGCCGGAGCCGCGTTATGCCCAGCAACCACGGCGAGAGCGCCCGCCGGGTTCTCTCGATCCCAATGGTTCCGTCATCAACGCGCCACCCGACCCGGTTCCAACCGGTTTTGCACAAGTGAGGGTAGGAGATGCGCCCACTTGCCGCAAGGGCGCAGCCCGATCACCAACCGGCGACGGCGGCGCCCGGACTGGCCGGAAGATCGGGCGCCGTTGATCGGAGGGAGAAAACGTTCCGAACCCAAGCTCTGAACTTTGAATTCCGAAAGAAATCCGAAACTCGAAATCCGGGGCCGGTGTATTGCTTCTCATGTCCGAGCTTTCCGGTCATTCCGCTTCGCCCGCTGTCCCGGCCGGAGCAGCGGTCGCCCTGCGGCCACGCCTGGCGGTCGGACTGGTCGCGGCTTTCGCGGTGGCCAAGCTGGCCCTCCACTTCGCCACGACCGCGCTGACGCCATACGGCATCCACCGGGATGAGTTCTTTTACCTCGCCATGGGACAGCACCTGCGGTTCTGGGGCATGGATTTTCCTCCGGCCATCGCGGTGTTGGCCAAGGTCGCCCGCGGCGTGTTGGGCGACAACTTGTTCGCCGTCCGATTCTTTCCGGCAATCGGTGGCACGCTCGTGCTGGTCCTCGCCGGCCTGATCGCTCGCGAGTTGGGCGGCGGGCGTTTCGCCCAAGGATTGACGATGCTGGCCGTCTTGCTCGGCCCACTCTTTCTCCGGCCGGCGAGCTTGTTTCAGCCCGTGGTCTTCGATCAGCTCTGGTGGACGCTGGGATTTTTTGCCTTGATCAAGCTGGCGCAGACCGCGGACCTGCGTTGGTGGTTGCTGCTGGGGTTGGCGGGCGGCCTGGGTCTGCTCACAAAATTCAGCATCGGCTTCTTCGCTGTGGGAGTGTTGGCGGCGCTCCTGCTTTCCGGTCGATCGGCAGCCTGGGTGAGCCGGTGGCCGTATCTGGCGGTCCTGGTGGCGCTGGTGGTGGGGAGCGCGAGCCTCATCGGCCAGATCCGGCTCGACTTCCCGGTCGTGATGCAGATGCGCGACCTGCAGCGCGAGCAACTCCAGCGCGTGACCGCCGCGGAATTCCTGCTCGGCCAGGTCTGGATGCTCGGGCCGGCCCTTTTCCTGGCGGTCGCCGGATTGCTTTACCTCCTGACGGCCCGGTCCACACGCCCGTACCGGGTGATCGGCTGGACGTGCGTCGTCGCCTTCCTCGTCCTGCTCTTCCTGCATGGGAAGGCCTATTACATCGGCCCCATCTATCCGACCCTGTTCGCGGCCGGCGCGGTGGCGCTCGGCTTGATGCGCGGGCTTTGGGGACGGCTGACCAACGTGGTGATAGTTCTTTTGCTCGTCGGCCTGGGCGTGGTGGGGCTTCCGTTTGGTTTGCCGATTCTGCCGCCGCCACAAATGGTCCGGTATGCCAACGCGGTCGGTCTTAAGGCCGCCGTCACCACCAACCGGGGAACGACGCTCCCGCTGCCGCAGGATTACGCGGACATGCTCGGCTGGGAGGACCAAGTCGCGGCCGTGGCCCGGGTTTACGATTCGCTGTCCGTGGACCAACGCGCCCGGGCCTGGCTGCTGGCGCGCAACTACGGGGAGGCGGGGGCGCTGGAGTTCTTCGGGCCGCGGTACGGCCTGCCGCGCCGCGTCCTGTTGCCGAACAACGACCTGCTGTGGCCGCCGCCCGCTGACATGTCGCGTGTGGTCTTGGTAACGCTGGGCGTCTCACCCGAGGACTTGCGGCGCTTCTTCCGTTCAGTGCGTCGGGTCACGCGATTCGACGACTCGTGGATGGTTGAGGAAGAACGCAACGCCGCGATCTGCGTCGCGGAGACGCCGTACCGTGGTGTCACAGAGGCCTGGCCGCGGCAGAAACATTGAAAGCTTAGGTCCGTACGCGATCCATCCCCGGCCGGTCACTTGGCGAAGCGGTTGCAGCGGGGGAACTGGTGATGTCCGGCTGGAGATTCAACGTGAAGCTCGCCGGGCGATGGGTCGCGTTCCGAAACGGGGAGACGTTGACGGCGTTGCGCTGCGCGAATCTGGTTTCACCTTGTCACCCCGGCGTGCTGCTCCTAGAGTTGGCGCGGTGAACGCACCCGTGGCCGTGACATGATCGAGCTGTTTCAGTTTCCGTGGAGTCCGTTCTGCATTGTGCAGCGCCGGATTTTGGAGTGCGCCAGGGTGAATTTCAAAATCATCCCCATCCCCGTCAACGACCGGTCACGGGTCTGGCGGCTCACCAAACAGCGTTATTACCAGGTGCCGGTCCTCCGGGACGGTCGCAACGTGGTGTTCGAAGTGGGGGAGGACTCCCAGGTGGTCGCGAAATACCTCGACAGCCGGCTCCAACTCGGCCTCTTCCCGCCCCAACTGGAGGGCGTGCAAGCGATCCTCTGGCGTCACATCGAGAGCGAGATCGAAGGCGTCGGGTTCAAGCTCAACGACATTTACTGGCGGGAATTCGTCCGGCCCGCCGACCGGCTCGGCTTCCTGCGGCACAAGGAGCGGCGGTTTGGCCGCGGCTGCCTCGAGCAATGGCGCGAGGAGCAGCCGCGGTTGCTGGCCCAGCTTGAACAGCGGCTGGTCCCGTTCGAGGAAATGCTCCTGCACCAGCCGTTTCTGCTCGAAGGCCGGCCGCGCTTTGTGGACTTTGATCTTTACGGGATGCTCGCCAACTTCTTGTTCTCCAGCCATTACCGGCTGCCCGCCGCGCACAACCGCCTGGCGGACTGGTACGAGCGTATGAGCCGGCTCGCCCTTTCCCAGGAAACCTCCCCGCCGTCGCGTGAAAAACTACATTCTTGACACCAACGTCCTCCTCCACGACCCCAATTCGCTGCTCAGCTTCCAGGAAAACGACGTCCTCATCCCGATCGAAGTCATTGAAGAGATTGACCGCTTCAAGCGCGAGTCCAGCGAACTGGGCCAGAACGCGCGGAATGTGTCGCGGATGCTCGACGGTTACCGCGCCCAGGGCCACCTGAGCGAAGGCGTGCCGTTGGCCAACGGCGGACGGCTGCGGATCATCTTCCAGAAGAAATCGCAGACGACCAACGGCCATCACCTCTTCGGCGAGAACACCGTGGACAACCGCATTCTCTCGCTGGCCGCGACCCTCCAGAAGGCCCAACCGCGGCACAAGACGGTCCTGGTGACCAAGGACATCAACCTGCGCATCAAAGCCGACGCGCTCGGCCTGCAGGCGGAGGACTACGAGAGCGATCACGTCAACCTCAAGGATCTCTACACCGGCGTCTTCGAGCTGGTGGTGGGGGCGCCGAAAATCGCCGCGTTCCGGGCCACCGGGGAGATGGCGCTGGAACCCGGAAAGCAATATTCCCCGAATGAGTACTGCACGCTGGTGGACGAGACGAACCTGAAGCGCACGGCCCTGGCGCGCGTGGACATCACCGGCACGCAACTGGTGCCGATCCTCGACGCCCGCG
>JAJXZI010000106.1 GCA_021780115.1 bacterium | reverse complement strand
CCGCCGAACTGTGCCTCAAATTCCATCAAGTCGCTGGGATACGGCTGGTCCATCCGCCCACACTGCTAATGGGGCTGGGTGGAGTCAATTGAATACCCATGTCGAAAAAAACGATCAGCCCATCGGGAGCGCCGGGCAAGCGAACGGGGACAGGCGAATCCGATCCGACATTTTTTCGTTCGCCGGAGTTCCTTTGTCCTCATTCCCCTGCCCACTGCGGGAATGGTTCGCGCTTGTCAGGGGCGGCAGCAGGAGTAGAACCGACACGACGCGGGGATGGCGCGAACGACGATCACTCAGAACAGACAACTCCAACATGAAAACGACCCGTGGCGAAATCCTCGACGGATCGGGTGGTGCGGCAAGACCAAGCTCGGTAGGGCGAGGCTCCGGCCGAGCCCTGATTCTCCCGCGGGCCCGATTCGAGGTCTTCGCGGGAGCGTCGCCCTACCGCGGTGGCCGGCGAACAATTTGGGATCGCGCCTGGCGCGGGAAGGCGCACGCTGGGCACGTCCTGCCCGTCGATTGGCAGGCGGATCACGAAGGACCAACCATCAAAACGCGGGATGTCGATGCCACGCTGGCGCAGATAAACCTAAACAGAAACGGCGTCTGGCGCTGGCCGGATCGCGAAAGGGCAAGTTGCCCCTCCCAACGGCGCTGTGCTCCGGCCCCACTCAGTTCGATCCCAGCGCTGTCTTCGGCGAAATTCGAAGTCCGAAATCCGAAACCCAACTGACAAAGCCCCGCCGCGCCCGCGGCTTATCCGCCGGGTTGTGGCTCAGGAAAACGCCGTATTTGGACTCGAAGCTCATAAACCGGTCCCGACGCCCAAACGCGAGTGGCTGCTACGCCGTTCGGCCCTTTCATGACAAGAGACTCAGCGGGAGGGCCGGAGCGCCGGAGGCGGAAGGAGGAAGGCCGTGTATCGCACCGGCCCAAGCCCCCCCGGCCGCCGGGACAGACGGTCTTACTCGGCATCGGCGGCTTGCGGGGGTGATCGGGTCCGAGAGAAACATTGCCTATCCGGTTCCTTGCCAAATTGATTGCTGCGCCTCACCGAAGCGCGCTCCGGAGCGCGGTCTGCGACCTGCAACCGCAAATTGACAGCCAATCGGAGAGGGATAACAGGAACAGGGCGCTTTCCCGGTCCGCCTGAATCGCTTGCGCGCGGCGGCGCCTTCCGGCTGAATGGCGCGGTGGCTTTTCCAGCATGAACCAACCGGCCAGCGACGCGTTCCCAACGGGCCTGCACAACGCCTTTCTGTTCGCGGCGTTCAACGCGCTGTCGTTTCAGATCGTGCTGAGCAGTCCGATGGTGCTCTACGCCAAAACGCTGGACGCCAGCGCGACGGTGCTGGGGATCATCGCCGGCATGATGCCGCTGCTGGTCATCTTCCAGATTCCCGCCGCGAGCCACATCAACCGGGTCGGCTACCGGCGCTTCGTGCTGGCGGGCTGGGGCACGCGGGTGCTGTTCATCTTCGGCATGGCGCTGGTGCCGTTGACCGGCGTCTTCCTCAACCACACCACGCGCCTGGCGCTGATGCTGATGCTGCTGTTCGGCTTCAATCTCTCGCGCGGCATCTCGAGCTGCGCCTGGCTGCCGTGGATCACGACGCTCGTGCCCGAAACGCTCCGCGGCAAGTACCTCGGGCTGGACGCGGCCGTGATGAACACGGGCAGTTTCTTCACCTTCCTCATCGCCGCGGCGACGCTGGCCAGTGATGCGCGCCCCTGGCAATTCGCCCTGCTCTTCGCCTTCAGCGCCGTGATGGGCGCCGTCAGCCTGATCTTTCTCAAACGCATCCCCGACATCGAGCCGCCCAAGGAGACGCGTCCCTCCGGCGCGCCGGTGCCCTGGCTGGCCATGACGCGCCATCCGCCGTTCCGCAAACTGTTGCGCGCCGTGGTGGCGTGGTCCGTTGCCTACGGCGGCCTGGTGGCTTTCACCGTCGCCTACCTGACCACCGAAACCGGCCTGAGCGACGGCCAAATCATGCTGCTCAGTTCGGCGTCGTTTCTGGGCGGGCTGAGCAGCCTGTGGTTCCTGGGGTCCCGGCTTGACCGGCTGGGCAGCAGGCCGGTGTTGAGCTTTTCGTTCGCGGCGTGGATCGCCGTGCTGGTCGGGTGGCTGACGCTGGCGGGCGGCGTGTTTCCGCCGCGCGTGGTTGTCATTATCGCGCTCGAATTTCTGATGGGGCTGCTGGCGGCGCTGGTGAACATGGCCAACACCCGCCTGGCGATGGCCGTGGTGCCGGTCATGGGCCGCAACCATTTCTTCGCCCTCTACTCGGTGCTCCTGAACGTGACGCAAGGCCTGGCGCCGGTCGGCTGGGGCCTGCTCATCGACGCCGTGGGGCGGCACGCGCCGCGGTGGCTGGGAATTTCGTGGAATCGCTACACCGTCTTCTTCGCCGGGGCCGCTGGCACGTTCCTCGTCACGCTCGTGCTGGCGCGGCGACTCGACGAGCCGGCGGCGGCAAGCATGGAGGAACTGCTGCGCGAAATCCTGATCCAGTCGCCGCAGCGCTTCTGGCTGCGCCTCTGGCCGCGAAGCTGATTTGGGCAGGCGCCCATCCGTGTTCCCCGGCACTGTCAGTGAACGGCGAGGGCGCGAATCTGTTTCTCCCATTCCGCGGCCTGTCGTTCCGCTTCCGGGAGCGGCAGCCCCTGGTTCATGCCGGGGCGATGGTGGCCGACGTTCGTCAGCCAGGCGTCCTTCAAAACGCGTTGGCGACGCTGGACCAAGTCGAGCAATTCGGCGCCGCCGGGATACTCCGCCAGCAACGCCTTCGCGTCGGGCAGCGCGCCCACTGCCGCCGGCGCGCCCCAGTGTCGCAGGATTTGCCGCGCGATGAGCCAGTGGCCGACGGCGTTGGCATGGACGCCGTCGCCCGCCAGATGATAGCTCGGATCGTGCTTCCGGTGCTCGGCCAGGTAGCGGTTCATCGGGCCGTGGATGTCCACCACGTCCCAGCCGTTGGTGCGCTGTGGGAGCAGCCAGTCGGAGTAGCGGTCGAGCACGTCGTTGTAGCCCACGTACGGCGAGCGGTATTCGGGCAGGCCCGCCGGCAGCGTCTGCGCCTGGATCGGCAGCGGATCGAACGTGGGCGGGGTGACCAGCAGCAGCCTCGCGCCGGCGGCAAGCACGCGCTGCCGCAGTTCCTGGAGGCCGTCCCGGAATTTTTGAAAACGCTCCTCGCTGAACGGATAGTAAATCCCGTCGTTCATGCCGTAGCAGGCGACGACCAGGTCGGGCTTCGTCTTCTCCAGCACGCTCGGCAACCGCTCGAGCAGACACGGACGCGGGAACTGGCCGCCCGCGTGCCCCGGCTCCGAAAGTCCCGACACCGTTTCGCTCGGCAGGCCGAGGTTGAGGAACTCGAGATGGGACGTCGGAAACCGGGTCGCCACGTACGCCTCGATGTCCTCCACGTATTCCCCGCTGTAGGTGATGCTGTCGCCGAGGAACACGACGCGGTGGACGCCGGCCAGACCCGGCAGCATCTCTGCGGCACGGGCCGGGGCGTGGGCGAGCGTCAGCCCGGCAAGAGTGAGACAGCCAGCCACGCGGCCGGCCCGGCCGAGGGCCAAGGTGAACCCGTTTTGCATAGCGGCATCAAAACCCGGCCACGCGGTTGAGGCAATCTTCAAGCGGAAGGCGGCGCGCAATTCGCGGGACCGGCTCACTGTTTCCGCGGCAAGCCCGATGGGCCTTGCCAGCGTGGGGCGGCTTGCGCATGTTCCGGCCATGCGTTCGCACGAACTGCTCCGCGAAGTCCTCCAGAAAACGAGCGCCAAACAAGTGGCCGCCGACCTTGGCCTGTCCGTATCGGCGATCTACAAGTGGGCCGAACCGCCGGGGGAGGGCGCCGGCAGCGGTATCAGCAATCCGCTCGACCGCATCGAGGCGCTGCTGAAAAGCACCGGCGACGGCCGGTTGGTCCAGTGGATTTGCCAGCGCGCCGGGGGCTTTTTCATCCTCAATCCCAAGTCGGACCGGCCCCATCCGGCGTTCCTGATTCCGGCAACCAATGCCATCGTGCAGGAGTTCGCCGAGCTGCTGGCGGTCATCGCGGCGGCGGCGGCCGACAACCAGATCACGCCCCAGGAAGCCGAATCCATCCGGGGGCGCTGGGAGGAGTTGAAGTCGGTGACAGAGGGTTTCGTGGCCTGCTGTGAGGCGGGGAACTTCGCACCGCTGAAAGAGAAACATCCCAGCCTGGCACCGCCGAAGAACTAACACGAAACCGCCGGCGATGAGATGCCTTTGCCCCACCGTGTTGCTCAGCCTGCTGCTGTGTGGACCACTGCCGGCGGCCGAGCGCTTCGAGTCGGATGTCTGCATTTACGGCGGCACTTCCGCCGGCGTCATCGCCGCCGTGCAGGCCGCGAAGATGGGCCGGACCGCGGTGGTGGTCGAACCGGGCCGGCACCTGGGCGGCCTCAGTTCCGGCGGGCTGGGCTGGACGGACATCGGCAACAAGGCGGCCATCGGCGGGCTGTCGCGCGCGTTCTATCGCCGGATGGGAAAGCACTACGGCAAGGCCGAAGCGTGGACCTTCGAGCCGGGCGTGGCGGAGCGTGAGTTCAACGCGTGGCTCGCTGAGGCCAAGGTGCCCGCCTTTTGTCAGCAGCGTCTGGCCGCGGTAAAGAAGGACGGCGCGCGCCTCGTGGAGATTACCACGCAGCGCGGCGCCGTCTTCCGCGCGAAGATGTTCATCGACGCCACCTACGAGGGCGATCTCATGGCCCGGGCCGGAGTGTCATATTTCATCGGTCGCGAGGCCAACGCCACCTACGGCGAGACTCTCGATGGCATCCGCGCGGAAACCCCGCAGCACCAGTTCCTCGTGCCGGTGGATCCGTACGTGAAACCGGGCAACCCGGGCAGCGGATTGCTCCCGTTCGTCCAGGAGGTTTCCTTCGGCAATCCCGGCGCCGGTGACAAGAGCGTCCAGGCTTACAACTTTCGGCTCTGCCTCACCAAGAATCCGGCCAACCAAAGACCCATCGCCCCACCGCCGGGCTACGACCCGAAACAATACGAGTTGCTCGGCCGTTACTTCGACGCTCTGGCCGCCGCGGGGAAAAAAGTCACGCTGAGGAACTTTCTCAAGATCGACATGGTCACACCCGAGAAGGCCGACATCAACAACAACGGCGGTTTTTCCACCGACGACATCGGCATGAGCCGGGACTATGCCGACGCCGATTACGCCGCGCGGGACCGCATCGCGGCCGAGCACCTCGACTACATCAAAGGTCTGCTTACCTACCTGGCCCGCAGTCCACGCGTGCCGGAAGGCATCCGCGCCGAGATGCAGCAGTGGGGCCTCTGCCGCGACGAGTTTCCCGATACCGGCGGCTGGCCGCACCAGATGTACGTCCGCGAAGCGCGCCGGATGCTTTCCGACTACGTGATGTCCGAAAAGAACTGCCGTCGTGTAGAGATGGTGCCGGACTCCGTGGGCCTGGCCGCCTACAACATGGACTCGCACAACTGCCGCCGCCTGGTCCGCCACGGCCGCGTCGAAAATGAAGGCGACGTGCAGGTGGCGCCGATGAGTCCGTATCCGATCTCGTACCGCGCCCTCGTGCCGAAGGCGGCGCAATGCGCGAACCTTTTCGTGCCCGTCTGCCTGGCGGCCTCGCACATCGCCTACGGCTCCATCCGCATGGAACCGGTCTTCATGATTCTGGGCCAATCCGCCGCCACCGCTGCCGCGCTGGCGATCGGGGACGGCGTGACCGTGCAGGCGTTGGACTACCCGAAGCTGCGCCGCCGTCTCCTGGCCGACGGCCAAATCCTCGAATGGCCCGCGCCGCCCACCGGGCCGTCACAGTCCCAACCGCGGTAGATCAACGCGACGGACGGACCGGAACGCTTCGCCGACGGCGCGGCTTTTCGCAGGGCGGAAATCAAGTTCATGGCCAGATGGGGAATGACTATTCTGGCGCGGCGTTCGGAAGTCTCCGAGTCGCGCGAATCGGTTTGGCCGTCGTTTTACGCCACGCCCTTCCGACCCGCAACCCGGTGGCGCTTCCGCACAGCCGGGCAGGCGTGTAACCTTTTTTCGAGGCGAGCGTCCTGTGACTCACGAACCACCGCCGGGAATCCCCCGGCGGTGATTGGACGGACAAACGAACCAACGAACGGAGAACGACATGAAATTAAGAACATCAAGCATGATCGCGGTGATCGCGGTGGGCGGCGTGCTGGCGCTCAGCCCGCTGGCCTGGTCGCAAGACAGCAGTTCAGCCCGGCCGGCGGCGAAGCAGGATGCCGCGGCGCGCCGGGGCAATATGATGCAGCGAATCACGGAGCGGCTCAGCCTGACAGACGAACAGAAGCCGAAGGTGGAAGCGGCGCTGAAGGAGATGCGGACCAAGTCGGCTGAGTTGCGCAAGGACACCAGCTTGACCGCCGCGGACCGGCAGGCCAAAATGAAGCCGATCCGCGAGGAGTTGAACAAGCAGATGAAAACCATCCTGACCTCGGACCAATACGAGAAGTGGCAGAAGATGTCCCAGCGCGGTCCGCGAACCGGCCGCAAGGGCAGCACGGCGTCCAACGCACAGAATTGAGCAGCCTCCTGCGGCACGAACCAGTAGGGGCGGCCAAGGGCCGTCCCTTCTTGTTTTGTTTCCAGAGATTCGCCGTGGCACTCGCGCGGGCGGTTTCCATTGTAAGGTGCTCGTTCCGTCCGCGCTGGATAGCACCTGAACGGGTCGGCCCCGTTCTTTCCCTCAAGGAAGCGTCGGGGCCAGGCGGTTACCGCGTCGAAGCGCTCAGCCAGGATCCTTCAAGACCGCAATGAATTCCTTCATTGCCGGAGTCAATACCCGGTCGGACCGGTGGATGATGGCCAGCGGCCGATAAAACTCACCGTCCGCGATGGTGACCGACTTCAGGGTTCCGGCAGCGACCTCCGAGGCGATGGCGCTCTCGGGAACAATCGACACGCCGGCATCAATCTCGACGGCGCGCTTGAGTATATCGATGTTGTCGAACTCCATGACGCTGCGCGCCTGCACCTTGCGCTCCCGGAAAACGCGGTCGAGCGCCTTGCGGAGTGGCACGCCCGCCGCGAAGCTGATGAATTTCTCGCCGGAGAGGTTGCGTAGTTTGACCGATTTGGCTGACGCAAACGGATGCTGCGGATGGCAGACAAGCACCAACCGGTCGCGGCGCAGGGGAACCACTTTGAGTTTGGGGCCGCGGCCGGGGTAAGCCACCAGGCCCAGGTCCACCACATTGCTCAACACGTCCTCGTAAATTTCCCGGGCGTGCCGGTAGGCCACATGCACGTTTACCGTCGGAAACTGCTGCAGGTACGTCTTGAGAAAAGGCGGCAGATCGTACAGGCCGAAGGAGTAAATGACGGCGACGTCGATGGTGCCGGAGATTTGGTCCTTCAATTGCGCCATCCGCGTGTGCAGTTCCGCGTAGGTCCGCGCAATCTGTTTGCTGTAGTCGTACACCGCCCGTCCCTCGCGCGTGAGCCGAAACTGCTTGTGGCGGCGCTCGATGAGCAGCGACTGGAAGCGCCGTTCCATCGCGCTGACCTGCTGGCTGACGGCGGACTGGGTAACCTCGCTCAACTGCGCGGCCTTGGTGAAGCTCTGGCTTTCCGCCAGATCGCAGAACATCTTCAGTGTTTCGAGTTGCACGCGGCAGTCAAACTAATCTGGAGGGAAAGGTCAATCCCCAACGCACATTCTGTCGTGTAGTTTTCAAACCTGGACAAAGAGCGGGGTTGGGCGTTAGCCAACCCGGACAGATTCTTTGGGAGGGTGGCGAAGATGATGGGGGGGCTTTGGGATCGGGTTGAGCGACCAGGACGGAGTGGGGGCCGGTGGGGTGAGGACAGAGGATGAGCTGGCTTTTGGGGCGGCCTCGAGGCGGAGGCGTTGGGGGCCGAAGGGGCCGCGGCCATCGTCGGCGACTTTGCTGAGGGGGCGTTCGCTCTCCAGACAAAGGGCCACCACGGACAACGCGGTACGGGCCTCAGCGCAGAGCGTCTTTCGTTGTTAGCGGTGCCCAGGCTGGTTGGGGTTTCCTGGGGAGTTCGCGATGGACTTCGTGTTGGTTGCGTTGGCGGCGCAGTTGGCGGATGTGGGGATTGGCTTGGGCGAGGTCGGTGATGGGTTCGCTGGCGAAGAAGGCGGGGCGGCGGTTTTGCCAGAACTGGTGTTCGCGTTCGACTTTGCCAATGGGGCGTAAGTCACGGCGGAAAAAGTCCGGGGTTGAAAACGACAAGTGTCCGGGTTTGCTCGCACCGCGACAGGGGAACTTGAGGCCGGCACCGCCAGAACCGCCGCAGTCGTCGCCCCATAAGGCCGCCGGGCTGCCGAACTGGATCGGGCGAGGCTGGGGAGCCTAAATCTGCCAGCCGTTCCGGTACGGACGCTTCACCCAGGCGTTGAGTTCGGGAATATTGGTGACCTTCATGTTCGGGCCGTCCCATTCCACCGTCCGGCCCTCGCCGGCGTGCTGGGCCAGGTTGCCGAGGATGGCGAATTCCGTCAGCCGGGTGCCGTAGTCGAAGTTCACCGCGGTGTCGGTCCGGCCCTCACGGCAGGCGGTGAGGAAGTCGGTAAAAATGTCCTTCGGGCGCGGCAGCGTCTGCGGCGGCGCCGGGATTTGGCGCATTTTTTCCCAGGGCACGACGTGCATCTTGTCGCCGTAGGTGGCGGTGAAGATAACGCCTTTGTCGCCGACGTAGAGCGTGCCGCTGTCGCCGCTGTCGATGTCCTCATCGGGGTATTGCTTCAGCAACTCAACCAGCAACGGCGGGAGGTTGCGGGCCGCGCCCTGGGCGACGCGCAGGTTCCCCACCGGTTCGGCGGTGGTGAGTTTGTTGAGTCCCTCGTACCAACGGACCTGGACCGGCGGCAGGTCGCCGCGCGCCGGGAAGTCCCAGCGAATGATGCTGCCGGTGGGATAGCGCTCGTCGCTGCCGCCGCGCAGCATCTCGACGGCGATGCGGGTCGGGTGTTCGAGCTTGAGCGCCCAGTAAGCGCCGTCCAGCACGTGGCAGCCCATGTTGCCGATGGAGCCGTTGCCGAAGTCATACCAGCCATGCCATTCGTGCGGGTGGAGGTCGGCGTGGTAGTCGCGGTACGGCGCGGGACCGATCCACTCCGGCCAATGGAGGCCCGGCGGGATCGGCAGGGCGGGCGGACGCGGGCCGACGCCGCCATTGGCACGATTGGTCCAGCTATGGGTCTCGGTGACCCGGCCGATGACCCCGGCCCAGATGTATTCGCAGAGGCGGCGGTAGCCTTGTTCGCAATGGCCCTGGTTGCCCATCTGCGTGGCGACTTTGGAGCGGCGGGCCATCGCGCGGAGTTCCCGCGCTTCGGCGATGTCGTGGCAGACGGGTTTTTCGCAATACACGTTCTTGCCGAGTTGCAGCGCGATCATGGCCGGCAGCGCGTGCTGGTGGTTCGGCGTGGCGATGAACACCGCGTCAATCTGCGAGGCGATCTGGTCGAACATCCGGCGGTAGTCCGTGAACAACTGAAGTTTCGCGGGATCGTGGTCCTTCGCCTGGAGCCATTTCTTGACCGCCGCGTGCCGCTTCTCGTCCACTTCCACCAAGGCCACAAGGTTCTCGTTGAGGGTGGCGTTCAGGTGGGTCATGCCGCGTCCGCCGCAGCCGATCTGCACGCAGTTGAGCTTGCTGCCCGCGCCGGGGGCGGCGAGCAGGTTCGGGCCGGGCAGGAAACGCGCGGCGGACCAAGCGCCGGCGGACAGCGCGGCGCGGCGCAGAAACGAACGACGATTCAAACCAGGGTTCATGGATTGCTTTCCTTTCAACTCAGCGGGGTGATTCGCAGGTGCCGAAACGCCACCGGGCCGTGGTCGCCTTGAAGATAGATCGCGCCCGTGGGGTGTTCCTTCGCGTTCCGGCTCACGTTCGTGCCGTGGGCGACTTCCACGTTCTCCTGCACCACCTGGCCGTTGAGCGTCACCTTCACAAACCGGGCGTTGGCGACCTTCCGGCCCGCGGCGTCGAAGCGCGGCGCGCGAAAGTCGATGACCAGCGTCTGCCACCGGCCGGGTTGTTTGCAGGCGTTGACCCGCGGGGCCGATTCCTTGTAAACCGCGCCGCAGTCCTGGTCGTCCACGTTGGATTTGCCGAAGCTGTCGAGGATCTGGATTTCGTAAATGCTCATCATCTTCACGCCCGAATTGGAGCCCCGGGCGATCAGGAACTCCAGTTCCAGCCGGCAGTCGCCGAAGCTCGCCGTGGTGACGAGGTTCGCGCCCTTTTCCGGGCTGACCAGTTCGCCGCCCGGCCCGGCGATCTTCAATCGCGCCGGATCGGTGTCGGCCAACGCGGCCCGACCGACCTGCCACTGGTTGACGCCTTTGCC
>JAJXZI010000194.1 GCA_021780115.1 bacterium | reverse complement strand
GGTAGCCCAGCGTCTCGCGGAACAGCTTCACCACGCGCTGCTGGGTCTTCGTTTCGCGTTGGCCGACGGTATTCATGGAATTCTGTCGATGTGACGGCCCGCTTGAACCACGCAGGCATCTGATCGGTCTTCAACTCCAGCACCTGGCCGTCGGTGATCTCGGCAATCCAGGTCCGGTTCTGGTTTTCGCCTGAGTTCGCCTGAGGCAGCACCGACTTCAGCGTGCTCTTGCCGGAACCGTTCGGCCCGGCAAACATGCGCACGCGTGGCGTCGGCTCGCTCACCGGATGGTGAACTTGCTGCCGGTGACCACGGGCGTGGGCGGCTCGATCCGTTTCACCGACCGCCGCGTGCCGTCGGGAAACCCCTCGTAAATGACGCCTGGCTCGGATTGCAGGACGCTTTGGCCGGAGGCGAGCGTCTGCTCGCGGGCCGCCGCGAAAGCGGAACCGGAAACGGCGGGAAACTGGTTTTCGAGCGTTTGAATGTCTTGATCTGACATGGCAGTACTTTCTTGGACAAATCTACGGGGGCTTCCCGTTTACATCAATCGAATCCTCCCCGTCAGCAATTCCTGCATCAGGCCCTGCTTGAGGGCGCGGGTCTTGGCGCGGCGCTGCGCCAACGCCGCCAGCTCCGCGTCCAGGTCCGACAGCGCCTCGGTGATCGTGGTTGCCATGCCGGAGGCGTGGGAGCGATTAGCCGGGGGTTGAGCGCAGCGATACCCCCGGAAACGTGGCGTCGGGAGGCTGACCCCGGCAGGGGTCGCAGCCCGCTGGCATCTCCGGGATGCAATCCGCACCGACACCGAGTTCCGGGGGTGTCGCTCCGCTCAACCACCGGCTAATGGCTGGGAACCATTCGGGTTCGGCTGGGCGCGGTTCGAGAGTGTCGGTGCAAATCAGACCAACCTCGTCCTCCCGGTGAGCAATTCCTGCATCAGGCCCTGTTTGAGGGCGCGGGTCTTGGCGCGGCGCTGCTCCAACGCCGCCAGTTCCGCGTCCAGGTCCGATAGCACCTCGGCGATGGCAGTTTGTTCGGGGATAGTTGGCAGCTGCACTCGAATTGCCTTGATGATGGTCAAATTCAATCCGCCGCGTCCACCATCGCCCGAGGAAAGATCGCGCAGTTCGTCATACCGAGTGTCGAGGTTATAATAGAGATACTCTGGAACGAATGCATCACTTGGAAAGATGGCAGCTATCGACTGATTAGTGCAAAGCTCGACAAGGTTCATTGCAACCGTGCCGCGTGTCTTTCCTTGACCAGCCAGCCCAACCAGCACGCACTTCGGCGGAATTATTTTCGTGCTGGAGTTGCGCAAGCCTTCTTCAGTAATTCGTCCCTCGACTTCTCCAACAAATTTCAAGTTCAACTCGCCGGAATTCATCCAGCGGATTGAACCGCCCCAATATGACCGGATTAACGTGCTTGGTGTTCCGCCAGCGGTGCAGTCTGTGAACTCTCCAATCCGCTTCACCTCCCACTCGCCGTGGAAGCCGGGGAGGCGGGTTTGGCCGGTGAGGAGCTGCTGCATGGCGGCCTGTTTGAGGTCGCGCTTCTTGGCGATGAGCCGGTCCAGCGCGCCGAGCAGCGCATCCACATCGCTCAACGCCCCCGCGATGGCGTTTTGTTCGGAGAGTTCCCTTGGTGCGGCGAAGACCAAAGATTCAATCTGGTGACCACTAATGTTTGGCTGAGCGCCTTGCTCAAGAAAGACACCGAGCCTTGAGACGAATATGCTGGAGCGAACTAACTGTTCGATGAAACCCTGCGATGTGCGCTTCTTGTCCCTTACGACAAATTTGCCGACGCGTTGGTTCTGATAGGCAGGCTTTGAATGCTGGAACAAACCAACCTTGCCAGTCGTTGCGCCTGACATCGCAACAAGGATGTCACCTTGCCGAACCACAAAATCTTCGGGGAGTGGAATGGGCGGATGGCAGATCGCGCCATCGACACGAACAGTGCCATTTTGGATGTCGGAGATACGAATAACGGGCACTCCTATGTCCGAAAAGTCATTACTCCGAAACGCACAGCCGCCCTGAAGTTTGATCATTCGGCCAAGCGGGACAGCATCCCACTCCTCCGGGATCACCCCCACCTCGGTCTGCTTGTAGCCGGGTTTCACTTCCATATCGCCCCCATTTTCTTGAGGTGTTCGTCCACGCGGGCGGCGGCCATCCCGAAGGGATGCCAGCGATTAGCCGGGCGTTGAGCGGAGCGACACGCCCGGACCACACGCCCAATACGCATCCGATCCCGGAGGGATCGCAGCCCGTTCCGAACCGACGCCCGCGTTCCACCATCCCGCATCCGCTGGCATCCCTCCGGGATGCAACTGGTTTTTTCGTTCGTTTCCGGTGGTGTCGTCGCGTGGCTCCTCAACCACCGGCTAAGCGCTGCGAACCCTCCGGGTTCCAGAAGCGCGTCCACCTCGGTCTGCTTGTAGCCGGGCTTCACTTCCATGCCGCTCCCATTTTCTTGAGGTGTTCGTCCACGCGGGCGGTGGCCATCCCGGAGGGATGCCAGCCATTAGCCGGGCGTTGAGCGGAGCGACACGCCCGGACCACACGCCCAATACGCATCCGATCCCGGAGGGATCGCAGCCCGTTCCGAACCGACGCCCGCATTCCACCATCCCGCATCCGCTGGCATCCCTCCGGGATGCAACTGGTTTTTTCGTTCGTTTCCGGTGGTGTCGTCGCGTGGCTCCTCAACCACCGGCTGAGCGCTGCGAACCCTCCGGGTTCTGAAAACGCCGGTTTAATCCAGGTATCGGGGGTCATATTCAACTCCGGCCTTGTTGAGCATCTCGACCAATTCCTCGCGAAACGACTTCACGCGGTGATGCTCTTCTTGATTGGCTATGTACTCCTTCACGGCCTGGCGCGAGGTCGCATTCACCGTAAAAGCCGCATAGCCCTCCTGCCAAGCGAACGAGCGCACGCCAATTTGCCCGTGCGTCCAGAGGGAAGATGCTTTCTTCAATTCCCGCAGCACGTCGGCGAGACAATGCGTCGCCTTCAAGCCCACCAGCAAATGCACATGGTCTGCCACGCCGCCGACGCCTTGCGGGAATCCGCCGAGCCCGCGGACGGCGCCGCCCAGATACTCATGAAGGCGGGCCCGCCAGGCCGGCGCGATCAGGGGCTCGCGGTTCTTGGTTCCGAAAACGAGGTGGTAATGCAGGCTGAGATAGGTCGAGGACATGGCGGTGTCAGGGCTGGCATCCCTCCGGGATGCGGGTTCTTTTATCGCGGGGTTCCGGTGGTATCGCTCGTGCCTCGCTCAACCACCGGCCAATCGCTGGAAACCCTCCGGTTTTTTTCATGGCTTGAATCCCATCCGTTGGAGGTGGCTATTCACGCGGGCGGCGAGCGTCGCCACTTCCCCGGTGAGTGCCGGCAGCGGGGTGGCGTAGCGTTCGGCGTTCACGGTTTGCCTCCTTCCTTGGGCAGTTGCTTGATGGCGCGGTCGAAGTCCGACTCGAAGAGCCGGTCCTGGACCACGCGGTACTTCTCAAATTCACTTTCGGCAAAGGTTTTGGCCAACTCGGCGGTGACCTTGCCGGGATGGCCGAGGATGTCGCGCTCATTGAATTGGAGGAAGGCGTTCAGCTTGTTCGCCCAATCCTGCATGGTCATGGG
Source organism: bacterium (assembly GCA_021780115.1). Lineage (GTDB taxonomy): Bacteria > Verrucomicrobiota > Verrucomicrobiia > Limisphaerales > JAJXZI01 > JAJXZI01. The sequence goes on along the minus strand of JAJXZI010000194.1, from coordinate 6,761 downwards.
AATCCCGCGCTCGGCCTGCGATTCGGCATAGTCCAGATACATGGTCGCAATGCGGTCCAGCGCTTTGATCTCCTTTTCCGTCAGGTAGTTCTTCGCCACGATGACATCGGGCTTGAGGATCTTTCCCCCGGGCGCGTTCTTCCAGGTGGTGAGGCCCATGCGGTCTTTGGTGCTGTCCGCCCGTTCCACGATCAACTCGGCGGCGGTCTGGCCGTGGATGGCGAAATGGAGCTTGTTTTGAACCGTGGCGAAGAAGGTCTGGGTGAGTTCCGCCTCGGGCCGGTAGTCCATCGCTGTGGCGTAGATGTCGGTGATCTTCTGGTAGAACCGGCGTTCGCTGGCGCGGATTTCCCGGATTTCCTCCAGGAGCGTGTCAAAGTAGGCCTGGTTGAAGAGCGCGCCGTTCTTGAGGCGTTCCTTGTCCAGCACGTAGCCCCGGATCGCGAAGTCCCGCAGGATACCGGTGGCCCACTGGCGAAACTGGGTGGCCCGCAGGGAATTGACGCGGTAGCCGACGGAGATGATGGCGTCGAGGTTGTAGAAGGCGACGTGGCGGGCGACTTCCCGTTCTCCCTCCTTTTGAACAGTCCGGAAATTCCGGAGAGTTGCCGCCTCCTTCAGTTCGCCGCTGGCGAAGATGTTCTGAAGGTGTTCGCTGACGGTGCGGACATCCACCTCGAAAAGAGCGGCGATGAGCTTCTGGGTGAGCCAGACGGTTTCGCCTTCGACGCGAACTTCGATGCCGTTCTCTTTCGCCTGGGAGGTGAAGACGAGGAACTCGGCGGTGCTGTTTCGGATTTGGATTTTCTTCCCTTTGTTCATGACTCGAATCCCACCTTCTTGAGGTGCCCGTCCACGCGGGCGGCGAGCTTCTCGACTTCACCGGTGAGCTGCGGCAGCGGGGTGGCGTAGCGTTCGGCCAGTTGGCGGACGCGTCCGGTGAGCGTCTGCGACACGCGGTCCAGTTCGCCTTGGACGGCGGCGGCGAGCGCGGCCAGCCATTTGTCGTCCACCGCCAGCGTCTTGATCTCGTCCTCGGTCAGCTTGCCATACTGCGCCGCGACCTTGGCCAGCAACGCTTCCTGCGCGTCGTTGGCCTTCGCGCGGATGGCCGCTTCCTTCTCGCTGAGGGCGAGGTAGTCGTTCAGCATCTGGCGTTCGTCCGCCGCGTCCGGGTCGCCCTTGATTTCCTTGAGCCTCGCCGCCACGGACGCCTTGGTGAGCTTGTCCTTGTCGTTCTTCGCCTCCGCCAGCAGCCCTTCCTCGCCGCCGTGTTCCTCGGCCATTTCTTCCAGCGCCTGCTCGTTGGCCGTGGCCTCGGCTTCCAGTTTCTCGAGGGCCGCCTGCTCGGCGGCGAAGTAGCGGGCGATGACCAGCGCGGTGGGGATCAACCTGGCTTTGTATTTCAGCTTGCCGACGGTGAAATCGGGCCGCTCCTTGGTTTTCTTGTCCTGGTCCTCGATGATGAGCCGGGGCTGGGCGGCGTCGCGCCAGCCGTCGCTCACGATCAGGTAAACGTCGTCCTGCAGGGTCTCGGCCCAGTAGTCCAGGAGGTGTTGATACACGTCGTAGGGGTCGAGCAGCCGGGCCTTCTCGAAGGTGGCGAGCAAGTCCTCGGAGAGCGTTTCGATGAGCGCCTTGGGTTTGCCGCCCTGGGTGATGCCCTTCAGGCGCGGGGTGTTGGCCGCCTTCCACTGGGCGAAGAGCCGGGTGGCGGACTCGTGGTAGGCGGTGAATTCCGCGTGGCCGAAGATGGCTTCCTTCAACGCGGAATGCGGAGTGCGGAGCGCGCAATAGCCGGAGCGGAGCGGTTTGAACAGAACGGCGCGGACGCCGGGAATGACCTGCCAGTAGCGGTCGAGCGCGTCTATATCGCGGTTCGGGATGCCGCCGCGCAGGTGGGCGACGATGTCCTGCAAGTCCTCCGGCTCGGTGCTGTCAATGTAGCGCGGGAGGTTGAGGTTGAAGTCGTTCTTCGGGTCGCTGATCTCCGCCAGCGACACCATGCGCGAGTAGCGGGGGACTTCGGCCAGGCGGGTGAACGTGTCCACGATCTTGTGGAGGTCCTGGGCGCGGAGGCGGTTCTTGTTGCCGTCTTTGATGAAGCCCTTGGAGGCGTCGATCATGAAGATGCCCTTGCGGGCGTGGGCGTTTTCCTTGTCGAGCACGAGGATGCAGGCGGGGATGCCCGTGCCGTAAAAGAGGTTGGCGGGCAGGCCGATGATGCCCTTGATGTAGCCGCGCCGGATGATCTCGCGGCGGATGGCGGCTTCCGCGCCACCCCGGAAGAGGACGCCGTGGGGGAGATTGACGGCGGCTTTGCCGGTACTCTTGAGACAGGTGAGAATGTGGAGCACGAAGGCGAGGTCACCGTTCTTCTGCGGCGGGATGCCGAACTCGAAGCGGTGGAACTCGTCGTTGTCGGGGTGGAAGCCGGTGGTCCAGGATTTGAACGAGAAGGGCGGATTGGCGACGACGAAATCGAAGGTCTTGAGCAGGCCAGCTTGATCCTTGAAGTGGGGCGCGGCGAGGACGTTGTCTTTCCAGATTTCCGCCGTGACGCAGTCATGGAGGATCATGTTCATCCGTGCCAGCGCGGCGGTGGCGTTGTCCATCTCCTGCCCGTAAAGTGCGAGATCAAGTCCGGTGGCGCCCTTGGCTTCGTCGTGGGCCTTGAGCAGGAGGGAGCCGGAGCCGGCGGTTGGGTCGTGGATGGTCTGGCTGGCGCTCTGGGCGCTGCCCACGCCGACGACCTTGGCCATGACGCGGGAAACCTCCGCCGGGGTGTAGAACTGACCCTTGCTCTTGCCCGACTCCGTGGCGAAGTGGCGCATGAGGAACTCGTAGGCGTCGCCCAGGAGGTCGTCGCCCTCGGCGCGGTTGGCGCTGAAGTCGAGCGCCTGGTTGGCGAAGATGGAAACCAGGTTGGTGAGGCGGTCCACCATTTCCTTGCCCTTGCCCAGCTTGTCGGCGTCGTTGAAGTCGGCCACGTCGATGACGCCCTTGAGATCGTTCGCCTCGGCGAGCCTGGCGATGATCTTGTTCATCTTGTCGCCGATTTCCTTGTCGCCCTTGAGCGCGACCATGTCGGCAAAGCTGCCGCCCTTGGGCACGTCGAGCAGGTAGTTCTTCTGGCTGGCGGCCTTGTCGGAGACGTATTTCACGAACAGGAGGACGAGGACGTAGTCTTTGTATTGGGAGGCGTCCATGCCGCCGCGGAGCTCGTCACAACTGGCCCAGAGGGAGGAGTAGAGTTCGGATTTCTTGAGGGGCATGGGTTAATGGAAGAGGCGTTGCCGTGGTGCGAGGTTTCCTCCGCCGTTCTGCTGGTTATTCACAGAGAATATCGCGCCATACGAGCGGCCCGCAGCTTAACCGGGCCAGGCCCGCACGACAAGGAGCGACCGTTGAATGCGCCCCAGGTGGCCGGGGTTGAGGATCCGCAGCTCTGCCCGCGGCGCAGCCGGGCCGGGGGCCGTTGGACCTCGCGCACGGCTGGGACAGCGAACCGGCCCGCCGGTTTACGAGGAGGCGCGCGCGGATCCCCGCGCCGGGGCCGGGCGCTGGCCATCCAGCAGGTGGCGCACGGCGAGAATCGGATGCCGCCAGAGCATCCGCGGCCCGGCGTGCCGCATGACGGTCTTGACCTGGTCGCGGTAGGCGGCCTGGTAACAATGGACCGGGCACTTGGCGCAGGTGGGCTTTTCCGCCTGGAACACGCACCGCTCCAGACGCAGTCCGGCGTAGTCCAGGAGGGCCTGGCATTCCGGGCAAAGACCGCGCCGAGGGCCGTGCGAATCGTGACAGTAGATCGCGACCATCGCGGCGAGGGTCCGGTGCTCACGAACCAGTCGTGGATGCGGCAGAGTCATGCTCAAAAGTGGCGGCGCACGATTCCAGCCTGCCACAATCCGCGGGGATGCGCCTTGACGCCGATCAAGCCCGGCTCACCGGAGTTCCCGGCCTGCCTCGGCTGCGCTGGCCTCAGCGGCATCCGCTCCCGCGGTGCCGGGACTCGCTGCTCCGCGAGAGGGCTGCGCCGCGGACCGCTTTGGCCTATCCGTTCAGGGTCCAGCCGGGCCGGTAGGTGCAGCGGAGCAGTTCGTTGGCTTCCGGGCTGTCGGTGACGCGCCCGGCGGCGCCGTCGTAGCTGATTTTCTTGCCGACGCGGTAGGCGACCAGGCCCAGGAGCATCATCTCGATCATGTTGCCGCCGTAATCGAAATCACAGGAGGTCTTCAGGTTGCCCTTGCAGGCGTGGATCCATTGCTTTTGGAAATCGCCCAGCGGCGGAAGCACCGTCTCCTTGGTGCGCGGTTTGTAGTAGGTCAGGTCGGCCCCCCGATCGTTGGGAAAGAGGATGCGGGAATCGAAACTGGCCACCAAATAGCCCTTGGTGCCCTCGAACAGGGCACCGTGATCAATCTTCTTGAGATCGATGAACCGCGCCGGAGACTCGGGCAGCGCGCCGCCTTGATACCAGGAGACGCGGATCGCGGGCCGCCAGTCGTTGGAGGGATGGTCGAAATGCATTTGCAGCCGGACCGGCGTGACTTCGGGGTTGAAGGGGTCGCCTTTGCCTTCGGCGGAGGTCGGGAGGCCGGCGTCAATGGCGTTCCAAGCCAGATCCATCGTGTGGCTGCCCATGTCGCCGACCTGGCCGCTGCCGAAGTCCCAGTACATGTTCCACGAAAGGCAGTTCATTCCCGGACCGCCGGCGAAATAGCCCGGATTGTAGGGATGGAACGGCGACGGTCCCAGCCACAGGTCGTAATGCAGATAGCTCGGCGGTTCGCCTTGCGCGGGCAGATAGCCGGGGCGGGGAATCTGGCGGTCCCCCCAGGTGCTGACCTCCTGCAACTCGCCGATGGCCCCGTCGCGGATCAATTCCCGGACGCGGTTGAAATTTTCAATGGCGTGGCGCTGCGTGCCGACCTGGGTGGCCAGCTTGTGCTTGTTCTTGAGGTAGGTGGCGCGGACGAGGCGGGCTTCCTCGACGCTGTTGGCCAGCGGCTTTTCGCAATAGACGTGCAGGCCGCGGTTCATGGCCCAGTTGGCGACGAAGGCGTGCGTGTGGTCCGTCGTGCAGCACACGATGGCCTCCAGGCCCTGGTGGTCGAGGCACTGCCGCCAGTCGGTGTAGTGCTTGGCGTCGGGGAACTTTTTGGCGGCGAACGCCAGGTGTTCCTCGTTCACATCGCACAGCGCCACCACGTTTTCGCTGGCGAGCGCGCCGAAGTGGGCCTCGCCCCGGCCCCAGGTGCCGAGGAGGGCGACGTTCAACTTGTTGCTGGGGGCGTCGGCGCCGAACAGGCGGGTCCGGGGCAGGACCAACCCCGCGGTTCCGGTAAGCGCGATGGACTTGAGGAAGTGGCGTCGTTGCATGGTAGTGTTCTCGTTTTGGGGCGTGGTTTTGTGGTAACGGGCAATCGCCTTCCGCCTGTCTGGGCTCTGCGGCACTGAAGGAGCATCGGTTTTCATCCGCTCAGGTGGAACGAACCTATCGTGACCCGCAACACCGTCAAGCCCCTTTCCTGGTGCTTGGGCTGGCCGTGCCCTCCGGGAATCCGCGTCCCGCTGTCACGGCCTTGCGGAGGCAACGCCGGCGGGCCGCCCGCAGCGCGGGATGACGAGGCGCTTCACGGTGGCGTCGTCAGTCGGCGGATGGCCTCCTCGTGCTGGTCGGCGGCCGGGCGATTCAACGCGCGGGCCAAAGGCACGATCAGGCGGTGGATGCTGAGTTGGTCCGGGTAATTCGGAAAACGTTCCAGGAACTGCTCATAGACGGTGCAGGCGTCCGCCACCCGGTCGAGGGCGACCAGTTTCTCCCCCAGGCCGAGCATCAGCCGCACGCGCTGTTGCGGGCTGAGGGCGAGCTTCAGCGCCTCCTCATAGGCCCAGGCTGACGCGGCGGGTTTGCCTTGCGCCTCGTAAAGATCGCCCAGTTTTTCCATGAGCACCGCGCTCTTGCGGGTCAGTTCCTTCTGTTCGAGATACGCCACGGCGTCGGCCACGGGCGCCCGGCGGGCCAGCTTGAAGTCCACCAGCCGCAGGTACGCCCACTCCCGCAGCGGACTGTGGCGGCGCTCCAACTCCCGTTGCAGGGCGTCGGGATCCTTGCCGAACGGCCGGTAGAGCGGATCGCCGATGACGGTGGTCTGCCAGGACAACACCGGGGTGCAGGCATAGGCTGCTTCGCCGAAGGTGAAGCCGTACACCAGCAGGCGCCCGAAGAACACGCCCATTTCCGGCGTCGCGCCCAGGTACGGCTCGTACACGCACCCCATGGTGGCCGTGGCGCCGCGCGCCAGCAGCGGTCCCACCCAGCAGCGGTCGGCCGAGCGCACGGTGCCGGCGCTCAAGGAATGCAGGTGGTACGCGAAGGCGCCCGGCATGAACTCCACCGTCGGCTGCGCGAACGCCCCGGCCACGCTTTCGGTGTACCAACCGGCGTAGAGCGCGACCTGGCTCAAGGGAAAAGACGCCGGAAAGACGGCGGCGTTGGTGTCCACCACGGTCTCAAAGCCGGACAGGCGCGCAATCTCCGCCGCGTCGCGCATCCAGTCGTCGCCCACCCGGTAATTGGTGTCGGCGATGCCGCGCAGGTCGAAATACGCCCGGCCCCACAGGCCGTTGGTTTCGGCCTCCAGCGCCTTATCCACCAGGCCGCGCGCCACTTCGGCCGACGGCCCGTCGAGCCGCGTCACCAGCAGAATGCCGTTGGTTGGATCGAGCGCGGCCGCGTTGGTGGTGGTGTAGAA
>JAJXZI010000130.1 GCA_021780115.1 bacterium | reverse complement strand
GATGTCGTCCGGGCGGAGCACCGGCAGCAGGGCGTCGGCGAAGATCTGGTTGACGCGCTGGTACTCCGCCCAATAGTCCTCCTCACAACGCGTCAGGGTCGGGAAGTAATGGAAGAGCGGCCACAGGGTGCGGTTGCAAAAGCCGTAGTAGAAGCGGTCCATGCTCTCTTCCGGCAGGAAGATCGGCACGGCCTTGAAGTGCGTCTCGCCGTATTCCCGCACGGCGGCTTGGTGTTCCGGGGGCACGCTGGCGCCCGGCCAGCCCAGCCAGAGAAAATCGAACGGCCGGCCCGAACGGGCCGCGTCCCGCTCCAGGTAGCTCCACAAGCCCGTCGTCAGCCCGCCGGAACTGGTCTTGTACCGCGGCGCCCCCTCTTTGAGTGACACCGTGAACGGCAGGCGGTTGGAAACGATCACCAAACGCATTCGGAACAGGATTATAGCCCCGGCTTGGCGTCCCTGACAGGGGAAATTCTACAGCGCCCGGGCCGGGGGCGAGACCGCGGCCAGGAGGGCCGCGCGCCAAGTATCTCGTTGAACTGCGGGAGATTCTTCTGAGACTGGGCCGGTGACGTTGGTTTCACCAATGAAGTGGCTGCAGCGCCTGCCCGAGCAATCGCGGGCGGTCCTGCGCACCACCGCCTACGGCCTGAGCGCCGGAACGGCCACCGTGGCGTATCAACTGGCCATGAACTGGCTGTACCGCGGCACCTATGTGCGCTGGGCGGCCCACTCGAAGGAAATGCTGGTGTTCGGCAGCCTGGGCTTGATCCTGAGCACATCCCTGACGGTGGGCTTCCTGCTGACCCGCTTCTGCCCGGAGGCCTCGGGCAGCGGCATTCCGCAACTCAAGGTCGCGTATTGGAAGGATTTCGGCTTTGTGCGCTGGCGGGTCGTCTGGGTCAAATTCGTCGCGGGCGTGCTGAGCATTGGCGGCGGGTGCAGCCTCGGGCGCGAAGGCCCGGCGGTCCAACTCGGGGGCGGCGCCGCCTCCAACGTGGCCGGCTTCCTGGGCGAACCGAAGCAGCACCGGCGTCCGGCCGCCGTCGCGGGGGCCGCCGCCGCCTTGGCGGCTGCCTTCAACACGCCGCTGGCGGCGATCACCTTCGCGCTCGAGGAAATCATCACCGACATGAACAGCCGCGTCCTGGGCGGCGTGCTGCTGGCGTCGGTGCTCGGCGCGTTCGTGGTGCATGGTCTCATCGGCCAGCAGCCGTCCTTCACGCTGGGGCAGGTGGACGTGACCGGTTGGCACGGCTACTTGCTGATTCCGATCGTGGCCGCGGTGGCCAGTGTCATCGGGGTCTGGTTCCAGCGGGCGACGCTCTCCCTGCGCGGCCGGCGCAAGCAGTTCGCGCGGGTGCCGGCCTGGATCCGTCCGGCCTTGGGCGGTCTGATCACTTGGGCGCTCGGCGTGGGCGTCTTTCTCGGGACAGGCCACCTGGGCGTGTTCAGCCTGGGCTACGATGACCTCTCCACCGCGCTGGCCAACGGCATTGGCTGGAAGCTGGCGGTCGTGCTCCTGGTCGCCAAATTCTGCGCAACGGTGGCCTGCTACGGCTTGGGCGGCTGCGGCGGGATTTTTTCCCCCAACCTTTTTCTCGGCGGGATGTGCGGGGTTGCCCTGGCGGGAACGGCCGGGATGGCGCTGTCACTGACGCCGGCGGAGAATGTTCTCCTGGCCGTGGTGGGCATGAGCGCGTGCCTCGGCGCGGTCGTCCGGGCGCCGCTGACGAGCGTGCTGATCGTGTTCGAGATGACGCATGAATTTGCCCTGGTGCCGGCACTGATGCTCAGCGCGTTGGTCAGCCAGGCGATCAGCCGCCGCCTGAGCCGCCACAATTTCTACGACGCCCTGCTCCAGCAGGACGGCCACAATCTTGACGCGGTCATCCCGCCGCGCGATTTGCAGAGCTGGCAACACCTCCCGGTGTCCACCATCACCAATTTCCAGCCGGTGGTGGCGCGCGACCTCCAACCGGAGTCGCTCAAGGCGCTGCTCCAGGCCCATCCTTACCGGCACTTCCCGGTGGTCCTCGAAAACAAAGTCGCTGGCGTCCTGGAACGGGATGAGGCCCAAGCGGCTGCCGCCGGAGCCCGTCCGCCCCAGTTGGCCCCCGTGCCGCACTGCCTAACCGGCCAGACCATTGGAGACCTCCAGTCCCGGCTCATCGATTCGCCCACCGGCCTCGTCGTGGTGCTGGACCGGCCGCAGGGAATCCTGCTCGGGTTGGTGACGCTGCATGATTTGCTGCGCGCCCAAATGGCCCTGACCCAAGGCGGCCGGGAGTGACCGGGGGCTGCGCCGCGGAGTTGGCCGGGGCGCGTTGTCGGCTTCGGGGCGAGAGAAGTGGCTGACGGAAACCGGAAAGGCGCCGGCCGGCGGCCCCGAAAGCGCCGTGTCGCTTTCCGCGGCTGGCAGAAGCGGCTGGGCGCGGTATAGTGGACGGAAACGCGCGACCGAGCGAACCGGAGTGATTCATGACCGACACCCACAGCGACCCGGTCAGGGTGAGCAAACAGCCGCACTGGTACAAGCGCGGCGTGATTTACGAAGTCCACGTCCGCGCCTTCCAGGACAGCAACGACGACGGCACCGGCGATTTCCGCGGGCTGACGAGGCGGTTGGACTACCTGCACGACCTGGGCGTCACGGCCATCTGGCTGCTCCCGTTCTATCCCTCGCCGCTCAAGGATGACGGCTACGACATCGCCGATTACTGCGACGTGCATCCGATGTACGGGACGCTGGGCGATTTCAAGGTCTTCCTCCGCGAAGCCCACCGGCGCGGGTTGCGCGTCATCACCGAGTTGGTGCTCAACCACACGTCCGACCAGCACCCGTGGTTCCAGCGCGCCCGCCGCGCCCCGCCGGGCAGCCGCTGGCGTGATTACTATGTGTGGAGCGACAAGCCCGACCGCTACGCGGGCGCCCGTATCATCTTCAAGGACACCGAGCCTTCGAACTGGGCCTGGGACCCGGTGGCCCGGGCCTATTACTGGCACCGGTTCTACGCGCACCAGCCGGACTTGAACTTCGACCATCCGCCCGTCCACGAGGCGTTGTTCCGGGCGGTTGATTTCTGGCTGGGCCTGGGGGTGGACGGCCTGCGCTTGGACGCCGTGCCGTATCTCTATGAGCGAGAAGGCACCAGTTGCGAAAATCTTCCCGAGACGCACGCCTTTCTCAAGAAGCTCCGCCGGCATGTGGATGACCAATACGGCGACCGCATGCTGCTGGCCGAGGCCAACCAGTGGCCCGAAGACGCGGTGGCCTACTTCGGCGCCGGCCGGGGCGACGAATGCCACATGGCGTTCCACTTCCCGCTGATGCCGCGGCTCTTCATGGCCCTGCGGATGGAGGATCGCGTGCCGATTGTCGATATTCTCCAGCAGACACCGCCGATCCCGGAGACCGCGCAGTGGGCGCTGTTCCTGCGCAACCACGACGAACTGACGCTGGAGATGGTGACCGACGAGGAGCGCGATTACATGTACCGGATGTACGCCCAAGTCCACCAGGCGCGGCTCAATCTGGGCATCCGCCGCCGCCTGGCCCCGCTGCTGGGCAACGAACGCCGGCGCATCGAGTTGATGAACGCGCTCCTCTTCTCCCTGCCCGGCACCCCCGTCCTCTACTACGGCGACGAGATCGGCATGGGGGAGAACATCTACCTCGGCGACCGCAACGGCGTGCGCACGCCGATGCAGTGGAGCGCCGACCGCAACGCCGGGTTCTCCCGCGCCAACCCGCAGAGCCTCTACCTGCCGATCAACCTCGATCCGGAAAATCACTACGAGGCCGTCAACGTGGACGTGCAGCAGCGCAATCCCAGTTCGCTGCTCTGGTGGATGAAGCGCTTGATCGCTTTGTACCGGCACCGCAAGGCCCTCGGCATGGGCACGCTGGAATTCCTCCACCCGGAGAACCGCAAGATCTTCGCCTGCCTTCGGCGTCACCAAGACGAGTGCATCCTGGTGGTGGCCAATCTCTCCCGTTTCGTCCAGCCGGTGTCGCTGGACTTGCCCGGGTGCCAGGGGTTGGTGCCGGTCGAGCTGTTTGGCCGCACCGAGTTTCCGGCGATGAGTGACCAGCCCTACTTCCTCACGCTCGGCCCCCATGCGTTCTATTGGTTTTCCCTGGAGTCCGCGGCGCGGGCGGTCGTCGCGCCGACCGGATCGCCGGCGGCCCCGGGGGCGTGGCCGCAACTGGCCGTGGAGGAAGAGTGGGACGAAATCTTCCTGGAAGTGAACCGGGCCGGATTGGAGGCCGCGCTGCAAGATTACCTGCCGACTCAGCGCTGGTTTGGCGGGCAGGGGCGAGCGGTCAAAGGCGTCCACGTGCAGGAGGTCATCCCTGTTCCCCTGGCTGGCGAAAAGAACTTCCTCACGCTGCTCCGGATCGAATACGTGCAGGCCGACCCCGAGGTCTATGCCCTGCCGCTGGCCTGCGCGGAAGGGACGCCGGTGGACGATGTGCGGCGGGACCATCCGCCGTTGGTCATCGCGCGCCTCAGGCGCCATCGCCCCAATACGGAGGGTTTGCTCTACGACGCCGTCGGGCACAAGGCGTTCTGCCAGGAACTCCTCGAGGTCATTTCCCGGCGGCGAACGCTCAAAGGCGGACGGGGCGAAGTCCAGGCGACCCACACGGCGCACCTGCGCCGCCTGCGCATGGCGGGCGGCCTGGCCCTGGATCCCGCTCTCAGCAAAGCCGGGCAGAGCAATTCCTCGGTGATCTACGGCGACCAACTGATCCTGAAACTCTTCCGGCGCCTCGACGCGGGCGTGAATCCCGATTGGGACATCGGCCGGTTCCTGACGGCCCGCCGTTTCCCGCACGCGCCGCCGCTGGCCGGAGCGCTGGAATATCGCGCCGCGCCCGAGGAGCCGATGACCCTGGGCGTCCTCAGCACCTTTGTCCCCAAATGCCGGGACGCCTGGGAATACACGCTCGACACGCTGAGCCGGTACTACGAGCGCATTCTGTCTTTACCCGCGGCGCAGGACGTGGCGCCGATGGTCGAGGCCCCGATGGTGAGCCTCGCGGCCGGCGAGGTGCCCGACCGGGAGCGGGAGATGATTGGCAGCTATGTCGAGACGGCCCGCCGCCTGGGCGAAGTCACGGCGCGGTTGCACGTGACCCTGGCGGCAGAAGACAGCGAGGCCGACTTCGCCCCGGAGCCGTTCACGCTGAATCACCAGCGCGGGCTTTTCCAGTCCATGCGCACTCTGACCCGGCAGAACCTCCAGCTCCTCCGCCGGCAGTTGAAAGACCTGCCCCCGACGGCCACGGCCGACGCGCAGAAGGTCCTCGGGCTGGAAGGCGAGATCATCCGGCGCTTCCAGGCGCTCACGGGAAGGCTCATCCCCGCGGCGCGGATTCGGATCCACGGTGATTACCACCTGGGCCAGGTGCTCCATACCGGCAAGGATTTCTGGGTCATCGACTTCGAAGGCGAGTCCACGCGGCCGCTGAGCATGCGGCGCCTCAAACGCTCGCCGTTGCGGGACGTGGCCGGGATGCTGCGGTCCTTCCACTACGCGGCGGTGGCGGCTTTAGGGAAACAGGTCGAGCGCGGGAACCTCAAGGCTGACCTCCTGGCCGGGATCGGATCGTGGGTGCAGTATTGGCACCATTGGGTCGGTGTGGCCTTCTGGCGGGCCTACCGGCTGGCCGCCAGCCCGGCCCGTTTTCTCCCGCAGAGCGACGAGGATCTCCGGACCTTGCTGGATGCTTTTCTCCTCGAAAAAGCCCTCGCCGAAGTGGGCCACGCATTGAACCACCGTCCGCCCCGGCTGGGCGTACCGCTCCAGGGCATCCTGCAATTGCTGCCGCCGGAGCCGCCCAGGCCGGTCCCCGCCGACGTGTCCGGCGACGATATAGGGAGAGGAAAGCAGGATGGAGTGCGGCGCTCCCGGCCCGGCTCCGCCACAGGTTCCATATTGGACACCGAACAGCGCGAAGGGATAAACGAACCCAAGGCCCGCGGTTGATTTGACCGCGCGGCACGACCGTCAACCCGAGGGAACATTTCTCGAACTATCGATCCGAATGCGCCCAGGCCGTCGGCGATTTTCCCGTTGACGGTCCAGGTAACGCGCCTGGGCGAAGCCAACGGAAACCCGTTCGGGCCTTCTCGGCCGACGATTCGGCGCGGGTTGCGCCTTCTGGCTCTTGCCGCCGGCCTGTCGCGCGCCACCCGTCGGCCGGTCTTTTTCGGTTTGCCTAAACCGGACGCTTTGGCCATGAATCAGGGGCGGCGGGCAGGAAAGACCGTCTCAAAGACGGCTTTCCTCCGGCCGGAGATGCGGTAGCGTCCGCGCGGCGAGACTCAAGATGACCATGACTGTCCCGATGCCAGCCCAGGAAAAGAGGCGCCTGAAGGTGCTTTGGGAATACGAAATCCTCGACACGGTGCCGGAGGAGATTTTCGACGACCTGACGGACCTCGCGGCGCGGATTTGCGGGGCGCCGATGGCCATGATCTCGCTCGTGGACGAAGACCGGCAGTGGTTCAAATCCAAGGTGGGGCTGACCCAGACCGAGACGGCGCGCGAGATTTCCTTCTGCACGCACGCCATTCTGCAGCGCGACCTGTTCATCGTGCCGGACGCCCGGTTGGACCCGCGTTTTGCCGGCAGCCCGCTCGTCACGGCCGAGCCGCATGTGCGGTTTTACGCCGGCGCCCCGCTGGTCACGCCCGACGGCCATGCCTTGGGCACTCTTTGCATCATGGATCGGATGCCACGGGAACTGAGCGCCGACCAGCAACAAGCCTTGCGGGTGCTGGCCCGCCACGTGGTGACCCAACTGGAATTGCGCCGCCATTCGCGCCAACTGGGCCGCGCCCGCCAGGAAGGCGCGCAAGCGACCGGGGAATTGAAGCAGGTCCGTGCCGAACTGGCGGCCGCGCGCCGCGAGTTGGCGAAGTGCCAGATGCAGGTTCGCCGCCACCGGCCCAAGCCGGCCCGGAAAGTCCGCAAGTGAAGTGAACCCCGCCGGAGAGCGGGCGTCCGGAAGAGCGTGGGAATTCGGCGTGAAATCCCGCCGGCGGGCTGATAAAAATCCGCCACGATGAACCGACATAACACACATCTGCCTCCCGGCCACGCGCCCAATTCTTCACGCCGGCCGCGCCCGTTCCGGCTTTGGCTGGCCTTCGCCGCGCTGGTGGGCCTCGGTTCCGCGGCCTGCCCGGCGGCGGACGCTCCATCCGCGTTTCGTTTCGCCGCCGTCAACGAGCAATCGCTCGGCCTGTGGGAAGGTGACCGGCCCGTGCTGGTTTACAACCACGGCATCGTCCACAAGGCCGGCGTGCCTGCCGACCGCGCCCGCGGCACCTACATCCATCCGCTTTACGGCTTGGACGGCGAGGTGTTGACGGATGATTTCCCGCGCGACCATTACCACCACCGCGGCCTGTTCTGGGCCTGGCCGCACGTCGGCATTGCCGGCAAGGAGTACGACCTCTGGATGCTCCACGGCATCGCCCAGCAGTTCGAGCGGTGGCTGGAAAAGAAGGTGAACCCCGATGGCGCCGTGCTCGGCGTCGAAAACAGCTGGTACGTCGGCCCGCAGAAAGTCATGCGGGAAAAGGTCTGGCTCCTCGTCCATCCCGCCACGGCGGAAGGACGCGCGATTGACCTCGACTTCACCTGGACGCCCATCGCCCAGGCGGTGACGCTGGCCGGCGCGGAAGGCAAGAGCTACGGCGGCTTGACCCTCCGCTTCGCCCCCGGCACGAACACGGTCATCACGATTCCGGCGGGCCACCCGGCGGCGGATTTGTACATGACCAACCTCCCCTGGGCCGACTTGACCCGGTGGCTGTCCCTGGAAGGCACAACTAGCGGCGCGGCGCTCTTCGTGCATCCCGGCGACCCCGGTTTTCCGCCGCAATGGCTCACCCGGCACTATGGCGTGCTCTGCCTCGGCTGGCCGGGTGTGTCGGCGCAAACCTTCCCCGCGGGCGAGCCGATTCGCTGCCGGTATCGGGTCTGGGTCCATCGTGGCCAGCCGGCGGGGGCGCAACTGGAGCGGGCCTACGACCAGTACAAGACCGCCCCTCCCTTCGCCCCGGAAAACCAATGACGAGAGGGCCGAAAGCCGGGCGCCGAAAGATGGGCCCTGGCGGCCAATTGGGGCGAAACCGGACGTTCAAAAAAATTCCAAAAATCTATTGACAGTTCCTTGCTCCTCTGCGAAGATGCCCGCACACACGGAAACAACAACTGAGAACATGAGAACAAAAACATTATTCCTGGCGGCCGCGGCCCTCGCGGCGGGCGTTGTGGCCTCGGTGGCGCAAAGCAACGTCTATTCCCTCAACGTTGTCGGCTACGTCAATGTGACCGTGCCGGCGAACGGGTTCGTCTTGGTGGGCAATCCCCTGGACACCGGCAGCAACGTGCTGGACAACATTCTGGGTACTGCCCCGAACAACACGACCAAGATTTTCGGCTTCGATCCGGGCACTGGTGCCTACACCGCATACACCAAGCGTTCGGCCGGTTGGTCGGGTGCGGCTGGGGTAAACTTCAATCCCGGTGCCGGCTTCTTCATTCAAAACTCTGCAGCGACCGCCATCACGCTGACGTTCGTGGGTCAAGTCATGCAAGGCACGAACATGAACGCCTACCCGTCTGGCTTCTCCATCCTCTCCTCGCAGGTTCCGCAGGCGGGACTTGTGCAGACAGACTTGGGACTGCCTGCCCAAAACAATGATCAGGTCTATCAGTTTAACCCCGCCACGGGAGCCTATACGGCGTTCACGCGTCGCGCGGCTGGTTGGGGGGGTGGAGCGGAACCCATGATCGGTACAAATGCGCAGTCAGGAGTCGCCGAAGCGTTCTTCTTTAACTCGAAGAATGGCGCTGGGACGTGGACACGAGTCTTTAACGTGCAGTAGTGGATGTCAGTATCGAACGAATGACACTTCAACAACAACGAGAGTAAACACAAAACAACATGAAAAAAATACTATCGCTAATCGGTGCTGCGGCGGTATTGGCTGCGGTTCACAGCGCGAACGCGCAGGGAACGGTCTGGCTGAATAACTACGATTCGGGTTTTGGCATCTTCCTGAACAACGCCACGACAGCGGCTCCGGCGGGGACGTACGTAGAGATCATGGGTGGCGCGGCACAGGGTTCTCTGGCGGGTGTTCTAACGTCGGGTGGCGCAGGCCCCATCTTCCAGATTCAGGCTGGTGATGTAAATGGAAACGGAGCCGGCAGCGGCAGCTTCTTCGACAAGGGCTATGGCCCGGTTGCTGGCGTTGCCTCCGGCGGGACTGCATTCTTCCAGATTCTCGCTTGGCAGGGCGCGGCCAGCTATGATGCTGCGACGGTCAGAGGTGAGAGCACGGTGTGGTCGCAGGCCATCGGCAGCGCCGATAATCCGGGACCACCGCCGACCCCTGGCGTTCCGAAGTCTCTTTCCATTCCTGGGACGATCACCATGACCAGTGTTCCAGAGCCTTCCACTATCGCGTTGGTTGGCCTCGGTCTGGCCGGGTTATTGAGCCTGCGCCGCCGCAAGTAATTCTCTAGTTCGTTCTTCCTCAAGCCGCCCGCAAGGGCGGCTTTTTTTATTTACACGAGGGCCGGGTGGAGAACGTGAAACAGAGCGATCCCGGCTGAATGAACATCCAGCACGGATGAAGTGAGGCAGTCGTGATTCCACAGCGAGAACGAGATCTCGACGAGAGTGGAACAGGGTGGAATGACTTTACATGAACCTGGTAGGGCGACGCTCCTGCGGAGACCTGATTCTGGGCGGAAGTGTGAGGCTTGGCAGGAACCTCGCCTTACCGAGAGGGGTCAAGATCCCGATGTGCGCCCAGTGTCGGGGCAAGAGGCGTTTCCATGAACCTCACGTCGTCGGAGCGCGACTCTAAAAGCCGCAGCCACCTGGGAAGTGGTCGCGCGCGGCAACTCGCAGAGCCGCGCTCCGTTTGCGTTGCCTGGTTGGTTCAGGGGCGTAACACATGAATCCTTTTTCGGGGAATTCACCCGCCCGGTGGCACGATCATCGTCGGTGGTGTGCGGGAGTTCGCGGCGGCCCCGCCGACGGGCAGAATCAGTGTGGTCTTGTGGTGGCTACGGAGGGTGAGTGGACGGAATCCCACAAGCATCGGCTGGGTTCCAGTCCCGGCCGGCGCCCGAGGAGGGGTCACGGCGGCGACTGGGACTCGAGTTCGAGCAGTCTGGGCATGGCGGCGTGGCCGGCGTGTTTGAGCGACTCGTACAGCAGGCACGAGACGAGGAGGGTTGCCACCGCCATGAGGGCCGCGCTCCACCAGTGTCGCGGGCGAAACTGCTTCACGGCCGGCGCAAACGCCGCCAGCGCCAGCAAACCGGCGATGATGACCACGGCGTCCCAACTGGCCCGCTGCCAATAACTGCCGCCCAAGTTCAGCCACATGCCGAATTCGTCGAAGGTCAACCCGAGACCCACGCCATAGAGCGCTCCGGCACCCGAAAGCGCGCGGCCGGCCGGGCGTGCAAACAGCAGATAGGCCCCGACCAGCGAGAGCAGGAAAATGCCGTAGTTCAGATGATGGACGTGCGTGCCGCCGAGGTAGAGGTAGAGGTCTGGCAATCGACGTGACATGATCAAAAGCACCACCACCCGCGCCGCGATGAACGTCATCAGGAAGGCGTAGAGGACGATGCGGGCGAGAGGAGCCATGCGGGAGGTCGCCATCAGGCGGGGGACAGCGCCGACGGTTCAAGGACCGCGGCGCCGCACGCAGCGGCGGCGGTCATTTCGGGAGGTCCGCGAAAACCCGATTCGCCTCCTCCAGCGTTTCCTTGGAGCCGATGTCGTACCACAGGCCCGGGACGCGCCAGGTGTAAAACGGAGTGCGCGGGTAGAGCCACTGCACCAATCGGCCCGGTTGGTCGGCGTTGTGTCCCCCGGCGACGTATTGCCGGATCAGCGGCAGAACGGCGCGCGGATAGTGGTAGAGCGCGATGCCGGTCAGGGTGCTCTGGGGCTGCGGCGGTTTTTCTTCGAAGAAGGTGATGCGACCCTCGGCATCCGTGCTGATGGCGTTGTACTTCTTGATCGCGTCGAGGTTGTCGACGTCGTACACGGCGAGGACCGGCGCGCGTTTCTCCCGGCAATACCGGCCAAAGCCCTCCAGGCTGTGGCTGAACAGGTTGTCGCCGGCCACCACCAGCAGGTCGTCGTCCACATTCTGCCGGGAGAGGACGAAGTGGATGTCGCCAATTGCGCCGAGCTTGTTGCGGTCGTCCGTGGTGCCGTCGTTGACGATGGTGAGGGGGAGGCGGCCGGTGTGTTCCCCCGCGCTCCAACGCTGGAAATGCTCGGTGAACTTGGCGTTGGTGACGACGTACACCCGATCAATGCCGCCGATGGGCGCCACGCGGTCCAGCACGTGGTCAATCATCGGCCGGCCAGCGACCGGCAGCAGTGGCTTGGGCGTGTCGAGCGTGAGCGGGTAGAGCCGCGTGGCGTAACCCGCGGCCAGGATGATGACTTTCATGAGAATGGCCAGTGACGGAGGGCGGATGGGCGAAGGACCGGCGCGGCGGTGTCCGTGCCCGGTTCACCTGGCCGGCCGCCATCGGAAGCCCGAGGTCGTTTCATGCGTTGTCCTCGAACAAGCTCGGCGCGATCTCCCGGGCCAGCGCGGTCGTACGGGCCAGGATTTCGGCGCCGGACTCGCAATGGAGCGCGAACTCCGCCAGGTCGCGCGCTTCGGGCATCTTGACGCGGCGGATGAGGTATTTCACGTGTGGCACGGTCGCCGGCGCGGCGCTCAGCTCGTCCACGCCCAGGCCCAGCAGCAGCGGCACGAGCACCGGATCCCCCGCCATTTCCCCGCAGACGCCGACCCAGATATGGTGTCGGTGGGCGGCCTCCACGGTCATCCGGACCAGCCGGACGATGGCCGGGTGCGTCGGCGCGTAGAGGTGGGCCACGCGCTCGTTGGTCCGGTCGGCCGCCAGCGTGTACTGGATCAGGTCGTTGGAGCCGATGCTGAAGAAGTCGAGACGCTGCGCCAGGGCGTCCGCGATGAGCGCCGCCGACGGCGTTTCCACCATCGCGCCGACATCCAATTTGTCGCCGCACGGCACGCCTTCCTGGCGCAGCTCGGCGCGGCAGTGTTCCAGGAAGGCATTCGCCTGGTTCAGTTCCTCCAAGCCGGAGATCATCGGGTACATCAACTTCACATTGCCTTCCACGCTGGCGCGGAGGATGGCGCGAAGCTGCGTGCGGAAGATGTCCTTCTGCTCCAGGCAAAACCGGATCGCGCGCCAGCCGAGGAACGGATTGATCTCCGGCGCGACCTGCAGGTGCGAGACAAATTTGTCCCCGCCCAGATCGAGCGTGCGGACGACCACTGGCTGGGGCTTCAAGGCCGCCGCCGCCGCGCGGTAGGCCTGGAACTGCTCCTCTTCCGACGGCAAGTCCTGCCGCTCGATGTAGAGATACTCGGTGCGAAACAGCCCGACGCCTTCCGCGCCGCTGGCGGTGACGGATGGCGTGTCACTGGCGTGCTCGATGTTGGCCGAGAGCAGGACGCGCTGACCGTCGAGGGTAATCGCCGGCTGGCGCAGGATTTCGCGCAGCTTCTCTTCCAACGTGGCTTTGCGGCGGACGAGCTGGCCGTATTCGAAGAGCGTCTGGTCGGTCGGGTTGAGGACGAGGGCGCCGTTGTAACCGTCGAGCAGCGCCTGCTCCCCGGTGTGCAGTTCCTGGCTCGCGGTCTGGAGGCCCACCACCGCCGGGATCCCCAACGACCGCGCCATGATGGCGGTGTGCGAGGTGCGACCGCCCACGTCGGTGGCGAAACCCAGCACGACCTTTTTGTCCAGTTGGGCGGTGGTGGACGGGCCGAGTTCGTGCGCGACGATCAGGCACGGTTCGCTCAACCGGCGCAGGTCCACCTCCTCTTGGTGGCCGAGCAGATTGTTGACCACCCGCGCCGTCACGTCGCGGATGTCCGCCGCGCGCTCGCGGAGAAAATCATCATCGGCTCGGGACAGGGCCTCGACGTACTTCGCCGCCACCGACTGGAAGGCGTACTCCGCGCAGACCTTCTCTTCCATGACCAGGCGCGTGACCTCGGAGATGAGCACCGGATCCTCCAGGGCCAGCAGGTGGGCGTCAAAAATGTCCGCCTCCTTCTGGCCGAGGCTGGCGGTGACCCGCCGCTTGACCTCGACCACGTCGTGCCGGGTGTCGAGGAGCGCCTTCTCCAAGCGGTTGATCTCGCCCGGCAGCTCGCCTTCCGTCAGTTCCCGCCGCTCCACCAACCCGCGGACCCGACCCAGCACGAGAATCCGCCCCCGGCACACGCCGCCGGACACCGGGATGCCCCGGAAGTGCCGTTCGCCCTTGGGCGGCAGGTTTCGGCTGGGCGCAACTTCAGGCATGGCGGATTATCAACGGTGTCAGTATGGGGATCATTGGCTAGGAAAAGGCGCTTGGCAAAACTTTCTTTCGCGGAACGGAGACCGGGCGCTGGCGTGGCGCCCGCGCCTCCCCGCACGCCGCGTTCTCCCGGTAGATGGCCCGGAGACGGCCTCGTCCCTCATGCTTGCTTTCCCGGAGACGGTTCCCGACCGACCGGGTGAAGAACAAGGACGAATCCGCCGCGCCCGCTGGTGAATCCCCTTGTGTCCACGCTGCCCGTGCGCAAAATGCGCCCGTGTTCAAACCGGGCCGGCTTCTCACGCCGTTCCTGCTGGCCGTGCTGGCGGGTTGCGGCACCGCGCCCCAGTCACGAGTCTTGGAGCCGCTTCCGGAGCTGGTGACTCAACCCTCGGCACCGAAAACCAACCCGCCGCCGCCCGTGGCC
The DNA here is from genome assembly GCA_021780115.1 of bacterium. Taxonomy (GTDB): domain Bacteria; phylum Verrucomicrobiota; class Verrucomicrobiia; order Limisphaerales; family JAJXZI01; genus JAJXZI01. The sequence continues at coordinate 28,082 of JAJXZI010000130.1, read as the reverse complement.
GTCCAACCTCTTCCTCCTCCGCCGGCGCCAGCCCCGCCCACCAACCCACCCGCCGCGCCCCCGGCCGAAACCTGGATCTCGTTGACCGGATGGGCCGCCCGGCATGGCTTCGACTCGATCCACCGCACCGCGCTCCAGCCACCGACGTTCACCCTTTCCACGAACCGGAATCGTCTGGTCATCGCCGCCGGAAGCCAGCAGGCGCGTTGGGACGGAACGGAGATCCTGCTCGGCTTCCCGCCCCGCTGGGCGGGTGGCGATCTGCTGGTGCATTCGCTGGACGCGCGGAAGACCCTGGAGCCGCTGCTCGATCCCCCCCCGCCCCGGGCCGGCACCAACCGCGTCATCGTTCTCGATCCCGGTCACGGCGGCATGGACACCGGCGCGAAGAGCGCTGCCGACGGGCGGTTCGAGAAGCAGTTCACGCTGGATTGGGCCCGGCGTCTGGCGCCGCTGCTCACGGCCGAGGGGTGGACGGTTTTCCTCACCCGCACCAACGACGTGGAAGTCCCGCTGGCTGGACGCGTCGCCTTCGCCGAGCGGCACAAGGCGGATCTGTTTGTGAGCCTCCACTTCAACTCGGCCTATCCGCACTTGGACCTCTGCGGCTTGGAAACCTACCTGCTCACCCCCGCGGGCATGCCGTCGAACCTGACGCGCGGCTACGGAGACGATCCCTCCCAGACGTATCCCAACAACGCCTTCGACGCGGAGAATCTGCACCTCGCCCTGCGGCTGCACCAAGCCCTGCGGGCGGTCAACGGCAGTCCGGACCGGGGCGTGCGTCACGCGCGGTTCCTCGGCGTGTTGCGCGGGCAGAACCGGCCGGCCGTGCTGCTGGAAGGCGGCTACCTTTCCAATCCACAGGAAGCGCGCCAGATCGCCGACCCGCGGTACCGGCAGAAACTGGCGGAAGCCGTGGCGCGCGCCCTCGAATAGCCGGCGCCAGCGCGGCAATCGGGACAAACGGGGCGCCCTTTCCGCCACGGTTGAACGAAGCGGCGCCGGCCGCTAAGCTCGCCGCCATGCCCGACTCCAAGGTCATGACGTTCGCGTGGCTGGTCACGGGCGATCAGGCCTTCGCGGCGGCGGGCGACGCCATCGACGCGGCCCGGCGCTCGGTGCGTCTCGAGGCCTACACCTATGCCGAGAGCGAGTTGGGGATTCGCACGCTGGCCTCGTTGCGGGCGGCGCGCCAGCGCGGTGTGCAGGTGCGGGTGCTGGTGGACGCCGTGGGATCGATCGAGCTGCCCGACAGCTTCTGGGCGCCGTTGCGGGCCGTCGGCGGGGAGGTGCGTTGGTTCAATCCCCTGAGCCTGGAGCGGTTCGCCATTCGCGATCACCGCAAGCTGCTGGTGTGCGACGAACGGGTGGCGTTCCTCGGCGGGTTCAACATCGCGCCCGAATACGAGGGCGACGGCGTGACGCGCGGCTGGCGCGACGTGGGGCTGCGCGTCGAGGGCGGACTGGCGGGGGAATTGGCCGCGTCGTTCGACGACCTTTTCGAGCGGGCCGATTTCCGGCACCAACGTCTCTTCCGGTTGCGGCAGTTCGCGGCGCGGAAGACCGTCCAGGCCCGCGATGGGCAACTGCTGCTGGGCGGGCCGGGCCGCGGACGCAGCCCGCTGCTGCACGCGCTGCACCGCGACCTGAAGGCCGCCCGGATCGTGCAGATCGTGACACCGTATTTTCTGCCGACCAACCGGCTGCGATGGAAGCTGGCGCGGATCGCGAAGCGTGGCGGGCGCGTGCAGTTGATCCTGCCGGCGAAGACGGACGTGACGCTCGCCCGCCTGGCCGCCCAGAGTCTTTACCGCCGCCTGTTGAAGGCCGGCGTCGCCATTTATGAGTATCAGCCGCAGATCCTGCACGCGAAATTGTTCCTGGTGGACGGCGCGGTGTACGTCGGCTCGGCCAACCTCGATCCGCGCAGCCTGCGGATCAATTACGACCTGATGGCGCGCTTTGAAAATGACGCCCTGGCCGCCGGGGCGCGGGACATCGTGGCGGACCTGATGCGACATTCGCGACCGGTGGACCTGGCGACTTGGCGCGCCTCGCGCAGCGGCTGGGAGCGGCTCAAACAGCGCTGGGCCTGCTTCCTTCTGGCCCGCGTGGATCCCTACGTCGCGAGCTGGCAGTACCGGAAACTCCGGAACTGACTCCCCTCCAGTCCGTGGAAGACCGGTCCCAGGCCGTGAAAAGAGGTTGACCGATTCTTGTTTCCTAGCGAAGCTGCACCAGACAGCGGAAGGAGCAATGAAACCATGAAGACAAGAATGCGATTCCTGGCCGCCGCTGCCCTTGCGGCGGGCCTTGCCGCCTCGGTGGCGCAAAGCAACATCTATTCGTCAAACATCGTCGGCTGGGTCAACGTGACCGTGCCGGCGAAAGGGTTCGTCCTGGTCGGCAACCCCTTGGACACCGGCAGCAACGTGCTGGACAACATTCTAAGCACCGCGCCGAACAACATCACCAAGGTGTACGATTTTTCCCCGGCCACCGGGTCGTACACTCTCTACACGAAGAGACAAGGCCATCTCGGGGGCGATAATCCCCCGGTCGATTTCAGCCCCGGCCGGGGCTTTTTCATCCAGAATTTCGCGCCCACCAACATCACGATCACATTCACCGGCGAGGTGTGGCAGGGAACCAACGGCGTGGCGTATCCGGCCGGGTTTTCCATCCTCGCCTCGCCGATTCCGGTGGCCGGCCCGCTCACGGACCTGGGGCAGCCGGGCGACCGGGCGTACCAGTTCGATCCCGCTACGGGAATCTACATGCTGACCACCTTTCGGGCGGCCGGCTGGCGGCCTTCCGCGCCGTGGCTCGGCACCAACTCGCTCGAAGGCGTTGCCGAGGCGTTCTTCTTCCAGGCCGTGAACGCGGGGACTTGGATGCGGGCGTTCGCGGCGGAGTAACCCGCAAAAACCAAACGCCGCCAGTGGAGCCGGCGGCGTTCGCAGGGTGACAGTGAAGTTTGGTCAGTTCGCCGTCCGGCCGGCGACGCCTTTGGTGCCCTTGGCGATGAGCCGGGCCGGCTCCTTCGGACGCAGCGCTCGGACGGCCTTGCCCGCCTGCCACATCTCGGAGTTGCCGATCTCGCCGAGTTCCTTGCCCAGTTGCGCCTGGTAATCGGGCGCGCCGCACGCGGAGAGCACCCGGGCGCATTCCTTGCCGGTCTTGACGCGCTGGTACAACTCCTTGAACACGGGCAGCACGGCCTTCTTGAAGCGCGGCTTCCAATCGAGCGCGCCGCGCTGGGCCGTGGCCGAGCAGTTCGAATACATCCAGTCCATGCCGTTCTCGTCCACGAGGCGGATCAGGCTCTGGGTCAGCTCCTCGACCGTTTCGTTGAAGGCTTCGCTCGGCGTGTGGCCGTGCTGGCGGAGCACGTCGTACTGGGCTTCCATGATGCCGGCCAGCGCGCCCATGAGCACGCCGCGTTCGCCGGTCAGGTCGCTGAACACTTCGTGCTGGAAGGTCGTGGGGAACAAGTAGCCGGAACCGATGCCGATGCCCACGGCCAGGCAGCGCTCGTGGGCGCGGCCCGTGGCGTCCTGCTCGACGGCGAAGCTGGAGTTGATGCCCGCGCCGGTGAGGAAGTTGCGGCGTACCGAGGTGCCGGAGCCTTTGGGCGCGACCATGATCACGTCCACGTTTGGCGGCGGCACCACGCCGGTCTGCTTCCGGTAACAGATGGAAAAGCCGTGGGAGAAATAGAGCGCGTCGCCGTCCTTCAGATGCTTCTTGACGGTGGGCCAGATGGTGCGCTGCGCGGCGTCGCTGACGAGCATCTGGATGATCGTGCCGCGCTCCACCGCCTCCTCGATGTCGAAGAGCGTGTGGCCCGGTTTCCAGCCGTCGGCCACGGCGCGGTCCCAGTCGCGCTTGAACGCCTTGGCCTGGCCGATGATGACGTGGAAGCCGTTGTCGCGGAGGTTGAGCGACTGGGCCGGCCCCTGCACGCCGTAGCCGATGACGGCGATGACCTCGTTCTTGAGCGCCTTGCGGGCGCGGGACATGGGGAACTCTTTCCGGGTGATGACTTCCTCTTTGGTGCCGCCGAAATCAATGATTGCCATGGTTCAGTCCTTTCGTTGCTGGGTCGTGTTTGTTGCGTTGGTTCGATTGTAGCCGGAATCCTAACGGCCCGGCTTAGTCCGTCAAATGCAATTGGCAGTCGCCGGCAGCGCGGCAAGATGTCCGGGCCTGGCCGGTCGAGCGATGCGGGCTGCCCCGGCGGACACCCCCCCTGCCGGAGGCGGCGTTCCCCTGCGCCTTGGCGCGGAGGCCGTTCACTTGCGCGGCATCGCCACCGGGCCGGTGCGCGTCAAGTCGAGCACGCCGAAGGTGCCCATCAGGCTGAGGAACTTCTCCACCTTGCCCTCGTCCCCGGTGATCTCGACGGTCAGCGTCTTGGGCTGCACGTCCACGATCTTGGCGCGGAAGATGTCGGTGATCTGCATCACCTCGGCGCGCGTCAGGGAATCCACGTTCACCTTCACCAGGGCCAGTTCGCGATCGACGTACTCGCCCTCGCGGAAGTCGCGGACCTCGATGACCTCGGGGAGCTTGTTGAGTTGCTTGACGATCTGCTCCAGCGTGGCGTCGTCGCCGCGGGTGACAATGGTGGCGCGCGACGCGGTCGGGTCCGCCGTCGGCGCGACGTTGAGCGTGTCGATGTTGTAGCCCCGGCCGCTGAACAGCCCGGCGATCCGGGTGAGGACGCCGAACTTGTTTTCCACCAGGACGGAAATCGTGTGTCGCATAGTGTGTTGCGTTGCCGCAGGCCGGGACGGTAGCAGCAATAGCGCCGGGCGGTCAATCCTCGGATGGCCGGCGGGCAACGGGGCCTGGCGGCGCCCCAAAGGACGCGCTTGTTTTGCGGGATGATTTCTGATAGAGTAACGAGCGTTCCGAAAGGGAACTTGTGCCAGTGGAAACTCCAGTCCGAGGGACGGGTCTCCAGCGCGGAGTCCGGCCCGCCCGTCGGCGGCCACAGTGAACCGCCGCTCTCGTCTTATGAAATCCCGTCTCTCTCATCGCCCAACGGCGCGGCGGCATTCGCGTCTTCCTCTCTTGGCGGCCTTGCTCTGGATCGGGGCCAGCCCGGTGCCGGTGGCGCTTTTCGGCCAAGTGAACTATTCCACGCCCTACACGTTCACCACCCTGGCCGGCCAAGCCAGCATCGGCAGCGCGGACGGCACAGGCAGCGCCGCGCGGTTCGCGAGTCCCGCTGGCGTGGCGGTGGACGGCGCCGGCAACGTCTATGTCGCGGACGCCGGGAACTACGCGATCCGCAAAGTGACCCCGGCGGGCGGGGTGACGACGCTGGCCGGCTTGGCGGCGCGGTTCTCCGGCCTCGCCAGCGTGGCAGTGGACGGCGCGGGCAACGTCTATGTCGCCGATTTCTGGACCTGCACGGTCCGCAAAGTGACGCCGGCGGGCGTGGTGACAACCCTGGCCGGCTTGGAGGGCAGTCATGGCAGCGCGGACGGGACGGGCAGCGCCGCCCGGTTCGAGAGTCCCGCTGGCGTGGCGGTGGACGGCGCGGGCAACGTCTATGTCGCGGACTATGGCAATGCCACGATCCGCAAAGTGACGTCGGCGGGCGTGGTGACGACGTTGGCTGGCTTGGCGCCCCATTCGGGCAGCGCGGACGGGACGGGCAGCGCCGCGCGGTTCTTGGATCCCTCCGGCGTGGCGGTGGACGGCGCGGGCAACGTCTATGTCGCGGACAAGGACAACCACACGATTCGAAAAGTGACGCCGATGGGCGTGGTGACGACGCTGGCCGGCTTTGCGGGCAGCGCAAACTACGGGGACGGGACGGGCCGCGGCGCGCGGTTCAACTATCCCACCGGCGTGACGGTGGACAGCGCGGGCAACATCTATGTCGCGGACTCCGGCAACGACGCGATTCGCAAAGTGACCCCGGCGGGCGTGGTGACGACGCTGGCAGGGGATGTGTCAATTACTGATACCTACAACCGGCCCATTGGCGGATTTGCGGACGGGACGGGACACAGCGCGCGGTTCGCCGGTCCCTCCGGCGTAGCGGCGGACAGCGCGGGCAACATCTATGTCGCGGACACCGGCAACTCGACGATTCGGAAGGTGACGCCAGCCGGCGTGGTGACGACCCTCGCCGGCTGGGGGCCAGGCAGCGCGGACGGCACAGGCCGCGCCGCGCAGTTCAACGATCCCTCCGGCGTGGCGGTGGACGGCGTGGGCAACGTTTTTGTCGCGGACCAAAACAATGACACCATTCGGCGAGTGACGCCAGCGGGCGTGGTGACGACCCTCGCCGGCCTGGCGAACAACCCAGGCAGCGCGGACGGGACGGGCAACGCCGCCCGGTTCTCCGCCCCCTCCGGCGTGGCGGTGGACGGCGCGGGCAACGTCTTTGTCGCGGACTCCGGCAACGACACGATTCGCAAGGTGACCCCGGCGGGCGTGGTGACGACCCTGGCCGGTTTGGCGGGCAGTCCTGGCACCACAGACGGGACGGGCAGCGCCGCCCGGTTCTCCGTCCCCTCCGGCGTGGCAGTGGACCGCGCCGGTAACATCTTTGTCGCAGCCTTCTGGAACCACACGATTCGGAAGGTGACCCCGGCGGGCACGGTGACGACCCTGGCGGGCTTGGCGGGCAGTCAGGGCAGCGCGGATGGGACGGGCAGCGCCGCCCGATTTTCCGGACCCTCCGGCGTGGCAGTGGACTGCGCGGGCAACGTTTATGTCGCGGACAAATGGAATAACACGATTCGGAAAGTAACGTCCGCAGGCGTGGTGACGACGCTGGCGGGTTTGGCCGGTAGTTGGGGCAGTGGTGTGGACGGGACGGGCAGCGCCGCGCGGTTCTGGAATCCCGCCGGCGTGGCGGTGGACAGCGCGGGCAACGTCTATGTCACGGACAACTTGAACAACTCGATTCGGAAAGTAACGGTCGCAGGCGAGGTGACGACCTTGGCCGGCCAGGCGGGCGGTCCTGGCAGCGCGGACGGAACAGGCAGCGCCGCGCGATTCTCCGCCCCCTTCGGCGTGGCGGTGGACGGCGCCGGCAACGTTTACGTCGCGGATTCAGGAAACAGCACAATTCGGAAAGGGTGGCTGGTTCCCAACGGGCGGTTCGCGCTGGAGATGCTGCCATGGGCCGGCAGCAACGGGCCGGTCCTGAAGCTCACCGGCCCGCCCGGTGACAATTACTACGTGCTGGAACGCTCCGCGAACCTGGTGAACTGGACGCCCACCGCGCTGCTGGCGAGCACGAACGGGACGGCGTTTTTCGCCGATCCGACGATCACGAATTCGGGCGGGCGGTTTTACCGGGCGCTGCGGTTGACGCCGTAGCCGCGGCGCGGCCGGGTTCGGTGTCAGGCCCGCTCCCTTGCCCGGCTCAATCCTCCGAGAACAAGTATTCCAAATCCGTCGTCGTCAGGCTCCGGGCGAAGCCTTCCTCGCCCAGCACGTCGGCGATCGTCTGCGCCTTGCTCTGCGGCGTCGTCATCATCCCTTGAATCCCAGTCCCCAAACGCGGAGCAAGTCGCGGCACCCGGTCTCAAAGCCGGCGTTGAAGTTCACGATCTGGAAAATGGGCAGCGTCCAGGAGAGGCCGCCGTAGTGGCACGGGGCGAGAAGCACGGGAACGATATGGTTCTCAAAGTGCCGTTGCTGCAATGCGAAAAGCAACTCGCGCTTGACCCAGACGGAATCCACGGCGGCCGGACTCAGCAGGACGAGGAACCAATCACACCGCTGCAAGGCGGCCCCGATTTCGTCGTGCCACTGTTGCGCACCCTGGATGTTGGTGCGGCTATACCAGACGGGGATGCCATGATGCCGCAAAACTTCGGCCAACCGATCCGCCGAGGCCGCGTCCGCTGAGGCGTGCGACAGGAATAGTTCCTGCGGCGTCATGCCGACGCCTCGACTGCCGCACTGTCAGTTGCCGCGCTGGCCAACAACGCGCGGCCAATCTCCGCGATGCCCGCCTCGGTGTCGGAGGGTGTGGTCAGGCGGATCGTTCGCAGACGCCGCAAGATCCAGGGAAGCGATTCGGTGGACGTTGTCCGCGCATCGCCGACAAGCACAGTGATGAGTCGCTGCCGGAAGTTTTCGTTCCCCAGCGCAAACTCAATTTCCCGGCGTACCGAGCTGGAATGCAAGGCGTCGGGCGTTAGCAACACCACCATGGCCTGGGCCGCGTTCAACGCCTCCGAAACCTTTTCGGCCCAGTTGTCCCCCGGTAGGATGGCCTCGTCGCCCCTCCAGACGCCCAACCCCTGGCGCTCCAACCCTTCGCCGATCTTCCGGGCAAGATCCTCCGCCTGTGCGGTATGGCTGATGAAGACTTTCACGGGGCTAAGCTACACCCAGGCGACACAAACCCGCAACTGGCGAAGGTTCCAGCAAGTGTTCCCTCAATCCTCCGAGAACAGGTATTCCAAATCCGTCGTCGTCAGGCTCCGGGCGAAGCCTTCCTCGCCCAGCACGTCGGCGATCGTCTGCGCTTTGCTCTGTTGAAGTTCCCAGATTTTTTCCTCGACGGTGCCGGGCGAGATGAGCCGGTAGGCGTTGACCGTCTGCGTCTGGCCGATGCGGTGGGAGCGGTCAATGGCCTGCGCCTCCACCGCCGGGTTCCACCACGGATCGTAGAGCACGACGTAGCTGGCGGCGGTGAGGTTCAGGCCGGTGCCGGCCGCCCGCAAGCTCAACAGGAACACGCACGGGTCGGCATCGCCCTGGAATGCGCCCACCACTTCCTGCCGCTGCTTGGTCTGGCCGGTGAGGATGTGCGTCTTGATCTGGCGGGTGACACATTCCTTTTGGAGCAATTCGAGCATTTGCACGAACTGCGAGAAGACCAGCACCTTCTGTCCCTCGGCCAGCAGTGGGTCGAGCAACTCGAACAGGGTGTCCGTCTTGCCGGAGGCGGAATCGTTGCCAACCAGGCGCGGGTGGCAGCAGATCTGGCGCAGGCGCGTCAGCGCGGCCAGGACCATGAGCTTGCTCTTGTTAAGGCCCTTCTCGGCGACGGTCTTGAAGACCTGCTCGCGGCTGCGGCGCAGTTCGGCGAGGTAGAGCTTGCGCTGCTCTTCGTCCAACTCGCAGTCGCGGCGCTGCTCGATGCGGTCGGGCAGATCCTTGGCCACCTGTTTTTTCAGGCGGCGCAACAGCAGCGGGCGGATTTTCGCCGCGAGCCGGCGCCGGGCGATGCGTACGGCGCCTTGCTCGGTCTCCGCCCCGCGCGGATCGTAGGTTTCCAGAAAATGCTCCTCGTCGCCGAGGTAGCCGGGGTGGACGAAGTCAATGATGCTCCACAAATCGAGCAGCCGGTTCTCCAGCGGCGTGCCGGTGAGCGCGAGGCGGTGGCCGGTCTTCAACTCCTTGACGGCCTGGGTGACCTGCGCCGCGGGGTTCTTGATGAACTGCGCCTCGTCGAGGATGACCGCCTGGAAATCGAATTTCTGCAATTCTTCCAAGTCGCGCCGGAGCAGCGCGTAATTGGTGACGATCAGATCGTGCTGCGGAATCTGCTTGCGGAGGTTGTGCCGCTCGGCGCCGCTCTGAAGCACGAGCACTTTGAGGTTGGGCGTGAAGCGCTCCGCCTCGCGGCGCCAGTTGTGCAGCACGGAGGCCGGGCAAATGACGAGGGAGGGTTTGGGATCCTTGCGGTTGCGGTCCTTGAGCCAGGCCAGCCAAGCCAGGGTCTGGAGCGTTTTGCCCAACCCCATGTCGTCGGCCAGGATGCCGCCCAGCCGGATCGCCGTGAGATGGCAGAGGAAATCGAAACCGTCTTTCTGATACGGACGCATCTCGGCGTGGATGCCGGCGGGCAGTTTCGTCTCCGGAATGCCGCGGAAATGTTTCAGCCGCTCGCGCAAGGCCTGGGCCTGCGGCGTGTCGGCGAAGCGCGCCATCCCTTCCTCGTCCAGGTGCGCGGCGTTTTCCATGCCGATCTTCTGTGCCACGGGGATGAGGCCCTCGACGCCCAGATCGGCCATCGCCTCGTGGGCGGACTGGACGGCATGGGTGTCCAACTCGACCCAGCCGGCGTTGGGCAATCGGACGAAGCGGCCCGTCGCGCTGGCCAGCCGTTCGAGATCGGACGCGCTGAGCTTCAGGCCTTCTTCCTCCCATTCGGCGGAGACGGCCAGCCAATCGATGCCGCTGCCTTTGACGACCAGGCGCGGCTTGAGCCGGCGCGGGTTGAGGAAGAGGCGGTGGAAGGCCGGATTGCCCAGGAATTCCACCTCCGGCGGGCGCTGCGACCAGTGCAGCGCCAGCGCGCCCAAGCAGTGCTCGGTGGCGTCGCCCACCCACAGGCCCGGTTCGGGCGTGAACCAGTCGAGCGCCCGCAGCCATTGCGTGGCCGGTTCCAAACGCGGGTCGTCCAGGAGTTCCGGCTTGTCGGCGGGGCGGGGCGGCGGCTCCTGGCGCTGCCACTCGTGGCCGGTCCACAGCCAGAGGCTCTCGTCGCGTTCGCTCCGCGCCAGGAGCCGGAGTTGCACCGTCTCGTCCAACAACTCGAAGACGAAGTGCGGCCGGCCGTGATGGACCAGGCAGAGTTGTTCCCAGTTCACGCCGTCTTTGGGATCGTGCGTGCGGCGCAGGTGCAGGAGCAGGCGATGGCTGAGCTTGCGGACGGGGATGGCGGGTTTGGTGGCCCAGTATTCGAGCACCGCGGGCGGGGGCGCGCTGCGGAGGAGACAGAAGGTGCTGCCCACCAGCACGAGCGGCGGCTGGCCGCTGAAAAACCGCAGGTCCTTCACCGGCACCACCGAACCGTCGGGCAGCTTCAGCCGGTGAGTGAAGGACAGGTCGGCGTCGCCGTTTTCCAGATGCGGCACCAGTTCGGCGACCTGGCCGTGAAACTGATACGGCGCCGGGCCATGCGCGGATTCGAGGCGCGCGGTGTGGCCCCACCGCGCCAGCCAGTGGAGCAGGTCCAGTTCGGAGAGCAGGAGAGTCTCGCTCCCGTCCTGCCGGCCTTGGTGCGTCTCCGCCAGCCAGCGGATGAACTCCCAGTCCGGCGGTGGAAACAGTTCTTCCTCGTGGGTGGCGCGGGTGGTGAGGTCGATGATTTCCTGCAGGGTCTTGGGCTTTTCGCCGGCGCGCTGACGCTGGACGAGGAACTGGACGGCCAACTGGTGGCGGTTGGGCTGGTCGGGCAGGGGCTGGGGCGTGCAGAGGACACGCAGCGAGGCGCGCGGGGCATCCAGGTGGGCCGGCGTGTGCGGGAAGAGCCAATCCTCCAGATGCCGCATCAACTCCTGCTCGCGCTCGGCCGCCTGCGCCTGGGCGAAGCGCTCGGTGTTGGCGAACGCGGAAAGCTCCAGGGGCGGCGAACGTCGCACCTTCAGGAACAGGAAAGCGAGCTGCTCCAGCCGCGCCCGGCCCTGGCAGGTGAGCATCCTCGGCCACCAGTCGGTGTCTGGAAAGTCGCGCCGCGAGAGCGAGAGCTTCTCGAAGTAGTCCTCCAGCAGGAGCCACGAGCGCTGCGGGTCGGCGCAGGCGGCAAAGCCCCGCAGCAGTTCCTCGCGCTCGGCCACGGCCGTCTTCGAGTCCGACAGCTCGCGCCGCAGCGCCGCCAACGCGCCGTAGGTCTGCGAGAGCACCGTTTGGTGCGCGTCGTATTTGGTCGTGCCGTTGGAACGCTTGGCGTTCCCGTTTCGGGTTGCAGTTCTTGCCATCTGACTACCAGTCCAACCAATCGCTAAAACCAGTCACAGCCTCTCATCTACTCCCAGAACGGTCCCGGCGGTCAATGAGAAAGCAAAAGAATTTGTGAGGCGCCTGTTGTTCCACTCGCGTTTGCGCCGTCGTCCGCATCCTCGTCGTCGAAGAAACCCGGCACCGCGAGCATGAGGGCGGAGGACGAGCCCCCATCCAGCACCTCCGGGCGCCGCCTCAACCCTTCTGGTCGCCGCCCGGCTCCATCCGCGCGAGTTGTTTCTCCATCTCCGCCACCCGATGCAGCAGGGCGGGAAGTTGCCGGATGGCGATGAACTGGCGCTTGGCTTCCTTGTCCGGGGCCGCCGGCGCCCCCAGGACCTTCTGGCCGTCGGGCACGTCGCGCATCACGCCCGATTGGGCGGCGACGACGACCTGGTTGCCCAGCCGCAGGTGGCCGGCCACGCCCGACTGGCCGGCGAGCACGCAGTAGTTGCCGAGCTTCGAGCTGCCCGCGATGCCCGCCTGTCCCACAATCAGGCAATGGTCGCCGACGGTTACGTTGTGCGCGATTTGCACCAAGTTGTCGATCTTGGTGCCGCGGCCGATGGTCGTGGGACCCAGCGCGCCGCGGTCGATGGCGACGTTCGCGCCGATCTCGACGTCGTCCTGGATGACCACGTTGCCCATCTGGGGAATCTTGCGGTGGACGCCTTGATCGAGCACGTAGCCGAAACCGTCCGCGCCGACGACGGTGCCGGCGTGGATGCGCACCCGGTGACCAACCTGCGTGCCGGGGTAGAGCGTGACGTGCGGGAAGAGGTTCACGTCCTCGCCCAGCCGACAGTTCACAGCGACCCAGTTGTGGCCTTGCAGAACGCAGCGCGCGCCGATCTGGGCGCCCGCGCCGATGCAACAAAATGGTCCGACGTGGGCCGTTGGCGCCACCTCGGCCGACGCGGCGACAATTGCCGTCGGGTGCGTGCCGGCGGGAAAGGCCGGCTCCGGGAAGAACAGCGGCAGCACCTTGGCGAACGCCACCCGCGCGCTGGCCACGCGGATGAGCACCTTCTTCTCGGAGGTGTGCGGGCCGTCCACCAGCACGGCCAGGGCGGCGCTGGCCTCGGCGCGGGCGAAATAGGCCTCGTTCTCCGCGAACGTCAGGTCGCCCGGTTTGGCGCGGTCCGCGGGCGCGAAGCCCGTGAGCGTTACCGAGCCGTCGCCCAGCACTTCGCCGTCGAGGTGCCGGGCAATTTCAGCGGCAGTAAAAGGCATGGGATAAAATCCGAAATCCAAAGACCGGGCTTCAGGCCTTGGCCCGGCGCGTGCGGAGGATCTCGTTCCGGGCGCCGAGCACGACGACCTGCGGCGCCCACTTTTTGGCTCTCCGTTTCGGCACGGCCGCGAAGCTCATGATCGTGATCCGGTCGCCGACCTTGCCCAGATGCGCGACGGCGCCGTTCAGGACGATGGCCCGCGAACCCCGTGGGGCGGGGATGGCGTACGTCTCAAAGCGTTCACCGTTGGCGAGGTTGCTCCCCAAGATCCGCTCGTATGGCAGCAGACCGACCTGGTCCATGTAGTCCTGGTCAATGCCCAGACTGCCTTCGTAGTTGACGTCGGCGGCGGTCACCCGCGCCCGGTGAATCTTTGATTTGAGCAAATGCAGTTGCATACAATCCGCGGGTCTGGCCCGCTTGGCGTTACCGCCAAAACAATTCCTGAGTCCGGCCAGTATAGAATCGGGCGCGCTCGATTCAACACCTGTTTTCCCCGCCGGCTCCGGGCCACTTCGCTCTTGAAGAATCGGAGCGGGCCCCGTTAGCTCAGGCCGCATGAGACGCGCCGCCCTTCCGCTCTTCCTCGGATTCAGCCTGCTCGGGGCTGCGGCCCCGGTGGCCGCGGCCGCTCACGCGCCGGCCGACCTGGACCGTTACAACGTCCTCTGGACCACGCCGAGTCGTGACGCCTCCGGCGCCATGCCGATCGGCAACGGCGAGGTCGGGTTGAGCGTGTGGGTGGAGCAGGACGGCGACCTGCAATTCTACATCTCGCGCACCGATGCGTGGAGCGAGGCGTGCCGGCTGCTCAAGCTCGGCAAAATCCGCGTCCACTTCTCGCCCAATCCGTTCGTGAAGGGCGCGCTGTTCCGGCAGGAACTCAGGCTGCGGGACGGACGGATCGACATCACCGCCGGCGCGGGAGCCGACGCGGTGAAGCTGACCGTCTTCGTGGACGCCCAGGCGCCAGTGATCCACATCCTTGGTGAGAGTGCCCAACCGCTCAGCGTCCGCGCCGCCCTGGAGGACTGGCGCACGGAGAAGAAGGTGCTCCAAGGCGAGGAGCTGTCGTCCAGTTGGACGATGCAGAACGCGCCGACGAACATCGAGGTGTGGGAGGCGGCGGACGTGGTGGCCGAGGCTTCGCCCGACGCGGTGGTGTGGTATCACCGCAACGAGCACTCGGTCGTCCCGCTCACCCTGAAACACCAGAGTCTGGAAGGCCTTTCCGGGCTGGCGCCAGACCCGCTCCTGCACCGCACCTTCGGCGGCCGGTTCGCGGCGACAGGTTTCGTGAAGGTCGGCGGCGACGCGCTCCAGTCGGTCGCGCCCGTGCGGCGATTCTCGATCCAAATTGCCACGCACACGGCGCAAACGGACTCGCCGGCCGCCTGGCTGGCGGAACTCGCTTCCGTGGCGGACCGCGCCGTCCGCGTCCGCGCCGCCGCCCGGTCCACCGCCGCGTGGTGGCACGCCTTCTGGGACCGGAGTTGGGTATTCGTTGAAGGCGACCGGGCCGCGGGCGTTCCGGAAAACACGCACCCGCTGCGGATCGGCGCCGACTCCAATGGCGGCAGTCACTTCAACGGACTGATCAGCCGCGCCAGCCTCTTCGCCCGGCCACTGTCGGACGCGGAAGTAACCGCGCTGGCCGCGGGCAACCCGTCGGCGCCGCTTCCGCCCACAGTCCGACCGCTTGCCTCCTGGCGGTTCGCCGACCCGTCAATGGGCGAGGTGCGGAACACCGCGGGCGTGGGTCTCGACGCCAAACCTCTCGACGGACTGATGTTTGCCCGCGACGGCGAGGTCTCCGCCGCGCGGTTCGCCGGCGGCCACCTGGAGGTCGCGAACGATCCGCGGCTGAGTTTTCCGGATGGCTTCACGATCGAGGCCTGGATCAAGCCCGACGCCGGCTCCGGCCCGGCGCGCATCTTCGACAAGCTCACGGCGGGCAACGACGACGGTTTCCTGTTCGACACACATCCGGGCCACAGCCTGCGCCTGATCACCGGCGACGCGACGCTCATCGCCGCCGACGTGCTGCCACTCGGCCGGTGGAGCCACGTCGCCGCCACGTTCGATCCCCGGACCGGGGCGCAACGGCTGTTCTTGAACGGCCAGCTCGTCAAAGCCAGTGACGGTGGCGCCAGCTACGACCCCGCCCCGCCCTCGCAGGTGACGCAGGCGTTTTTGCTTCAGCGTTGGATGAGCGCGTGCGCCGGGCGCGGCCAGTACCCGATCAAGTTCAACGGCTCCATTTTCACCGTTGATCCCCAGTTCTCCGGGGGGCCGAAGTTCAACGCCGACTGGCGGCGGTGGGGCGATTGTTTCTGGTGGCAGAACTCGCGCTTCCCGTACTTTGCCATGCTGGCCAACGGCGACTTTGACGGTCTGCCGTCGCTGTTCCGGCTCTACCGCGCCGTGCTGCCGCTTTGCGAGGCGCGCGCTCAATCCTATTACGGGGCCGGCGGCGCGTATTTTCCCGAAACCATGACGATCTTCGGCACCTACGCCAACCAGGACTACGGCTGGGACCGCGCCGGCCACCCGCCGGGCGAGGTGCTCTCGCCGTGGTGGTGTTACGCCTGGCAGCAAGGACTCGAACTCGTCATGCTCATGGAGGACTACTACGACTACACCGGCGACGACGGCTTCCTGGCGAACGAACTGGTCCCGATGGCGCACCAACTCCTCGGCTATTTCGACACGCGATTCCCGCGCGAGGCTGGCGGCAAACTGGTCCTCACCCCGACGCAAGCCGTGGAGACTTACTGGCACGGCGTCACCAACGACACGCCGGCGGTCGCCGGGCTGAACGCCGTGGTCCCCCGGCTCCTGGCATTGCCGCCGGCCAAGGTGCCGCCGGCCGAGCGCGCTTTCTGGGAAAAGGTGAAGGCCGAGATGCCACCGCTCGCCGTGCGCACCGAAGGCGGGAAGAGCTTCGTGCCTCCCGCCCGCGACTTCGATCCGCGCCGCAGCAACGTGGAGAACCCGGAGCTGTACGCCGTCTGGCCGTTCCACCTCTTCGACATCGGCAAGCCGGACTTGGCCACCGGGGTCGAGACCTTTCGGCGGCGCGTGGAAAAGAGCATGCGCGGTTGGTCTTACGACGGCCAGTGCGCCGCCCTCCTCGGGTTGGCGGACGAAGCGCGACGGCAAATCCTGAGCAAAGCGCGGAACGCCAACCCGCACCACCGTTTCCCCGCGATGTGGGGACCGAACTACGATTGGGTGCCCGACCAGGACCACGGCAGCAACATTCTCCTGACGCTCCAGAACATGCTGCTCTGCGCCGACGGCCGGAAGATTTGTCTGTTGCCCGCCTGGCCGAAGGAGTGGGACGTGCGTTTCAAGCTCCGCGCGCCGTACCGTACCACCGTCGAATGCGAGTATCGCGGCGGCAAAGTCGTCTCGCTCCGCGTCACTCCCGCTTCGCGGAGGAGCGATGTGGTGAGGGAGAGCGACTGAGGATTTCTGCGGGACCCGCGTTCCTCGCTGGCGTTCCATCGGCAACTCAGGGTTCCGGCTTCTTCGCCAACTCAACCGTTGCCGCGCGGGCCGTCGGTGGCGATCCGGTGGGGGCCGCTGTGGAGGCGACCGCGGGCGCCAGCGGCAGTCGCAGACGCACCCAGTAGCGGGCACCCCGCCGCAGACGGACGGGCGGATGGCCCATCTGGTGCGCCAGGGCGTGAACGAGGCGAAGCCCGATCCCCAGCCCTTCCCTTGGGGTCGGTGATGGCTCCGCGGTGCGGTTTCCCACGAGGATGGAGACCCATCGCGAGCGTTTCCGCACCCGGAGAACCAGGTCGCCGCCGCCGTGTTTGAGGGCGTTGTTCAGGAGGTTGAAGAGGATTTGTTTCAGCGCGGCGCGGTCGGTTTGGGCGACAGCCTCGCTCGGGCAAGTCCAGAGAAGCTGGCGTCCCTCCGCCGCCGCGAGCCGGCTGAACGGCTCCAGGACATCCGCCAGAAACGTCCGCAGCGGGACGGGTTCCGGGTGCGTTTCGAGGCGGCCCTGCTCCGCGCGGGCGATGGTCAGCGCCGCTTCGACATAATTCGAGAGCCGCGCCAGTTCTTCCTGCAGGCCCTCCGCCAGTTCCGGGTCCATGCAGGCGGCGTGGGTTTCCACCCGGAGGCGCATCAAATGCAGCGGCGTACGCAGTTCGTGCGCCACCTGCGAGGTGTACTCCTGCAACTGCGCGAAGGAGGTGTCCAGCCGGCCGAGCAGATCGTTGAGATGCCGGACCAGCTCGTGAATTTCGGGGTCCGCATCGGGCACGCGGATCCGGCTGGCAAGCGTCGCCGGACCCAGGCGGGCGAGTTGTTGGTTGACCGCGCGAACGGGGCGCGTGGACTGGCGGGCCAGGAAGTACGCGAAGAGCAGGGCCAAGCCCACCAGCGGGCCGCCCACGATCAACCAGGATTGCATCAACTCGCTCAGGATGTCGTGGACCTCCGTGTCGGTGAAGCTGCCGTGCAGGATCCAATCGGGGCGTCCCGGATTGGTGCGCTCCCATTTCTCCTGTCGCAGTTCGTAGTCCAGATGCCAGTGTGCGAAGAGTATCAGCACCGTTACCACGGCCAGGAGGCTGGCTCCAAACCACACCGTCAGCCGCCAGCGCAGCGAGTTCATGGCACGCCGGCCGGCACGAAGGCGAAGCCCACGCCGCGCACCGTGCGAATGAGCGACGGCCGGCCCGGCTCGTCGAGTTTGGCGCGCAGATAGTTGATGTACACGTTGACCACGTTGGTCCCGCCGTCGAAGTGCTGGTCCCAGACGTGCTCGACAATCGCGGTCTTGGACACGGTCTTGGGAGAGGCCTGGGCCAGGAATTCGAGCAGGGAGAACTCGCGGTTCGTCAGTTCGATGGGCCGCGGGCCGCGGCGGACGACGCGGGCCACCAAGTCCAGCTCCAGATCGCCCACGCGCACCACCTGACTGACTTCGCCGCGTTGGCGCCGCGCCAGCGCCCGGAGCCGGGCGAGCAACTCATCCAGCGAAAACGGCTTGACGAGATAGTCATCCGCGCCGGCGTCAAGGCCGGCCACACGGTCGCGCACCTCGCCGCGCGCCGTGATGAGGATGATCGGCACGGTCACGCCCCGGCGACGCAACCCGCGCACCAGCGTCACGCCATCGAGGTGCGGCATCATGATGTCCAGGACCAGCGCTTCGTGCGGCGCGTTCTCGGACGCCCAGCGCGCCTCGGCGCCGTCCTGCGCGCAGTCCACCGCGTGACCGGCGGCGCGCAGACCGGCGGCGAGGTGGCGGAGCAACTTGCGATCGTCTTCGGCGAGGAGGATTCTCATGTCCCAACCTTCGGCCTGAACTTACCACGGGAGAACGCGCCGGAGAACTCCAAACCGCGACGCCTCGGTTCGCGCGGCTCGAACACCGGTTGCTCTCGGCTTCGGGTGGGAACCGCTTTCCGTGAGGTTGACGACCAGCCAGCGCTCCGCGACTCCCCGTCGGGGACAACCCGCTCAGTCCCGATCCCGAGCGATGTCCCGGGGAGGGGCGACCGGCTCACCCGCTGGCGCGGCGGAAGCTGCCGGGCTTGGATTGGGTGTTGCCGCCACTTGCACTCCCGCACCGTGGCGGAACACCAAAGCGCCCCCGCGATGGCCGGTCTGGTAAACCGCCAGGGCCGCCACCACGGCCGCTGCCGCCGCCACGCCGCTGGCGCCTCGGGACGCCAGTGGGAACTTGCCCAGCAGCACGGCCCCGACCGCCGCCACGGCCGCGACTGCCGCGGCCGTCAGGGTCCGCTTGGCCCAGGTTTCGTGGGCGTCCATCAACGCTTCCATTTGCGGCTGGCCCGTCTCCAGCAACCCGCCGTCCGACTCGCCGGATTGGACCGCGACCCACGCGCCCAGCGCGCCCAGGCCCAGCAGCACGGCCGCGAAGCGCGGCAGGTGGCCGCGGCGCCAGACGACGGCGATGACCGCGGCCACGGCGCCCAGCACGATCAGGACGATGGGGAAATGCACGACGGCCGGATGAAACGGGTCAGGCAGGAATTTCATGGGAGGTTCGCGGTTCGAGGCCGCGGGCGCCCGGTGGATGGGTTAGTTGATGCGTTCGTAATTGGACGCCGGTTCGCGACAGCTCGGGCAGTTGCGCGCGGGCAGCTTGGTGGTCGTGTATCCGCACACCTTGCAGACATACAGGGGTGCGTCCACGCTGCGCCCGAGGTTGTCGATTGCATCCTTGTAGAGCGCGGCGTGCTCGGCCTCCGCCTTCTGCGCGTACAGCAGCGTGCGCACGGCCTCCTTGGCGCCGTCCTGCTTGGCTTGCTTGAGGAAGTCGGGATACATGACGTCGCGCTCGTAGATCTCGCCCTTGAGGGCGGCCTGCAGGTTCTCGGCGGTGGTGCCGTCTTTGACCTCGTCAAGCTTGAAGTCCTTGATCTTGCCGCCCAGCGCCAGCAGCGCCTGTTTGTGGTTGTCGCGGTGAATGGACTCCGCCCGGGACGCGGCACGAAAGAGACGGGCCGCCGGGGCGTGGCCCTCCGTCTCCGCTTTCTGGGCAAAGGCCGCGTAGCGGTGCGCGGCATTTGATTCGCCTTGAAAGGCGGCGTTGAGGTTGTCGAGCGTCTGCGGAGAGACGTCGGCTTTCGCCGGAATAACCGCCGCAAGCGCGGCGCCGATCACAATGAGGAGATATGGTTTCATAACGCGTCCAGTTTGTCACACGGACCGTTGGAAAGCCGTTAAGCGAACGTTAGGAATTCCTGATTTTTGGTCCACGCGCCGCGTCGGGCCGCAGCGATAATGCCGCCGCGCGCGGCGTTCCCGCTTCGCGGAGGAGCGATGTGGTGAGGGAGAGCGACTGAGGATTTCTGCGGGATCCGCGTTCCGCGCCGGCGTTCCATCGGCAACTCGGGGCAGCGGAAAGTGGGGCGGTAAAAGCAGGCGCCTTCGCCCCCGAGGGCTTGACGGCGGAGGCGCGCGGGCACAGAGTTGCTGACGCTATGAAAGCAAACCGTGCGCTTCGGACCCTCGCGGTGGCCGGCGGCTTGACGCTCCTGGCCCTTCACGCCAACGCCGACGGCACGGTCTTGTGCAACAACTACGACAGCGGCTACGGCATTTGGATCGTCCAGAACGGCGTCACGAATCCTGCGCCGGCTGGCACGATGGTCCAGGTTCTCGGCGGGCCGGATGCCGACCATCTGTCCGCCGTGACCAACACGCTGGGCGTCGATGGCTACACGATCACCTCCGGCGATCTCAATGCGATGGGTTCGGGCACGGGTAGCTTCTTCGACTACTCGTTTGGTCCGGTGGCCGGCGTGACCGCCAGCAATAACGCCGTCCTCCAAGTTGTGGCGTGGTATGGCTCTTACATTGGCGGAAGTGCCGTGTGGACCCAGGCGACCGGCTCCGATCCGGCGCCCAGCGGTTCGCCTCCACCGACGCCGACGCCGACGGTGCTGAATCTGCCAGGCCGAATTTACATGTTCTACTCTGGCATGGCCCCTATTCACGGCGGGGTGACAGGCGCGGCTCCGACACCTGTGGCGCCCGCACCACTCGGCCCCGGCCCGCTGGGGCCGTATCCCAGCGGTTCGTTGTGGTTGAGCATCACGAACAATCGCAACGGCACGGTCACGCCCACTTTACACGGCACTGAACCGGGCTACCCTTACACTCTGCTGACCAACACCGATCTCAATTCGCCGGTCTGGACACCGCGCCAGGTCCTCGCGGACACGAGCGGCAGCGGCCAAATCGGCTTCGACGCGGTGAGCACGACAGACACGGCCAAGACGTTCTTCCGAACAGCGATAGGATTCCAGGGCATCAACGGAGGAGACCAGAGTGCCTACGATATTGCTGACACAGATGGCGCGGTCGGTCCGTCCAATTTCGTCGAGATTGTGAACTTCAAGATCGCAGTTTACGACAAAGCCGGCAATCGCCTCACAAACATGCCCACCGTGAGCTTCTTCGCTGTGCCGGGAACGGGTTACCCAAGCAACTCGCCACTTGATGCGCGCGTCATCTATGACCAGCAGAGTGGACGCTGGCTGGCGTGCGGAGTCGATAGCCTCTCGCAGCAGATCGTCTTCGCTTACACGACCAACAGCAGCCCGCTCCCGCTCACGGATGGCTGGACTAAGAAAGTACTGATGCTGGCAAAAGCTGGCGACGATTGCGATTCGCCAACCCTCGGGGTGGATACCGGCGGCGTTTATGTTTCAGTGCTGCGGTTCTTTCGGACCAACGGGGTTGCTGTTATCGACGACAACGTGATCGCCTGCATGCCGAAACCCGGCGTGTACCAAGGAAGCAACACCATGACTGTTCTGACAAACACCACTCAGACTGCCAACGGTGATCTGCCGACATGGAAAGTGCAGGTAGCTGTTAATCTGGACTCTGCCCCGCTCGGCGGCTGGGCTTGGTGTATCGCCAAGGGACTACCGCAGGGCACGGGAACCTATTATTGGCCCGGCACGAATTACTACCGCCGCATCCAGTGGACAGGAACCAGCGCCTCGTAGGCTGACACGAATGGGTGGCAGCAATTGTCGGTCAGCAATCCGACGCGCTATTTCGACTTCGACAGTAATCCGAACGCGAACCTTGGTGCTCCCCAACTTGGAAGCACGAACGCCGTCACTCTCGCCGCCACGGGAAGCCGCCTGCACATGGCGGTCATCAGGAACGGGTATCTTTGGGCTTGCCAGCACGTCGGATTAAACAGTGCAAACGGCAATTATGATGGCGACGAAAGTGGCTCAAGTGTGGATCGCTCAGGTGTCCAATGGTGGAAATTGCAGTTAAATACCACCGGCACCAACCTGACGTACAGTGCCAGCGGCATGGTTTACGACAACTCGACGACCAGCCCTTGGTGGTATTATATGCCATCCCTGTCCGTGAACTCCTCGAATGTGATGCTTGTCGGCTTCTCTGGATCCAGTCGGAGTAACTACATCAGCGCGCTTTACAGTGCTCGACTGCCCGGTGGAACCATGATTGGCGCACCCGTCCTCATTCAGGCCGGCAGCACAAATGGCTATGTGGTCAATCCTCCCGGCGTCGTGCGGTGGGGCGATTTCTCCTACACGACCGTTGATCCGAACGACAACCAGACATTTTGGACTATCCAGGGTTTTGCGACACACACAACCCACGAGTACAATTGGGCCAGTTGGATTGTACCGGTAAAGCCCTAATCGCTCATATAGATCATCGGCCATGAATACGCGGCAAGTGCTTTTCCCAAAGACCAGGATCGTGCTGGCGGTGATTTGGTCTTCCTGTTCGATCTGTTTCAGTCAAGGGCTAGTGGATTTTCACAATTATGACCCGAGGGGCGTGGATTCGCCAATATATGATGTAGATGGCACAACTCCACTCGCTGGGCCAGCATTCCTGGCCGGGTTGTATGCAGCTACGCCGGGAAATAGTTTGCAGCCAGTCGGAGTTCCAGTGGGTTTTTTCGTGGGGGATCCAGGATACTTCGGTGGGGCCTATTTCGCGGTTCCCGGCGTGGAATGGGGAGACATGGCTGTAGTGCAAGTGGTAGCGTGGAGAGCCAGCGACGGTCCCACCTTCGCAGCCGCGAATCACCCAGGCGGCCACGTTGGGCAATCATCCATCTTCATCATCGGTCCGCTTGGAAATCCGGGGCCTCCCGGAAATCCACTGCCGGCTGCCTTAATCGGCCTGCAGAGTTTCGCCCTTTATGTCGTCGTGCCGGAGCCGTCGGCTCTTGCCCTCGGTTTGCTGGGCGGGAGCGCGCTGTTTCTGTACCGCCGGGCGCGCACCGTGCGCCGGAGATTCTCAACGCAACGGCGTTTCCCATGAAACCTCTGGCCGGCGTGTTGGCCAGCAGCAGGCCGTTGCGCGGAATCACTCAGATGAAATGGCTGAATATCTTCTGGAGCGACGCTAAGTCCGGAAAAATGTCCGCGGGATCGAACGCGAGGTTGTTGATGACGGCGACCTCCGGCAGGTAATGGGGGAACTTGCTGCGCTTGTCGCAGAACGCCGTGTCGTATTTGTCGCCCTCGAGGATGCACCACTCGCTCTCGGTGAACCGCGCGCCCTGACCGGGGTTGTTCGGCAGGCCGCCGATGAGGCAGCTCGGGTTCCGTCCGTTGCGCGCGAACAATCACGCCAGCAGCGTCGTGGTGGTGGTCTTGCCGTGCGGCCGCTTACGACGAGCGACCGCGCGGCGTTCCCGCTTCGCCGTTGCTTCGGTACGCCGCTTGACGGAGACTGGGGGGGCCGAGGCCGGACCTTCGCCGTCGGGCCTGTTGTCCGTGCTCGAACGAAAGAGAATACCATGAACGTGAAATCTGTGTGGTTGCCCATTCTGACGGGGGCGGTCCTGGCCGCGGCGGGGACGGGCTGCTTCAGCCTGAATCCATCGTCAGGCCGTGCCGACGCCGAGCGGATCGCGCTGGGCCGCCTGCCCGGCGGGCAAATCCAGTCGGCGCAGTTGGAGCGGGTGGGCGGCCGACGGGTGTGGGCGGTGAACATCAGTGCGCCCGGCTCCAAGGACCTTGTCGAGGTGTTCGTCGATGCTCACACCGGCGACGTCGTGCATACGAACCTGAAAACGCCCACCGGCCTGTTGAGCGCAGTGAAAGCCGACGGCAGCCAATAACAGATGGTGAGTGATATCGGCCCCACGATTCGGGTGGTAACTCCCCCCGGTTCTCCACACTGGCGCCGGCGCCGCGGTCGGTGAGATTTTGGCGTGGGAGGCGGAGGCCTTCGCTTTCCTCGTTTTCGTTTGCCTTGTGTCGGTTCACGGTTTCTAACCAGAATTGGCGCCATGAATTCGCGCGCGCGCCTTCACGCCACTCTGAACCACCAATCCCCCGACCGTGTCTGTGTCGATTTTGGCGCGACTTTCGTCACAGGCATCCACGTCTCCGTGGTCCATCGGCTGCGCCAGCGGCTTCTGGGCAACGGCACGCGCCTCGTGAAAGTCATCGAGCCCTACCAGATGCTCGGCGAGATCGATGACGAGTTGCGCGCGGCGCTGGGGATCGACGTCGTCGGCACACCGCCCCGCACGTCCATCCTCGGCACGGAGTCGAAAGACTGGAAGCCGTTCACCCTGTTCGACGGCACGCCGTGTCTGGTGCCGGGCCAGATGAATCTCACACCCGCGCCCGACGGCGGCTGGCTGATGTATCCCGAAGGCGACACCACGGTCCCCGCCAGCGCCCACATGCCCGAAGGCGGTTACTTCTTCGACGCGATCATCCGGCAGGAGCCGATCGACGAGGAGCGGCTCGACCCCGAAGCCAACACGGAGGAATTCGGCCTGCTCAAACCGGAGGACGTAGTCTATTTCCGAGAGCGGAAGAAGTGGTTTGCGCAACGCCAGGAGTTCGGCGCCATGCTGATCATCCCCGGCACTGGCTTTGGGGACATTGCGCTGGTGCCCGCGCCGTTCCTCAAGCATCCCCAAGGCATCCGCGACGTGACCGAGTGGTACATCTCCACCAGGACGCGGCGCGATTACGTCTGGAAAATCTTCGAGCGCCAGTGCGCGGTGGGCCTCCAGAATCTCCACACGTTGATCGATCTCTTCGGCGACCTCGTGCAGGTGGCGCTCATCACCGGCACGGATTTCGGGACGCAGCGCGGGCCGTTCATCTCGGTGCCGTCGTATCGCGATCTTTTCAAGCCGTTCCACCAACGCGTGAACGACCTCATCCACCGGCGGACGCAGTGGAAGACGTTCATTCACTCGTGCGGCTCGATCTACCAGTTGATCCCGGACTTCATCAGCGCCGGCTTCGATGTCCTCAACCCGGTCCAGTGCTCGGCGACGGACATGGACCCGGCGCGGCTGAAGCGCGAGTTCGGCCGGGACCTGGTGTTCTGGGGCGGCGGCGTGGACACGCAGAAGACGCTGCCATTCGGCACGCCGGACGAGGTCTATCACGAGGTGCGCCAGCGCATCGGCATCCTCAACGAAGGCGGCGGGTACGTCTTCGACGCCATCCACAACATCCAGGGCAACACACCAATCGAAAACGTGGAGGCGATGTTTCGCGGAATCCGCGACAGCGCGAAGGGATGAGGTTTGAAATCCGCGTCCGGGAGGCCATTTCAAGGCGTGAGGCAAAGTTCCCGCCGGTGAGCGCGCCAAAAAGTGAATTGCAGTGGACGGCGACTTGGGCCAAGACTGGGTCATGCTTGCCAGGGTTTGTTCGGCTGCCTTGAATGGCATTGAGGCTTATCCCGTCGAAGTGGAGGTCAACGCGGGCTGGGGCGAAACGCTCATCGTCATCGTGGGCCTGCCCGATGCGGCCGTCAAGGAATCGCGCGATCGCGTCACCACCGCCCTGAGCAACTCCGGCTACAAATTTCCCATGGGCCGCACCACCATCAACCTCGCGCCCGCCGACGTGAAAAAGGAGGGGCCGAGCTTCGACCTGCCCATCGCCGTCGGGATGCTGGCCGCCAGTGAACAGATGGAGACCGACCAGCTTGAAAACTTTGCCCTCGTCGGCGAACTGGCCCTCACCGGCGCCGTAGCGTCTGTTGGCTTTTGGTGAGTTCTTCAGAAGTGGGCATACACGCGAGGGTTAGGTCGATTTCTCCGTCGCCGACGGTGATCTTTTCCAGAACGCATTCGACGATTTTGCGCTTGTCCTCGACCGGAAGCTCCGGCCAGCGGGTATAGAGTTGGCGGGCTTCGGAGACGACTTCCTCGGCAGACACATTCGCAACTTTGCGGTGATCGATTTCCGCCTCAAGTTTCGGCAGTTCGGCAAGGAGCTGGTTCAGGCGTTCCTCGGCGGGTTTGTAGAATTCGCCGAATCCCTGGCTCGTGACGTTGCCGTCGAGGTAAAGCTGGTGAGTGCGCGCCATCTGGTCACGCACCTTTTGGATTTCGCGCCGGTGGTTTTCCAGAAGGGTTTCCTTGCCCTTGAGGTTCTGATCGGCCTCCAACAGGTGGGCGGCGATGCGCTCAGGAGCGACAAAGAAATCCTTCAGTTCGTCGTGGAAAATCGCCTCCAAATCGACGATCGGAATCTTGTTCCGGCACTTCTCGCAGATGTACTTGGGCGAGTTTGCTTTCACGTACATCCTCTGTCCGCACCTGCAATAGGCGAGGCCGGCGAAGAGATGCACCGGCTTCTTCCCTGGGCGCTTGGGTTTCTTCGCGTGCTCTTCAAGAATCTGGTTGCAGGCGTTCCAGAGGTCTTCCGATACGACTGGTTCGCATTGGATCACGCCCCATTCGCTCTCCGACTTCATTTCCCAGCGCCAGTTGCCGAGTTTGCGGGTGCGGTTGAGGTAGTAGATGCCTTTGGCGCTCGTGCATTGGATCACCCGGCCAACGGTGATGTCGCTCCACCTGCATCCGTTCCGGGTGCGGTAGCCGGCGTCGTTCATCAGGCGGGCGACGACGCCTTTCCGGCGGTGTTCCCGGTAGAGTTCGTACACCCGCGCGCGGACGGGGCCTTCGTCGGGATGAGGAACGAGTTTCCTGTCCTTCCACTGGTAGCCGAAGGGAGCGTGGCCGGTGAGGGGCTTGCCGAGCTTCGCCCTGACCGCGACGGATGCCCTGACACGGTCGGCGATTTCCTCCCGCTCCCACTGCGCCAGGGCGGCGACCATCGTGTAAAAGAGCCGTCCGGCCGGGGTGCTCGTGTCAATGGCTTCCTGCAGGCTGATGAGGTCGGCGCGACACTCGCGGAAAAAGTCGGCGAGCTCCAGCAGTTCCTTGGTGTTGCGGGCGAGGCGGGCGAGTTTCGAGAAAATGAGGGCGGTGATGTGCCCCCGGCGGATGTCGTCGAGCATCCGCTTGGCTTCGGGGTGTTCTTTGACGGATTTGCCGCTGAATCCTTTGGTGCCGGCGAGGTCATAGACTTCTTTGACTGTCCAGCCCTTGGCGGCAGCGTAAGCCCGCCCACGCTGCAGGTGGTGTTGGGGGCTTTCCCCCCTCGCCTGGTCTTCGGTCGAGACGCGAATCCAGATGCCGACGTGCTTCGGCACTTCCGTCCCATGGGCCGACGTGTCCACTTTCATGGCGCAATCGCTGTTTCTCTCCCTTGTTCATACGCGACGAACCGGGCGGAGGGCAAGCGAAAAACGTAGCCAAAATGGCCTGCATTGGCACAGACTGATTTCATGCTCAAGAAATCCTTCCTCTCGGAGCAATGCTTGGCCGCTGTGGCCCGGCGTTGCCGGGAAGCGGCGGGCCGGAGCCGGGCCGAAGCCGCGCGCGACATGCACGTTTCGCGGACCTCGATCTTTCACGCCGAACAAAGCCCGGCGCGCAGCCTGCTCAGACTCCGGCTGCGGATGATCGAGGCGTATGCGCCGTGTCGCGTCGTCGGTCCGTATTACGCGCTTGCCAAAACGCCGGGCGAAAGGCTCAACGCGCGTGCAAGGCCGCGCTCCGTGCGCGTCGAACCACTGCCTCCAAGGAAATCCCCAAAGCGCCGCTCAGACGCAGGAGGGTGTCCAGGCTCGGATTCCGCAGTCCGCGCTCCACGTAGCTGACCATTTGCTGGGACAAGCCCGCCCGTTCACCGAGGACGGTCATGGACAACCCGCGCTTCTCCCGCTCTTCCCGCAAAACGCGCGCGACCTGGGAGCAGATGGCCTGACGCAACTGGCTTGTGTCCATCCCCCAGCCATACCGAAGAAATGGTTTGACCGCGCACCTAACTATTGTTAGGTTGTGGCATGTTCACACGCAGGCTCGGTCCGGACCCGCACGCGAACGGCGCCCGCACCGCCGCGCTCCGCGGCTGCCCGGACATTTTCGAGCTCGCGGACGGCGATTTCGCGGTGATTGGCGCGGACATCACCGGGGCGGCAGCCGACCGCCTGCCGCCTGGCGCAAGCTGCGGATCGGAGGAGCGCATCGTGCGGATTCCGCGGAAGACCTTGATCCTCGCACGGCCCGATATTCCGAGTTCTCTCTAGCCCGCCCCGCGGGGGGTTGAACAAGTCGGGACTGTCTGGTACAATGCCGGCTAATGGGGGTATTGGACTGGCTTGGAAAGCACTGGTTTGAAGCCATTCAGTCCGCCGGGATCATCGCGGGGCTGGCTCTTACCGCCCTGGCCCTGCGGCAGGATGCGAAGGTGCGGCGCATCAGCAACCTGATTGCGATCACCGCGCATCACC
>JAJXZI010000318.1 GCA_021780115.1 bacterium | reverse complement strand
TGCTCCAAGCAGCGGCCACCGCTTTCGCCACTATCTCCACCGCCGACTGCCGGGGCTTCTTTTTACACGCCCAATACGCTATATGATTTATGGAAGTGCTCTAGCCGAGGACTTGATCCCGTATTCGTTCGACAGCACCGCTGCCTTGCGGCAGACGCCCGGTGCTGTGGTCTTCGCGAAGTCCACCGGGCAGGTGGCCGCCGCCTTGAAGCTGGCGAACGAAACCAAAACCGCCGTCGTCACCCGCGGCTCCGGCACGAGCCTGAGCGGCGGCAGCGTGCCCAGTCCGGACTGCGTAGTGCTTTGCCTCGTGAAGATGGACCGGATCCTCGAACTCGACCGCGCCAACCTCACGCTCCGGGTCGAAGCGGGCGCGACCACGCAGGCGGTTTCCGACGCGGCGGCCGCAGCCGCTTCCAATCAATGGCCTGCACGATGGCTTCGCGGAGTTCGTCGCAGCCTTCTCCGGTCTTCGCGCTCGTCTCATGCTGCGCGGCGGACCAAGCCGCGTTTCTTTAGGCGCCCCGTCATGAACAGAGGAGCCTCCGCCACGCGGTGCCCGCACCTTGGGATTCGAAGCCCATCGATGGCGCGTTATGCTAACAAATTGGCGCGCTTTGCTAGCGAAAAACCAGAAGACCGGGGCTACGGTAAGGCCATGACTACGACCAAACTCATTCGATACGCTATGGGATTCCACGCCCGTCATTTCGCATTGGTCCTCACGAGCGCGACAGCCTTCGCAGCCTCACCACAGCTCTTCGACTGGCCGCGGTGGCAGGGCCCCGACCGCAACGCGATCTCGAAGGAGACCGGCCTCCTCAAGGAATGGCCCAAAGATGGCCCCCCGCTCGCATGGCGGGCGAGCGGGATCGGCAGTGGAATGGGCGGAATCGCCGTCAGCCGAGGCCGCATCTACACCACAGGGGATGATAATGACGCCACGGCCTGGCTTTTCGCTCTCAA
Source organism: bacterium (assembly GCA_021780115.1). GTDB lineage: Bacteria > Verrucomicrobiota > Verrucomicrobiia > Limisphaerales > JAJXZI01 > JAJXZI01. The sequence goes on along the minus strand of JAJXZI010000318.1, from coordinate 1,714 downwards.
TGAATTGGATGGCAAGCTTGCCTGGAAGGCAAAGATCGGACGCGGCGGGAATCCCGGAAACATGTTCAAGCCCTTTGGCCCGCGCGCCACCGCCACGGTAGATGGCGATAGGCTCTACATCCTCAGCCAGCGGGGCGAGTTCGTCTGCTTCACGACCGACGGCAAGGAAGTCTGGCGTACAGACTACATCAAAGACCTTGGCGGCATCATGCCAGTCTGGGGCTTCTCCGAATCGCCCCTGGTGGATGGTGACACGATCATCTGCACCCCGGGCGGCGAGGACGCGACCCTGATGGCGCTGGACAAGCGAACCGGCAAACCGATCTGGAAATGCTCCGTGCCCGAGGGGCCTACAGGCGATCGGGGTTTCTTGGGCACCTCTGGCGCCGCCTATGCCTCGGTCATTGCCATTGATTTCGCAGGAGAGCGCCAGTACGTACAACTGACGGCGACAACGCTCGTCGGCGTCTCGGCATCCGACGGCAAACTGCTGTGGCGCTACAATCGCCCTTGCACCACTCACCGTATCAATTGCACGACGCCGATCTACCACGATGGCATGGTGTTCGCCACCTCGGCATACGATGGAGCCGCTGGCCTTGTGAAACTCAGCAAGGAAGCCAGTGGCGGCATCAAGGCCGAAGAAGTTTGGTATTCCAGAAAGCTGCAAAACCACCACGGTGGCGTGATTCTCCTCGACGGCTGCCTCTATGGCGCGAACGGCGGCAATGGCGGTGGGGATCTCGTCTGCCTGGATTTCAAAACTGGCAACGTCCTCTGGGACGGGCGCGACCTTCCCAATCGCCCGGTTCCCAAAGGCTCGATCACTTTGGCGGATGCCCGGTTGTATTACCGCACCGAGAAAGGCACGGTGATCCTCATCGAGCCGAGTCCAAAGGAATACCTCGAGCGCGGCCGTTTCGAACAGCCCGACCGCAGCAAGGAGCCGGCTTGGCCGCACCCGGTTGTTTCCAACGGCAAACTCTACATCCGAGACCAGGATGTCTTGCTGTGCTACGACGTGAAGGCACGCGGAAACTAGACTCGGTCCACCCTTGATGCGCGCAGGCAGGTATGTCTGATCGCTTCCGTCTCCCGAGGGTTTGGGCGCAGCGTTTCGAAGAAGAACACCTGTCGCTGCCGACGCTGCTGCTGCGCGCTGGCTTGCCCTTGAATTTCTTTCATCAGGAGAAGATCTACGCGACCACCGCGGAGCTCTTCGCTTTATGGCGTGCTGTGGGCGCGATGAGCCCGGATCCTGGCATCGGTTTGAAAATGGGATCGGAGCCACGGTTTGAGCGTTACCATCCTACGTCCGTCGCCGCCCTCTGCAGCCGATCCTTCCGGGATGCCCTGCAACGAATCGCCCGCTTCAAGCAGTTGACCTGTCCCCAGGAAGTTCGCGTCTGCACGGCAGGGGGAGAGGCTTCCGTGGAGTACCTTCACCGCGACGCGGAAGAGGACCAACCCGATGTGCTGGTGGATATGAGCCTCTCGTGGATCTTGTTCATCGGTCGCCGTGGCACTGACAACCAGATCACACCCTTGCGGTTGGAACTGAAGAGACCCTCATGTAACCGCCCATTGGTCGAAAAGCACTTCGGCTGCCGGGTCCGGTTCAACGCCGGCCGCGACGCGCTCGTGTTTCAAAACAGTGACCTCGATCAGCCTTTCGTGTCGCACAACATGGAGCTCCTGACAGCAATTGGGGCTC
>JAJXZI010000281.1 GCA_021780115.1 bacterium | reverse complement strand
GACCCCAACAACCCGGGCGGCTGGGTTCTTCGGGACAAGCCCGGCATCCCGCACCAGCGCGGGGGCAACTTCGCCTACGCCGACGGCCACGCGGGCGTGCATCATTGGCGAGATGGGCGCACGCTGACTGCGCCCCGCAACGACGCGCCGATGCCGGGCAACCTGGACGTGCTCTGGTTGCAGCAGCACAGCACGCGGCGGGAGAAGTAGCCGCTGTCCAGAGTCCGAGGGCCAGAGTGTAAACGCGGGTGTTTGGTGATGGAGAATCTGAGAATGAAGTCTGGAGCCTGGCACAGACGAAGTGAGCTGCGGCGGCTGGCGGTGCGCTACGCGCAGTTTTGCGCGGTGGGGGCGAGCGGCGTGGTCGTGGATATGGGGGTGCTCCACCTGCTGGCGGCCCCCCGCGCTCCTGGCGCTGAACCTGAGTCTGAGCAAAGCGGTAGCGGCGGAAGTGGCAACTGGTGAACAATTTCATCTGGAACGACCTGTGGACGTTTCGCGGGCTGGACGCGGCGGGGGGGCGGGCCAGCGCGGCTGGCCCGATTCCTCATATTCAACCTGATCTGCCTGGCGAGTATTGGCTGGAGCGTGCTGTTGCTGAACTTGCAGGTCCGGTGGCTGCACTGGAATCTTTACTCGGCCAACCTAGCGGCGATTGCGCTGGTGAGTGGGGGGAACTTTTGGCTGAACCTGTGCTGGGGATGGGGCCCGAAAGCGCGAAACCCTTTGCCTTGAATCCCGAGGTTCAGATGCCCGCATCACGCTTCACCGCCGGCCGCGGCTCACAAAAGCCATTGAACCGTTCGCAGCCGGCGCATAGATTTGCGTCGTGCCCCGGTGGATACTGGATCTGCGCCGCTCCGAACGCCGCGCTTTTACGCTGATCGAGCTGCTGGTGGTCATCGCCATCATCGCGATCCTGGCCGCGCTGTTGTTGCCGGCACTGGGCCGGGCCAAGGCCAAGGCCCGCGCCGTCGAGTGCCTCTCCAATCTCAAGCAGTGGGGCATCGCCTGGACGGTCTATGCCGACGAGAACAACGGCTCGCTCAGCACCGGCATCAGCGTGGACTGGAACCGCGGCGAGTGGGTGGTGGCGCTGGAGAAGGCCTACCAACAGAAGCCGCAACTGCTGCTCTGTCCAGTGGCCACGCTGCGGCGCGGCCGAGGCGCCCAGGAAGTGCGCGTGCCCGTCGGCTCGCCCAGTGCCGTCGATTGGGGCGGCCCGACCACCGCGTACGATTTTCCCGTGCCCGATCCCACGGCGCCGCCCCAGCCGCTCCTGAGCAGTTACGGCGCGAACGACTGGGCCTTCAACCCGCCGCTGGGCGTCGCGCAAATCCAGGGCCGGCCCGTCAGCCTCAACTGGCGCCGGCTCGATTCGCCCCCCTTGCCGACCGAGACGCCGCTCTTCGCCGACGCCATGTGGCGCGGTGGCGGGCCGCATCCGACGGACGCCCGGCCGGCGTTCAACGGCGAATGGTCCGGCGCCGGCGCCGAGTTCAAGCACTTCGCCCTGCAGCGGCACGGCCGGGGCCTCCAACTCCTGTTTTTCGACGGTTCGGCCCGCTTCAAGCGCCCGCGCGATCTCTGGTCGCTGCCGTGGAACAGCGGCTTCGACGTGAACTACGCCGCGCGCCAAGGCCCGAACTTCTTTCCGGCGTGGATGCGGTAGGAAAATCCGAACTGCGGAAGACGAAGGGCAAACCAACTTTCCGCGAGGCCGCGCTCCGGGCCAGGGGAGCATTGCCACGCCGCCTCGGCTCCGCTATCCGTGAGCGCATGAGATTGCCCCGCCAGATGGCGCTTGCGTCTGTGGCTCTCGCTCTCGGCTGGTCACTGGGAAGCCCGCGTTGCGGTCGTGCGGTGGAGGGCAGTTCCGCCGAGCCCGCCGCCGCTGCCAATGGCGCCCGTGAACCGCTCTACCTCCTCACCTACGACCACGGCGGATTGATTCTCTGGGGCGCGGACCAGTTCGCCGAGCGGTTGCGCAACGCCACGTCATGGCTTGACCGCTATCCGGGCTTCAAGATCGGCCTTGATAATGAGGCGTACCTCTATGACGCACTGGCCGAGCAGAACCCGAAGCTGCTCGACGAACTGCGGGACGACTTGAAGCGCTACGCGGGCCGGTTCGGTATCGGCACCTGCACGTATGGCCAGCCGTTGTCCACCTTCATCAACGAGGAGTCCAACGTCCGCCAGCTCGTCGATGCCATCCGCGCGGACCAGCGGCACTTCGGCTACACGCCGGTCATTTACTTGATGAGCGAGCACGCGCTGCACAGCCAGATGCCGCAGTTGCTCGCCGGGTGCGGCTTCCGCGGCGCCATCCTGCGGACCCACTTCATGATGTACGGTTACAACCCGACGTTCGACGCGCCGATCGGCTGGTGGGTCGGCCTCGACGGCTCGCGCCTGCCGACGGTGCCGACGTATCCCGGCGAAGGCGCGGCGTTCGGCCGCACCACGGTGGATAACTGGTTCCTCACCCGGTATCCGAGCCAGGATGCGACGAAATCGCCGGACGATTTCCGCCGACAGTTCGCCCACATCCATCCACTGCTGGCCACGCGGGCCGACGATTCGGGGCTGCGTCGCGAGGAGTTGGTGCAGCAACTCGAAGGCAAACCGGGATACCGCTGGCTGCTCCTGGACGAACTGCTGACGAACTTCCCGGCGCCCGTGGCGGAGTTCCGGACCGGTCCGAACGATTTCACCGTGCGGATGCCCTGGGGTTACTGCGGCAACGAAATCTGGGACGGCTGCCGCCAGGCCGAAGTGCGGGTGCTCACCGCCGAACGGCTGGCGGCGCTGGAATTCCTGCTCGGGGGCGCGGACCGCGAAACCGACCTGCAGACGGCCTGGAAGAACCTGCTCGTTGCGCAACATCACGACGTGCAAATCTGCGGCCTGCTCGCCGACGCGCGCCGGTTCCTGCCCGCCTCGCGGGCGGCCTCCGGGCGGGTGCGCGACGCCTCCCTCCAGTTCTTCGCCTCCCGGATGAAAGGCGAGGGGCTGCGGCAAGTCACCGCCTTCAATCCGCTCTCGTGGCGGCGCACGCAATGGCTGGACGCGGAGTTGTCGTTCCCGCAAAAAGGCGCGGCCAAGGCTATCGTCGTGCGGCAAGGCGGCCGCGTCGTGTCGTCGGTGCTGCTCGCGGCGGAGCGGTATTCCGACGGCAGCCTGATGACGGCGCGAGTCGGCTTTCCGGCGGACCTGCCGGGACTGGGGCTGGCGGCTTATTCGCTCAGCGCCGCGAGCACGAACGCGCCTCCGCTGGCTGTCCCGGCCGGCGGCGCCGACGGCGGGAACAGCTTAAAGGCGGAACGCCCATCGCTCCGCATCACGACACCGTTCTACGAGGCCCGCCTGCATCCCGAAGGCGGCTTGGCGGCGCTCGTGGACCGGCGCACGGGCCGGCCGCTGCTGCGGCCCGACCGCCGCAGCGCGTTCTTCGCCGGCACGATTGACGGCGCGGCGTGCGCGTCCAAAGGCCGATGGCTTCTGCCCGCCGCCGCCGCGGATGCGCCGTCGCTCACGGCGCGCGAGGACGGCTTCATCGGCGACATTCCTTACACCTTTGAACTGACCTTCCACGCCGACACGCCGCGGTTGGAGGGCCGGGTCCGGTTTCATTTTTCCGGCCAGAAGATCGGACGCCTGAGCAACAACCCGCGGGATGGCACGTCGGGTTTCGTCCACGAGGAAAAACTCCGCTTCAAGATCTTCCCCGCCGTGGGCGAATCCGCCGTCGGCGCGCGCGACTTGCCGTTTGCCGTCGCCGCGACCTCCAATCGCTACGTCCAAGGCATTTACTGGACCGCGCTGGGCGACGGCCGGGCCGGCGTGGCCTTTTTCAATCGTGGCGCGATGGGCAGCGTGCGCGAAAGCGACGGCGGCTTCTCCCTGCCGCTGGCTTACGCGATGTATTACATCTGGGGCACGCGGATGCTCGACGGCGATTTCACGTACGAGTTCGCGGTGGCCCCCTTCACCGGCGACTGGCAGGACGCCGACCTGCACCGGCGCGCGTTGGAATACAATTACCCCGTGGCGAGCGTTTCCGGCCCGCCGGGTGACGGCACGTTCCGCGCCGATCTGCAACCGGTGGAAGCCGGCTCGGAACACGTCATCCTCTCCGCCCTCTACCCCGAAGCCGGCCACGTCTTCGCGCGGCTCTACGAGGATCAGGGCCGCCCCGGCGCCGCCCCGGTGGCCTTCCACGGTGGCGAAACCCGGCTGCGCACCGCCGACCTGCTCGGACACGTCGGCCCGGCCGCCTCCAGCCCGCTGGCGTTTTCACCATGGCAGATTCGCACCGTGCAGGTGGAACGGGGGACGCGGAATTGAGGCCCGCGCCTCAGGCCAGCGCCGCTTTCAGTCCTTCGAGGCACCGCCGGTTTTCCTCGGGTGTGCCCACCGAAATGCGGACGAACTCCGGCAGTTGGTAGCCGCCCATCGGCCGCACGATGACTCCGCGCTGCTGGAGTTCGCAAAAGACCCGCTGACCGTCCCCGACGCGCACAAGGATGAAGTTGGCGGCGGAGGGCACAAACGGGAGGCCCATCCGCCGGAACGCCTCCGCGTAAAACTCCAGACCGTCCGCATTGTTGCGGCGGGTCTTTTGCACGTGTTCGGTATCGTCCAGCGCGGCGAGCGCCCCGGCTTGCGCGACCGCGTTGATGTTGAACGGCTGGCGGACCTTTTCCAGCGCGGCGATGAGGGCCGGGGCGGCGATCCCGTAGCCGAGGCGCAGCCCGGCCAGACCGTAAATCTTCGAGAACGTGCGGAGCAGCAGAAGATTCGGCTTCTGTCCGCCGCGAATGAGCGGCAGAAAATCCGGCGGGTCGGCGAGGAATTCGAGGTAGGCCTCGTCCAGCGCCAGCAGCACGCGCGGCGGGACGGCGTCCACGAAGCGGCGCAACTCCTCGCGGGAGGCGCGGGTGCCGGTGGGGTTGTTCGGGTTGGCGATAAAGACGGCGCGCGTCTGCGGCGTGATCGCCCGGAGCAGCGCCGGCAGGTCGTGGCCGTAGTCTCGGGCCGGCACGGTGACGAGCGTGGCGCCGAACAGGTGGGTGACGAGCGGATAGACCGCAAAGCAGTATTGCGACACGACGGCCTCGGCGCCGGGGGACAGCACCGCGTGGCCGATGAACTCCAGGATTTCGTTCGAGCCGTTGCCCAGCACGAGATTGGCCGGTTCGACGCCCAATTTCGCGGCGAGTTTTCGTTTCAGGTGGAACGCGTTGCCGTCCGGGTACAGATGCGCGGCGGCCAGCGCCTGCCGCATCGCGGCGACAGCGAGCGGCGACGGGCCGAGCGGATTCTCGTTCGAGGCCAGCTTGATGATGTCGGCGGCGGGCAGGCCCAGTTCGCGGGCGACTTCCTCGATCGGCCGGCCCGGTTGGTAAACCGGGATGTGGTCAAGGACGGAATTGACGGGAAAAGGCAGGGACATGCGGGGCAAAGCCGAAGGCCGAAGAAGTTCCGCTTGGGGGCTTCATCACTGGCCGGGCAGCGTCTCCCCGGCGCCGGGATAGAGTTGGTCGTACGCGATCGCCTGCACGCCGACCAGCGCCGCCACTCCGAGGATGTCGCGCGCCGTCGAGCCGCGGGAGACATCCGCCGCCGGCCGGTCCAGGCCCAGCAGGATGTGGCCGTAGGTGCGGGCGTGCGCCAGGTGGCGCAGGAGTTTGGCGGCGATGTTGCCCGACTGGAGGTCCGGGAAGATCAGCACGTTGGCGTGGCCGGCGACTTTGCTCTCCGGCAGCTTGCGCGCGGCGATTTCGGGGACGACGGCGGTGTCCGCCTGGAGTTCGCCGTCGAAGTCGGCCTCCAGGCCGCGGGCGCGCGCCTTGCTCTCGGCCAGGGCGACGGCGGCCTGGACTTTGCCGAGCGACGGCGGCGTGGCGTTGTCCTTCGTGGAGTACGAAAGCAGCGCCACGCGCGGCCGGAAGCCGAGCAGATGCCGGGCGAACTGCGCCGTGCTGACGGCGATGTCCGCCAGTTGCTCCATCGTGGGGTCCGGCACCACGCCGCAGTCGGCCAGGAAGAGCAGGCCGTCTTCGCCGACGCGCGAATCCTCGAACTCCATCACGGTGCAACTGGAGGCGGTGATGATGTGCGGCGCGAGGCGGATGGTCTGGATGAGCGGCCGCAGCACGACGGTGGTGGCGACGTTGGTGCCGGTGACGAGGCCGTCGGCCTGGTGCATGGCCACCATCATGGCGCCGAAGAAATTCGGGTTGAGCATCACGTCGCGGGCCTCCATCGCTTTCATGCCGCGCGGACGCCGGAGCAGCCGGAACGTGCGGGCAAAGGTCTCCAGGTCTTCACTCTGCTCGGGATTGATCACGCGGATGCCGTCGAGCGACACCTTCAACTCACGCGCCAGCGCCTCGATCTTTCCCCGCTGGCCCAGCAGGATGGGTGCGCCCAGCCGCAGGCAATGGAACTGCCGCGCCGCCTGGAGCACCCGCGGCTCGGTCCCCTCGGGGAACACGATGCGCTTGGGATGGCGCTGGAGCTTCTCGATGACGGTCCCGATGAATTGCATGGCGGCTAAGGTAGGGGGCGAAGACAAAACTGCAATCGTTCTCCGACGGGAAGATGTCCACCTTCGCGGTGCGTCGCGCCGGCTGGGCTCTGAAGCGCCGTCGTCTCCGCCGGAGGTTTGCGGAGTGTCGGGTCAGTTCGTGAACAGCTTGGCGAATCGGGCGCCGGCCGCCTGCCATTCCGCCGCCGCCTGCGGATGGAAGGTGGTGACTTCGAAGGAATTCCGCACCACCTCGCGCGCCGCCGCGAGCGAAGGCAGGTGGCCCAGCGCGAGCGCCTGTACCAGGACGTTGCCCAAGGCGGTGCATTCGGCGGGGCCGGCCAGGACGGGCACTTGCAGCGCGTTGGCCGCGAACTGGTTCAGCAGCGCGTTGCGGCTGCCCCCGCCAACGATATGCAGGCGTTCGATCGGGCGGCCGGTGAGTTGTTCGATTTGCCGTGTCATCCGGGCGTAGAGCAGTGCCAGGCTTTCCAGTACCGCGCGGACGGTGGCGCCCGGCGAGGTGGGCACGGGCTGGCCGGTCTCCCGGCAGAACGCGGCGATCTTGGCCGGCATGTCGTCGGGCGCGAAGAAGCGCGGGTCGTTCGGGTTGATCAGCGAGACAAAGGCGGGCGCGTCGGCGGCCTGCTGGAGCAATTGGGTGTAGGCGAGATCGCCGGCGGACCGGGCCCAGTCGCGCCGGCATTCCTCGACGATCCACATGCCGATGATGTTCTTGAGAAAACGGATCGTGCTGCCGTAGCCGACTTCGTTGGTGAAGTTGAGGTCGCGGCTCTGGGCGGTGATCACGGGCGCCGGCAGTTCCACGCCGATGAGCGACCAGGTGCCGGAACTGAGGTACGCCCAGTTCTCTCCGCGCGCCGGCACGGCGGCGACGGCGGCGCCGGTGTCGTGCGAGCAGGTGGCGATGACCTCGATGCGGTCGAGGCCCGTTTCGGCGGCGAGTTCCGGCTTCAGCCGGCCCAGTTTCGTGCCGGAGGAAACCGCGGGCGGGAAGAGCGCGGGCGGCAATTCCAACGCGCCGAGGAGGGCCGGGGACCAGCTCCGGTTGCGCGGGTTGTAGAGTTGCGAGGTGCTGGCCAGGGATTCCTCGTGCGCCGCCACGCCGGAGCAGTAGTAATTGAAGGCGTCGCCGATGAGGAGCAACTTCTTCGCCTGGGCCAGGCGCTGGGGCGTTTCGGCGGCGAGCTGGTAGAGGGTGTTCAACGCCATGAACTGGATGCCGGTTTCCGCGTAAATCGTCTCCCAGCTCACGCGGGACCGGGCGCGGACCACGCCCGCCTCGGTGCGCGGGTCGCGGTAGGCGAACGCCGGTTCCAGGAGGCGGTCCTGCGCGTCATAAAGGAGGTAGTCCACGCCCCAGGAATCGGTACTGATGCCGGCCAGGGGCAGTTGACGCGCCGCGGTTTTTTTGAGGCCGGTCTTCAGTTCCTGGAAGAGGGCCGCCATGTCCCAACGGAGGGACGGGCCGACCTTGACGAGTTCGTTGGGAAATCGGTGGATTTCCTCCAGGCTGAGCCTGCCCCCGGCCAGCGTGCCGAGCATGAGACGGCCGCTGGTGGCGCCGAGGTCGCAAGCGAGATAGTGAGTCGTCATGGTATTCGGTGGCCGGTTCATCTGTGAACGAATCTCCGCGCGCGGTCAATTTCCAAAACCACCGCGCCGCCCCGAACGCGGCCTGAGTCACCGTGCAGTTTGCATTTTGCGCGCCGTCTGGTTTAATGGCTTGCGGCGCGGGCGGTCCCCGACAGAAGGGATTTCCGACGGCGCACCGCGTGAATTGTTGACACACCATGAAGATCACCGAAGCCCTGATGGCGGAGCACGTCGTTTTCCACAGTCTCTTTGACCACATCGAGCAAGCCGTGCCGCGGCTCAAGACGCTGGCGGAGGTCAAGTCTCTCGCCGCGGTGCTGGAGTCCACGCTCAGCGCGCATTCGCGCACCGAGGACACGCTCCTGATCGAGCCGCTGGAACACTGCCTGGAACAGATGGGCCAGGCCGACCGCTTCCACCAGGAACATCGGGAGATTGACTCCAGCCTGGCCGAGATCAAAGCCGCCCGCCAGGTCCAGACGGCCCGGGCGCTTCTGCTCCGGGCCACGGCCTACTCGCGGAACCATTTCGACAAGGAGGAGCGGATCCTGTTTCCGCTGGCCGAGAAAGTGTTGAAAGGCAAAACGCTGACCACCCTGGCCGGCGACTGGACGAAACAGCGCGAAGCGGCCGCGGGTCGCTGAGTGGAATGAAGTATGCCTCTCCGGTTGGCTGTCCTTCTGTGCGGCTGCGGTCGCGGACCCGCGCTCCGGAGCGCGCTTCTGCGAGGCGCGGCAATCCCTTGGACAAGGAACCGGATAGGCAATGAATGAAGAAGCAAACGCGTGAACGCAGTGGCCGAAGACCGCCCGCCCGGCTGGGTTTCGGGCGGCGCCGGATGCGGGCACTGGCCGGCTTGGCGCTGGTCGCCCTTTTGCAAGCGCTCTGCCTCGCCCAAGCCCAGGCCCAAAGCGCCCCGGTTTGGGACACCTTCAGTGACACGTGGGTCGCCAGCGACGCCCTGGGCCGCGCCCTGCCGACCGGGGGGGAATGCGGCCCGCCGCGCGACAAAACCGTCGCCATCTTCTACTTCCTGTGGCTCACCGGAGACGGGCCGGTGTACGACAACACCAAACTGGTCGCGGCCCATCCGGCCCATCCGGCCTACGGTCCGCCAGGCGCGTTTCATTTCTGGGGCGAACCGCTGTTCGGTTACTACCGCAGCGACGACGAGGCGGTCATTCGCAAGCACGTCCAGATGCTCAGTGACGCCGGGGTGGACGTGCTGTTCTTCGACGTGACCAACGCGCTCCTTTACGAAAACACCTGCGCCGCCGTGTGCCGCATTTTGGAGGAGCGCCGCCGCCTGGGCATGAAGGCGCCGCGCATCGCGTTCCTCACCCACTCGAGCGGCGTCGAGGTCGCCCGCCGGCTCTACCAGGGTTTGTACGCCCAGGGACTCCACCGGGATCTCTGGTTCGCGTGGCTCGGCAAACCGCTCCTCCTCGGCGCGCTCCACGGCCAGAGCGGGCCGGTCCAGGACTTCTTCACCCTGCGCGAATCCTGGGCGTGGACCGATCCCAAGGGCTGGTTCGGCGACGGCCGGGACAAATGGCCCTGGCTGGACCACACGCCGCAACAACCCGGCTGGCACGCCCGCCCGCAGCAACCGGAGGAAATCAGCGTCGCCGTGGCGGAGCATCCGGTCTCGAACATCGGCCGCAGCTTCCACGACGGCCACGAGCCGCCGCCCGGACAGCGGGCCACCGAGCGCGGGCCTTACTTCGCCGAACAGTGGCGGCGCGCACTCCAGGTCAACCCGGAATTGGCCTTCGTCACCGGCTGGAACGAGTGGATTGCCCAGCGGTTCGTCAATGCCCAAGGCGGCCAGCCGTTTCTCGGCCAACCGCTCCCGCCGGGCGGGACGTTTTTCGTGGATCAATACAGCGAGGAATTCAGCCGCGACGTCGAACCGATGACCGGCGGCCACGGCGACAACTACTACTACCAACTCGTCAGCTACGTCCGCCGGTTCAAAGGCGCGCGGACCGTCCCGCCGGTCCGGAGCGCGCCGATCCGGCTCGATGGCCGGTTTGACGATTGGCGCCGGGTGACGCCGGAATTTCGGGACGACATCGGCGACCCGGTCCACCGCGCTCATCCGGGCTGGCAGGGCCAACCGCCGTTTGTGAACCAGACCGGCCGCAACGACCTGATCGCCGCCAAGGTGAGCTGGGACGCCCGCAACGTTTATTTCTACGTCCGCACCCGCGCGCCGATCACCGCGCCCACCGACGCCAACTGGATGCTGTTGTTCCTCGACACCGACCACGATCCGCGCACCGGTTGGCTGGGCTACGACTTCGTGGTCAACC